>JBGAMF010000019.1:0-48735 GCA_044223185.1 Casimicrobiaceae bacterium | reverse complement strand
GGAAGGCGGTGGCGCGGCGATTGTACGCGAACGCGCGCCGCGTCATCCGCGCGGATGGTGCATCGCGTGCAGCTGCTTCAGCCGCTCGCGCGCGACGTGCGTGTAGATCGTCGTCGTCGTGATGTCCGCGTGCCCCAGCAGCAGCTGGACGACGCGCAGGTCGGCGCCGTGATTGAGCAGGTGCGTGGCGAACGCGTGCCGCAGCACGTGCGGCGACAGCGCGGCGGCGGGGATGCCGGCCTTCACCGCGTAGCGCTTGACGAGCGCCCAGAACCCCTGCCGTGTGAGCGGCCCGCGGCGCGCGGTCAGGAATACGCAGTCGCCCTTGGCGTCCGCCGCGAGCTCCGGCCGCGCGGTCGCGAGGTAGCGCTTGAGCCACTCGACGGCTTCGTCGCCGAGCGGCACCAGCCGCTCCTTGCTGCCCTTGCCCATCACGCGCACGAGGCCCACGTCGAGCGACACCTGCGCGATCTTGAGCCCGACCAGCTCGGACACGCGCAGCCCCGTCGCGTAGAGCGTCTCCAGCATCGCGCGGTCGCGCAATCCGAGCGTGCCGTCGACCGCCGGCGCCGCGAGCAGCGCCTCGACCTGCTTCTCGGACAGGAGCTTCGGCAGCCGGCGCGGCTTCTTCGGCGCGCGCACGCGCACCGTCGGGTCCTCGCGCACGGTGGCGCGCTCGAGCTGCAGCCGGTAGAAGCGGCGCAGCGTCGACAGCCGGCGCGCGACGGAGGTGGCCTTCGCCTTGGCGCGGAACTGGTCGGCGAGCCAGCCTTCGACGTCGGCCCGATCGGCGGAAAGGAGCCCGCGCCTGCCGAGCCAGGCGGACCACGCGGCCAGGTCTCTCCGGTAGCTCGCGAGCGACGACGGCGCGAGGCCGTCCTGCAGCCACAGCTGGTCGCAGAACGCGTCGATCAGGTCGGCGTCCGCGGTGGCCACGTCACGCCCCGAACCGGTAGCCCTCGTGGACCAGCAGCCAGCGCTTGATCGCGAGCGGGTCGCCGTCTTCGCTGTTCATGAAGCCCCCGAGCGCTCCCCGCGAGCCGACCACGCGGTGGCAGGGCACGAAGAGCGCGATCCGGTTGGCGCCGCAGGCCTGCCCGACGGCGCGCGCGGCGCTGCGGACGGCGCGTGCGACCTCGCCGTACGTGCGCGACTGCCCGGGCGGGATGCCGGCCAGCGCGTCCCAGACGCGCCGCTGGAACGGCGTGCCGCCGGGTGCCAACGGCACCGTGAAGCGGAACTGCGGGTCGGCGAGGTAGCGCAGGAGCTCGCGCACGGCGCGCTCGGCGACGGCGTCGGTGGGGGCGGCCGCGCGCTCCCCGTGCGGCAGGTACGCGAGCTGCGTCACCGCGCGGCCGTCGGTGCGCACGCCCAGCACGGCGAACGGCGTGCGGAGCTTCGCGGCGTACGGCGGGGCGCCCGCGTGCACGGCGTCACCCGAGCTTCATCTGCTGCGGCAGGAACGTGACGAGCCCGGGCACGAACCAGATCAGCAGCACCGCGGCGACCATCAGCACGAACATCGGCAGCGTGTGCCGCGCGATCCACGTGATCTGCCGGCCGGTCATGCCCTGCAGCATGAACAGGTTGAACCCCACCGGCGGCGTGATCTGCGCCATCTCGACGACGAGCACGACGAAGATGCCGAACCACAGGAGGTCGATGCCCGCCTTCTCCACGGTCGGCAGGATCACGCCCATCGTCAGCACGACCATCGAGATGCCGTCGAGGAAGCAGCCGAGCAGCACGTAGAAGCCCGCCAGCGCGACGACCAGCGCGAACGGCGAGAGCCCGAGCGAGCCGATCCACTCGGCCAGGTGCCTTGGCAGCCCGATGTAGCCCATCGACAGCGTGAGGAACGCGGCGCCGGCCAGGATCAGCGCGATCATGCAGTAGAGCCGCGTGGCGCCCATCAGGCTGTCCGCGAACGTGCGCCGGTTGAGCGAGCCCTGCGCCGCGGAGATCGCGAGCGAGCCGACGACGCCGAACGCCGCGGCCTCCGTCGCCGTGGCGAGGCCGGCGTAGATCGACCCCAGCACCAGCGCGATCAGCAGCAGCACCGGAACGAGGTGGCGCGATGCGTGCAGCTTCCGCGCGAGCGTCGTGCGCTCGACGGTCTCGGGTACCTTGCCCGGATTGAGCAGCGCCCAGGCGACGATGTAGCCGGAGAAGAGCACGGCGAGCAGGATTCCGGGGATCACCCCGGCGATGAAGAGCTGCGCGATCGACACGTTGGCGGTCACGCCGTAGACGATCATGATGATCGACGGCGGGATCAGCAGGCCGAGCGTGCCCGCGCCCGCCAGCGTGCCGATCGTGATGTCCTCGGGATAGCCGCGGCTCTTGAGCTCCGGCAGCGTCATCTTGCCGATCGTCGCGCACGTCGCGGCCGACGAGCCGGAGACCGCCGCGAAGATCGTGCAGCCGATGATGTTCGTGTGCAGCAGCCGCCCGGGCACGCGCTCGAGCCACGGGGCGAGCCCGCGGAACATGTCCTCGGACAGGCGCGTGCGGAACAGGATCTCGCCCATCCAGCAGAAGAGCGGCAAGGCGGTGAGCGTCCACGACGACGCAGAGCCCCAGATCGTGACGGCCATCGCGTCGCCGGCCGGCCGCGACGAGAAGAGCTCCATGCCGATCCACGCGACACCCGCCAGCGCGAGCCCGATCCACACGCCGCTGCCGAGCAGCGCGAACAGCGCGACGACGAGCAGGCCCGTGACGACGCCGTCACTCATTGCGCAGCGCCTCCGCCGGTGCCTTCGGCACCCGCGCGCCCCGCCACTCGAGGACGAGGTCGTCGACGAGCGCGACCAGCAGCACCAGGGTGCCGGCGGCCATCGCGAGCTGCGGGATCCACAGCGGCGTCGCGTCGTTGCCGGTCGAGATGTCGTTGAACTGCCACGACTGCCAGGCGAGGCGCGCGCTGTAGAACGCGAACAGCGCGGCGAGCAGCGTGGCCACGGAAAGCGCCCACAGCTCGAGCGCGCGCTGCGCCTTCGCGCCCACGTGCTCGAGCAGCAGCGTGACCCGGATGTGCTCGCCGCGCTTCATCGTGTGCGCGAGCGCGAGGAAGCCCGCCGCGGCCATGCAGTAGCCGGCGTAGCTGTCGGTGCCGGGAACGTGGAAGTGGAGGAGGCGCCCGGCGATGCCGGTCAGCACCATGCCGAGCGTACCCACCAAGAACAACGCCGCCAGGACACCGGCGGCGTTGTACAGGCGGTCGAGCAGGACGCGCACGCGCGGACGGCCCTACTGCTGCACGCGGTAGGCCTCGATCACCTTCTTGCCGTCGTCGCCGGACTTGCGCTGCCACTCGGCCAGCATGTGGTTGCCGACGCGGCGCAGGTCCGCGGTCAGCTGGTCGGACGGCTTGACGATGTTCATGCCCTTGTCCTTCAGCTGCGCGATGTACCAGCCGTTCTTCTCCTCGGAGAGCTTCCAGCCGCGCGTCTCCGCGTCGGCGGCGGCCTTCAGCAGCGCGGCCTGCGTCGGCTTGTCGAGCGCGTCGAACGCCTTCGCGTTGACGATCACCGCGTTCTTCGGCAGCCACGCCTGCGTGTCGTACCAGTTCTTGATGTGCTCGTACGTCTTCGAGTCGTAGCCGGTGGCGCCCGACGACATGTACGAATCGATGACGCCGGTGGCGAGCGCCTGCGAGACCTCCGCGGCCTGCACGGTCACCGGCTGCGCGCCGACCAGCTCGGCGATCTTCGACGTCGCCGGGCTGTACGCGCGCCACTTCAGGCCCTTCATGTCGGCGGCCGACGCGAGCGTCCGCTTGGTGTAAATGCCCTGCGGCGGCCACGGCACCGAGAACAGCACCTTCATGCCCTGCTTCGCGAGCTTGTCGTCGAGCGCCTTGCGCGAGGCCTTGTAGAGCTTGAACGAATCGGCGTAGGACGTCGCGAGGAACGGAATGCCGTCGAGGCCGAACAGCGGGTCCTCGTTCTCGAAGTTCACGAGCAGGATCTCGCCGGCCTGCGCCTGGCCGCCCTGGACCGCGCGCTTGATCTCGGGCGCCTTGAACAGCGACGCGTTCGGGTGGACCTGGATCTTGAGCTTGCCGCCGGTTGCCTTGTCCACGTCGGCGGCGAACTGCGCGATGTTCTCGGTGTGGAAGTTGCTGGCCGGGTACGCGGTGGGCAGGTCCCACTTGGTCTGCGCCGCAACGGGCAGGGCGACGGCAAGCCCGAACGCGGCGGCGACGGCGAAGGAACGTTTCATCGGAGGTCTCCTGTCGGGCGCGGGTAGGGGAGTCGCCGGGGCGGCCGCGCCAAGCCCTGCGATTTTTACCACAGTTTGCGGCGCGAGTAACGCGGCCGGCTGCCCGCGATGCCGGCGTGGAACCAGCCGAGGAGCTGCGCCGCGTCGTACACCGGCAGCTCGAGCGCCTGCTCGACCGCCTGCCGGTACGGAGGCATGTTCGCGCACTCGAGCACGATCGCGCCGAGGTCGCGGTGCTCCGCGGCAAGCCGCCGCGCGGCGGCGACGACGTCGAGCGTCATCTGGCGCTCGTCGATCGTGGCGGCGCCGTGGCGGATCGTGCGGAAGAAATAGCCGCGGGGATCCACGCCGGCGACCGGCGTGTAGGGATCGGCGCCGGCGGCCTCCAGCGCGTCGGGGGAGAGGTCCGCCGCCGAGTAGGTGACCACACCTGCCCGGCGGTGGCGGGGCAGGCAGCGCTGGACCAGCGGCACCTGCAGCAGCGACGACGTCAGCACGGGGACCTCGAGTTCGGCCGCGAGCTCGCGCTGCCAGCGCACCAGGAAGCCGCAGGTCGTCGCGATGCCGTTGCAGCCGCCGTCGATCAGCTCGTTGGCGGCGGCGACGAACGCCGGCAGCAGCGCGTCGCTGCGCCGGTGGACGATGTCGTCGACCTGCGCGCCGCGGATCGTCGCGTGGCGCACCGGGAACGCGAACGTGTCCGGGTTGCCGACGTCGCCGCGGACGCGCGGGAATGCAGTGTCGAGCGTGAGGATGCCGAGCATTCGCGGATCAGGGATCGGGCATCGGGGGTCAGGCTGCCCGCGCCATCGCGCGCGCGGTCGCCCGTTGCCGCCATTATCGCGCGATCGCGATGTCGTCGGGGGGGAGGCCCGCGAGGTGGCGCGCCTGCATCGCCTCGTACGCGGATTCGAGCCAGCGCGTGTGGGCGGCGGATCCTCCGGCGGTCGTCGCGTGCGGCCGGTCGGCGAGCCGCTGGCGGAGCGCGCGCAGCCGGTCCGGCGCCGTTCCGAGCGCGACGGCCGCGGCGACGTAGTCGTCGGGCGTCGCGGCGACGAGCTCCGGCAATCCGGCGGCGTGGAGCAGGCTGGCCGCGACGCGGCCGGCGAACGTGTCGGCCGCAAACGTCAGCACCGGCAGCCCGGCCCACAGCGCGTCGCCCGCGGTCGTCCCGGCGTTGTACGGATGCGTGTCGAGGAAGAGGTCCGCCACCGCGTAGCGCGCCAGGTACTCGTCCCGCGGCAGCCACGGCGCGAACACGACGCGCGCGGGATCGATTCCGCGCGCGCCGAACGCGTCGCGCAGGTTCGCCTGCGCCCACGCGTTCTCGGCGTACAGCAGCAGCACGGCACCGGGCACGCCGCGCAGGATGGCAACCCACCGCTCGAGCGTCGCCGGCAGCAGCTTGTAGCTGTTGTTGAAGCAGCAGTACACGACGCCGGTCGCGGGCAGGCCGCACGCCGCGCGCGTCGGCGCATGCGCGGACGATCGTCGCGTGACGTCGTCGGGATAGCAGCCCGGCAGCCAGACGATCTTCTCGGCGCAGTGCCGGCGGAGCGACTCCGGCAACGCCACGCGGTCGGCCAGCAGGTAGTCGACGTACGGCGCGCCCATCGTGCCGAGGTAGCCGAGCCAGCTCGCCTGCACCGGGGCTGCGCGCGTGCCGCGAGGATGCCGGGCCGGCTGCCGGTCCGCTCAACGCGGCGCCGCACGTCGTCGGCGCCGGCGCGCCCGAGCGCGATCGCCGTCACCTCGAACCGCGCCCGGTCGTGCGCTTCGAGCGTCCCGGCGACGAGACGGCCGACGGGGTGCTCGCGGAAATCGGGCGAGACGTAGGCGACGTGGATGCGGTCGCGGCGCGGCCGGCGCGCGATCGGCGGGAGCGCTTCGTCCGGCGGGCACCTCGCGCGCACCCACGTCCGCGCCGCCTGCGCCTGCAGTGCCGCGGGAAGGGGGATGGCGAGGGCCGTGAACGGCGCACAGACCTGCTCGTCACGCGCAATCGCGGCGGCGAGCCGCGCGAAGTCGCCGTCGATGCCGGCCCAGTCGCACATCAGCATCCGCGTGTGCAGCCACTCGCCGGGCAGGAACGGGTGCGCGGGCTCCAGCGCGAGGGCCCGGCCGAGGCTCGCGACCGCCTCGGGCAGGCGCCGCATCTCGCGCAGCACGAGGCCGCGGTTGACGTGCGCGCCGGCGTGCGCGGGCTGCAGCGCGAGCGCACGGTCGAAGGCGGCCACGGCCTCGTCGTGGCGGCCGAGCTCGCGCAGCGCGAGCCCGCGATTGGACAGCGCGTCGGCCGACGCCGGGCGCAGCGCCAGCGCGCGGTCGTAGCTCGCGAGCGCCTCGGCGTGGCGCTGCAGCGCCGCCTGCACGATGCCGCGGTTGTAGTGCGCGTCGGCGTGGTCGGCCTTCTGCGCCAGCGCGCGGTCGTAGCTCTCGAGCGCCTCGTCGAAGCGCCGAAGCGCCTGCAGCGCGTTGCCGAGGTTGTTGTGCGCGTTGGCGCTGCCGCCGTGGCGCGCGACCGCTCGCGCGAGGAGCCGCGCGGATTCCTCCGGGCGACCGGCCCGGCCCGCGAGCGTGCCCAGCAGGAACAGCGCCTCGAAGTGCTCCGGCTCCGCCGCGAGCACGGCGCGGCACAGCGTCTCCGCCTCCGCGGCGGCGCCTGCGGCAGCGGCCGCGAACGCGCGCGACATCGCGTCGGCCGCCGCCGGGCGCAGCGCCAGCGCGCGGTCGTAGCTCGCGAGCGCCTCGGCGTGGCGCTGCAGCGCCGCCTGCACGATGCCGCGGTTGTAGTGCGCGTCGGCGTGGTCGGCCTGCGGGCGCGGCGCCGGCGCGGTCGTTGCCGGCGGGCGGGTCGGCCGGTGCCATGACGTCGGAAGGCGGAGTGCGCGCAGGGAGGGCGGGGGGCGCTCCGATTATGCACGCGCCGCGCCGCGGACGGCCGCGGGCGTTCTGGCATACTTCCGCGGCGCCGCGCGCCTCGCGCTGGCCTTCGAGGCGCGACCCCCGCGACGGATGCACGAGACGACATGGCAGAGCGAAGCGCGTGGCAGTTCTGGGTCGACCGCGGCGGCACGTTCACCGACATCGTCGCGCGCCGTCCCGACGGCTCGCTGACGACGCACAAGCTCCTGTCGGAGAACCCGGAGCGGTATCGCGACGCCGCCGTGCACGGCATCCGCGAGCTCCTCGGCCTGCCCCCCGGGGCGCCCATCCCGGCGGGCGCGATCGACGCGGTCAAGATGGGGACGACCGTCGCCACCAACGCGCTGCTCGAGCGCAAGGGAGAGCGCACCGCGCTCGTGATCACGCGCGGGTTCGCCGACGCGCTCGTCATCGGCTACCAGAACCGGCCGAAGCTCTTCGTCAGGCGGATCGAGCTGCCGGATGTTCTCTACGAGCGCGTGATCGAGGCGGACGAGCGCATCGGCGCCCACGGCGAGGTCGTGCGGCCTCTCGATGCGGCGGCGGCCGAGGCCGCGCTGCGCGCCGCCCGCGCCGACGGCGTCCGCGCCGTGGCGATCGTGCTGATGCACGGCTACCGCTACCCGCAGCACGAACGCGAGCTTGCCGGCATCGCCCGCGCGCTCGGCTTCGCGCAGGTGTCGGTGTCGCACGAGGTGTCGCCGCTGATGAAGCTCGTGTCGCGCGGCGACACGACGGTCGTCGACGCGTACCTGTCGCCGATCCTGCGGCGCTACGTCGACGAGGTCGAGCGGGATCTCGGCGACGGCCCTCACCCCGGCCCTCTCCCGCAAGCGGGAGAGGGAGGTGCTCCGGCGGGCGCTCCCGCGGGTGCGGCAGCGGCGGGCGTCGCGCTTCCGGCAGGCGCCGCCACAGGTGCCGCTCCCTCTCCCCCGCAGGGGGAGAGGGCTGGGGTGAGGGGGGACGGCCGCAACGCTCCGCTCGAGACTCCCTCTCCCCCGCAGGGGGAGAGGGCCGGGGTGAGGGGGAGTCCCCGCCTCCAGTTCATGCAGTCGAGCGGCGGCCTGACCGACGCGCACCTGTTCCAGGGCAAGGACGCGATCCTGTCGGGGCCGGCGGGCGGCATCGTCGGCGCGGTCGAGGTGTCGCGGCTCGCCGGCTTCGACCGCATCATCGGCTTCGACATGGGCGGCACGTCGACCGACGTCACCCACTGGGCCGGCGAGTACGAGCGCGCGTTCGTGACGCAGGTCGCCGGCGTGCGCCTGCGCGCGCCGATGATGAGCATCTACACGGTGGCCGCCGGCGGCGGCTCGATCTGCACGTTCGACGGCGCGCGCTTCCGCGTGGGGCCGGCCTCCGCCGGCGCGAACCCGGGGCCGGCGGCGTACCGGCGCGGCGGGCCGCTCACCGTGACCGACTGCAACGTGATGGTCGGCAAGCTCGACCCCGACCTCTTCCCGAAGGTGTTCGGTCCCGGCGGCGACGAAGGGCTCGATGCCGAAGTCGTGCGGCGGCGCTTCGCCGAGCTCGCCGCCGAGGTGTCGGCGAAGACCGGCGAGGCGCGCACCGCGGAGGAGGTCGCCGCGGGCTTCCTGCGGATCGCGGTCGAGAACATGGCCAACGCGATCAAGCACATCTCGGTGCAGCGCGGCTACGACGTCACCGAGTACACGCTGTGCTGCTTCGGCGGGGCCGGCGGCCAGCACGCGTGCCTCGTCGCCGACGCGCTCGGCATGACGCGCGTGTTCATCCACCCGCTGGCCGGCGTGCTGTCGGCGTACGGGATGGGGCTGGCCGACGTGCGCGCGCTGCGCCAGCAGGCGGTCGAGGCGCCGCTCGCGGAGGCGGCGCTCGTCGCGGCCGAGGCCGCGTTCGCGCCGCTCGCCGCGACCGCGACGGCGGAGGTCGCGCGGCAGGGCATCGACGCCGCGCGCATCGCGTGCCGCCGCACGCTGCACGTCAAGTACGACGGCACCGACACGACGCTGGAGATCCCGTTCCACGGCACGGTCGCGCCGATCGTCGCGGAGTTCGAGCGGCGCTACCGGCAGCAGTACGGCTTCCTGATGCCCGGCAAGGCGCTGGTGATCGAGGCCATCGCGGTCGAGGCCGTCGGTCGCACCGAGTCGGCGGCGGACCTCACGCCGTCGTTCCCGCCGCGCGCGGGCCCGCTCGCACCGCTCAAGGCCAACCGCGTCTACACCGACGGCGCGTTCCGCGACGCGCGCGTGTACGACCGCGACGACCTGCGCCCCGGCGACACGATCCTCGGCCCCGCGGTGATCCGCGAGCGCAACGCGACGACGGTCGTGGAGCCGGGCTGGCGCGCGACGCTGACCCCGCGCGACCACGTGGTCCTTGAACGCGCGGAGGCCGCGCGGCGCGCGCACGCGATCGGCACCACCGCGGACCCGGTGCTGCTCGAGGTGTTCAACAACCTGTTCATGGCGATCGCCGAGCAGATGGGCGTCACGCTCGCCAACACCGCGTACTCGGTCAACATCAAGGAGCGGCTCGACTTCTCGTGCGCGCTGTTCGACGCGGCGGGCAACCTGATCGCCAACGCGCCGCACATGCCGGTGCACCTGGGCTCGATGGGGGAGTCGGTGAAGACGATCATCGACCGGCGCGCCGGCACGATGCGCCGCGGCGACGTGTTCGTGCTGAACGCGCCGTACAACGGCGGCACGCACCTGCCGGACGTCACGGTCATCGCGCCGGTGTTTCTCCCCTCACCCCCGGCCTCCCCTGCGGGGAGAGGGAGCAGAACCTGCTGCCGCAACCGGCCGCGCTCCCCTGCGGGGCGACGGGGCAGACTCCACGGCCCGCGACCGATCCTCTTCCCGGAGGGGAGAGGGTGCCCGAAGGGCGGATGAGGGGGAGACGCCGGAGTTCTTCGTCGCCTCCCGCGGCCACCACGCCGACATCGGCGGCATCACGCCCGGCTCGATGCCGCCCGACTCCGCGCACGTCGACGAGGAGGGCGTGCTGCTCGACAACGTGCAGCTCGTCGCCGCCGGCCGCTTCCTCGAGGCCGAGATGCGCGCGATCCTCGCCGGCGGCCGCTACCCGTCGCGCAACGTCGACCAGAACATCGCCGACCTGCGCGCGCAGGTGGCGGCGTGCGCGAAGGGCGCGCAGGAGCTCGCGAAGATGGTCGCGCACTTCGGACTGCCGGTCGTGCGCGCGTACATGCGGCACGTGCAGGACAACGCCGAGGAGTCGGTGCGGCGCGTGCTCGACGTCCTGCGCGACGGGCACTTCGAGTACGAGATGGACAGCGGCGCGACGATCGCGGTGACCATCCGCATCGACCGCACGCGGCGCGAGGCGACGATCGACTTCGCCGGCACCAGCCCGCAGCAGCCGACCAACTTCAACGCGCCGTCGGCCGTGTGCAAGGCTGCCGTTCTGTACGTGTTCCGCACGCTGGTCGACGACGAGATCCCGATGAACGCCGGGTGCCTGAAGCCGTTGTCCATCCTGATCCCCGACGGGTCGATGCTCGCGCCGCGGTACCCGGCGGCAGTCGTCGCCGGCAACGTCGAGACGTCGCAGGCCATCACGGACACGCTCTACGGCGCGCTCGGGGTGCTGGCCGCGTCGCAGGGCACGATGAACAACTTCACGTTCGGCAACGCGCGCTACCAGTACTACGAGACGATCGCCGGCGGGTCCGGCGCCGGGCCCGGCTTCGATGGCGCGTCGGCCGTGCAGACGCACATGACGAACTCGCGCCTCACCGACCCGGAGGTGCTGGAGTGGCGCTTCCCGGTGCGCCTCGAGTCCTTCGCGATCCGCCGCGGCAGCGGCGGGGCGGGCCGGCACCACGGCGGCGACGGCACGCGCCGCGTCGTGCGCTTCCTCGAGCCGATGACGGCGGTCGTGCTCGCCAACCACCGCCGCATCGCGCCCTTCGGCGCCGCGGGCGGGCGGCCCGGCGCCGTCGGCCGCAACTGGGTCGAGCGCACCGACGGCACGCGCGAGGAGTTCGGCGCGACCTGCAAGGTCGAGATGGGCGCCGGCGACGTCTTCGTCATCGAGACGCCGGGCGGCGGCGGCTTCGGAAAATTGGGGTCAGAGCTGTAATGCTCGTGCCACAGAGGCTTTCGCCTCGGGCGAAGCCTGGGGGCACGGCCTTGGGGTCAGAGCTGTAATGCTCGTGCCGCAGAGGCTTTCGCCTCGGGCGAAGCCTGCCGGGGCACGAGCATTACAGCTCTGACCCCAATTTTCGATGCGGCGGCATAATGTCGCCCATTCTGACGGCCGGTATCCCCGGCGGGAGCAGGGCCATGGCATCCATCTACGAGTTCGCGGTCGACGACATCCACGGCAAGAAGGTCAAGCTCTCGCGCTACCGCGACCGCGTGCTGCTGATCGTCAACACGGCGAGCAAGTGCGGCTTCACGCCGCAGTACAAGGGGCTGGAGGCGCTGTACGCGAAGTACCACAAGAAGGGACTCGACGTCCTTGGCTTTCCCTGCAACCAGTTCGGCGCGCAGGAGCCCGGCACCGCGGACGAGATCGCGCAGTTCTGCGAGCTCAACTTCGGCGTGACGTTCCCGCTGTTCGCCAAGGTCGACGTCAACGGCGACGACGCGGCGCCGCTCTTCAAGTACCTCAAGGCCGAGAAGCCGGGGCTGCTGGGCAGCGAGGCGATCAAGTGGAACTTCACGAAGTTCCTCGTGGACCGCAAGGGCCGCGTGCTGGCGCGCTACGCGCCGCAGGACACGCCGGAGTCGCTCGCCGCCGACATCGAAAAGGCGCTGTGATGCGGCGCGCGCTGGCGGTCGCGGCGTGCGCCGCGCTCCCCGCGCTCGCGGCGCCCGCGGCGCAGGCGCAGCCCGACCCGAACAAGGTGCTGCGCGTCGCGTTCCTGATCGCCGAGACCGGCTTCGACCCGCAGGCGTCGTCGGACGTCTACTCGAACTACGTGAACCGCGTGATGTTCGACGCGCTCTACCGCTACGACTACATCTCGCGGCCGCACCGGATCGTTCCCAACACCGCCGCCGCGCTGCCGGAGATCGCGAAGGACGGCATGACGTGGACGATCAGGGTCAAGCCGGGCACGCACTTCGCCGACGACCCGGCGTTCGGCGGGAAGAAGCGCGAGCTCACCGCCGCCGACTACGCGTTCGCGTGGAAGCGCATCCTGGATCCGAAGACCCGCTCGCCGGCGCTCGAGCTCTTCGACGGCAAGCTCGTCGGCATGGACGCGCTGGTCGCGAAGGCGAAGGCGACCGGCAAGTTCGACTACGACGCGCCGGTCGACGGCCTGCAGGTCGTCGACCGCTACACGCTGCGCCTGAAGCTCACCGAGCCGTACTACGACCTGCTCGCGGACCTGACGACCACGGGCTCGGCGGCCGTCGCGCGGGAAGTGGTGGAGAAGTACGGCGACGCGTCGGGCTGGGTGATGGCGAACCCCGTCGGCACCGGCCCCTACCGGCTGAAGGAGTGGCGGCGCGGCCAGAAGATCGTGCTGGAGGCGTCGCCGACGTTCCGCGACATCCGCTATCCGGAGAGCGACGACCCGGCCGACCGCGCGCTGACGGCGAAGTTCAAGGGCCGCAAGCTGCCGATGATCGGCACGATCGACATCTCGGTGATCGAGGAGGCGAGCCCGCGGCTGCAGGCGTTCGAGAAGGGCGCGCTCGACTACGTCGAGGTGCCGGTCGACCTCGTCGCCAACGTGCTGGAGCCGGGCAACGTGCTGAAGCCCCGCTTCAGGCAGGCCGGCGTGGCGCTGCAGCGCGGGATCATCCCCGGCATCACGTACACGTGGTTCAACATGGAGGACCCGGTCGTCGGCGGCTACGAGAAGGAGAAGGTCGCGCTGCGCCGCGCGATCGGCATGGCGTACAACGTCGACGAGGAGGCGCAGGTGATCCGGCAGGGGCAGGCCGAGTGGGCGTCGCAGGTGATCCCGCCCGGCGTGTCCGGCCACGACCCGAAGTTCACCGGCAACACGAAGTACGACCCGGCGGCCGCGAAGGCGCTGCTCGACCGCTTCGGCTACGTCGACCGCGACCGCGACGGCTGGCGCGACCAGCCCGACGGCAAGCCCCTCGTGCTGAAGAAGGGCACGGTGCCCTCGCCGCTCGAGCGCCAGTACGACGAGCTGTGGAAGCGCAACATGACGGCGATCGGCGTGAAGATCGAGTTCGTCACGCAGAAGTGGCCGGACCTCCTCAAGATGGCGCGCGGCGGCCAGCTGCAGATGTGGCAGCTCGGCAACCGCTCGACGACGACCGAGGGCTACGGCTTCCTCGGCCTGCTCTACGGCCCCAACGCCGGCCTCGCCAACCTCGCGCGGTTCAGGCAGGCCGACTACGACCGCCTCTACAAGGCGTCGAAGCAGCTGCCCGACGGCCCGGAGCGCGCGAAGCTGATGCGCGAGATGTCGCAGATCGTCGCCGCGTACGCGCCGTGGAAGATCAACGCCTACCGCTACGAGAACGTCCTCGTCTACCCGTGGGTCGAAGGCTACAAGCTCAACGTGTTCAACCTCCATCCGTGGCAATACCTCGACATCGATGCCAAGATGCCGCGGAAGGCGGTACAGTGAGCGCGGCGCGCGTGCTTTCGGCGGTCGCCGTTGCGCTGCTCTGCGCCGCGACGGCCGCCACGGCGTGGGCGCAGGCCGACCCGAAGAAGGTGCTGCGCGTCTCGCTGCGCTCGGCGGAGACGGGCTTCGACCCGCAGGCGTTCTCCGACCTCTACTCGGGTTACGTGATCCGCGCGATCTTCGACCCGCCGTTCCGCTACGACTACCGCGCGCGCCCGCACAAGGTCGTGCCGAACACGACGGTGGCGCTGCCCGAGAGTTCGAAGGACGGGCGCGAGTGGACGATCAGGATCAGGCCGGGCATCTTCTTCGCCGACGACCCGGCGTTCAAGGGAAAGCGCCGCGAGCTGACCGCCGCCGACTACGCGTACTCGTGGAAGCGCGTCGTCGACCCGCGCACGCGCGCACCGGGCCTCGAGCTCTTCGACGGCAAGATCGTCGGCATGGACAAGCTCGTCGCGCAGGCGAAGGCGACCGGGAAGTTCGACTACGACGCGCCGGTCGAGGGCCTGCAGGTCGTCGACAAGTACACGCTGAAGCTGAAGCTCAACTACCCGTGGTGGGACCTCCTGGCCGACCTCACCAGCGCCACCAGCGCCGCCGTCGCGCGGGAGGTGGTGGAGGCGTACGGCGACGCCTCGGGCTGGGTCATGGCCAACCCGGTCGGCACCGGGCCGTACCGCCTGAAGGAGTGGGTGCGGGCGCAGAAGATCGTGCTGGAGGCCTCGCCGTCGTTCCGCGGCATGCCCTACGTCGAGAGCAGCGACCCCGCCGACCGCGACGTCAACGCGCGGCTCCGTGGCAAGGTGCTGCCGACGATCGGGCGCGTCGAGATCTACGTGCTCGAGGAGAGCCAGCCGCGCGTGCTCGCGTTCGAGAAGGGCGACATCGACTACCTGGACATCCCCACCGACCTCGTGCCCAACGTGATGGAGCGCGACGGCCGGCTGCTGCCGCGCTTCGCCAAGGCCGGCGTGCGCATGGAGCGCGGCGTGCAGCCGTCGATCGTCTACGCGTTCTTCAACATGGAAGACCCGGTGGTCGGCGGCTACACGAACGAGAAGATCGCGCTGCGGCGCGCGATCGGCATGGGCTACAACGCGGAGGAGGAGATCCGCGTGATCCGCCAGGGGCAGGGCCGGTTCGCCAACATGGTGGTGCCGCCCGGCGTGTCCGGACACGACCCGAAGCTCGTCGCCAACACGAAGTACGACCCGGCCGGGGCGCGCGCGCTGCTCGACAAGTTCGGCTACGTCGACCGCGACGGCGACGGCTGGCGCGAGCTGCCCGACGGGCGCCCGATGGCGCTGAAGCGCGGGACGTCGCCCAGCGCGCTCGAGCGCCAGTACGACGAGCTCTGGGCACGCAACATGAAGGACATCGGCGTGCGCATGGAGATGGTCACGCAGAAGTGGCCCGACATGCTCAAGATGGCGCGCAACGGCCAGCTGCAGATCTGGCAGCTCGCCAACACGTCGACGTCGACGGAAGGGTACGGCGTGCTCGGCCTGCTGTACGGCCCGAACAGCGGTCTCGCCAACCTGTCGCGCTTCCGGCTGCCGGAGTTCGACCGGCTCTACGACGCGTCGAAGAAGCTGCCGGACGGCCCCGAGCGCGCGAAGCTCGTCGGCGAGATGTCGCAGCTCGTCGCCGCCTACGCGCCGTGGAAGCTGACCGCCTACCGGATCGAGAACATCGCCGTCTATCCATGGGTGATCGGCTTCAAGTACAACCCGTTCAACCAGAACCCGTGGCAGTACCTCGACATCGACCTCGCGGTGCCGCGCCGCGCCGTGCAATGAAGCGCGCGCTCGCCGCGGCCGCAACGCTCGCGTTGGCGGCCGCCGCTTTCGCGCAGGCGCCGGTCAACCGGGCCGACCCGGCGAAGGTCCTGCGCGTGGCGATCCCCATCGCCGAGACCGGCTTCGACCCGCAGGCGTCGCAGGACCTCTACTCGAACACGATCAACTCGGCGATCTTCGAGGCGCTGTACGAGTACGACTACCTCGCGCGCCCGCACAAGGTCGTCCCGCGCATCGCCGAGGCGCTGCCCGCGATCTCCGCCGACGGCACGACGTGGACGATCCGCATCCGCCGCGGCATCCACTTCGCCGACGACCCGGCGTTCAAGGGTGCCAGGCGCGAGCTGACCGCGCACGACTTCGTGTACGCGATGAAGCGCATGATCGACCCGAAGATGCGCTCGCCCAACGCGTTCCTGCTGCGCGGGCGCCTCGTGGGCGTCGACGATGCCGTCGCGAAGGCGAAGCCCGCGGGCCGGCTCGACTACGACGTGCCGATCGAGGGTGTGCGCGCGCTCGACCGGTACACGCTGCAGCTGAAGCTCGTGGAACCCGACTACGCGTTTCTCGACACGCTCACGGCCACGCAGACCGCGGCCGTCGCGCGCGAGGTGATCGAGGCGTACGGCGATGCGTCGGGCTGGGCGATGGCCAATCCCGTCGGCACCGGCCCGTTCCGGTTGAAGGAGTGGCGGCGTGGCCAGAAGATCGTGCTGGAGGCGAACGCCAACTTCCGCGACGAGACGTTTCCCGCGCTGCCCGCGAACGCCGACGCGGAGGCGCGCGCCGCGCACGCGGCGATGAAGGGTAAGCGCTTGCCGCAGGTCGGCCGCGTCGAGGTGTCGGTGCTGGAGGAGTCGAACCCGCGGCTGCTCGCCTTCAACAGTCGCGAGCTCGACATGGTCGACGTGCCGCGCGACCTCGTGTCGCGCGTGCTCGACGACGCGAACCGGCTGCGGCAACCCTACGCCGGCGAGGGCGTGACGCTGCAGCGCGCGTCGGAGGCGGGACTCGCCTTCTTCGCCTACTTCAACATGAACGACCCGGTCGTCGGCGGCGACGCGCCGGAGAAGGTCGCGCTGCGCCGCGCCGTGCTGATGGGCTACGACCCGGCGGAGCTGATCAAGGTCGGGCTGCAGGGGCAGGGGACGGTCGCCACTCAGCTGATCCCGCCCGAGGTCCCGGGCCACGTGGCGGGCCTCGCGAGCAGCACGCCGCACGATCCGGTGCTCGCCCGCGCGCTGCTCGACAAGTTCGGCTACAGGGACCGCGACGGCGACGGCTTCCGCGAGCTGCCGGACGGCCGCCCGCTGACGCTGACGATGGGCTCGGCGCCGACCGGCGAGAACCGGATCCGCGACGAGCTGTGGAAGAAGAACATGCGCGCGATCGGCGTGCGCATCGAGTTCCTGCAGCAGAAGTGGCCGGACCTCCTCAAGATGGCGCGCGCCGGGCAATTGCAGATGTGGCAGGTCGGGTGGAGCGGGACGGCGGCCGACGTGTACATGCAGCTCGCCTACGGCCCGAACGGCGGCGAGACCAACATGTCGTTCTTCCGCAACGCCGAGTACGACGACCTGTTTCGAAAGAGCCGCCGCGCGAAGGACGCCGCGGAACGCGACCGGCTGTACGCGCGGATGACCGGGATCGTCGCCGCCTACGCGCCGATGGGCGGCGGCGTCTTCCGCATCGAGAACACGATCGCGCGGCCGTGGTGCTGGGGTACAAGAAGGACAGCTCGCTCGCAGCCGTGGCGGTTCGTCGACGTCGATCTCGCGCGGCAGAAGGCGGGGAAGTAGGCGCTGCCGGCGCAAATTGGGGTCAGAGCTGTAATACTGGCGCGGCAAGACTTACTGCCATCGCGCGCCGCTGTCGCGCCAGTATTACGGCTCTGACCCCAATTTGCGTGTCGCCGATGCGACAGACGCGCGCGCGCGGCACGAATGGCGGCCCTGCGGGTTGTCGAAGTGCGCACCCCCCGAGTAGAATCCCCTTCGTTCCCCATCGCATTCACGGATGAAGCCCATGTCGCCCAACCGCCATTCGCCCACGCCCGCCCCGGTGGCGGCGCGCATGCGCGCGCGGTGACGCCCGGGCGCGGATTTCGACGGCATTCGCGCGATGTCCTCGCCGCTCGGCGGCGGCATCGCCGCCGTCGCCGCCCTGCAGTAGCACGGCCCGCCGGGATTCCCGCCGGGTTGATGGCGGGAACCGGAGCAGCGGGTCGCAATCCTCCCGATTTCCGCCCTGGATTCGCAGCACCGTGTCCGCGCCGCGCGCGGGAACGGAACGGCCGCCTTCGTGCGGCCCGTGAACAGGTGCCGTCATGGATCGCTTGCAACGCTGGCTTCGCCGCACGTTCCGCGGGCTCTGGCGCTCTCCGGACTTCCGGAAGCTCTGGATCTCGCTGACCGTCACGTCGTTCGGCGCCCAGATCACCAACCTCGCGCTGCCGCTCACCGCGGCGCTGCTGCTGCACGCGACGCCGCTGCAGATGGGCGTGCTGGTCGCGCTGGAGACGCTGCCGTTCGCGCTCGTCTCGCTGCACGCGGGCGTGCTGCTCGACCGCGTGCGCAAGCTGCCGGTCGTCGTGCTGACCAACGTCGCGCGCGGCGTCGCGCTGCTCGCGATCCCCGCGGCCGCGTTCACCGACCTCCTCACGATCGAGATCCTGTACGGCGTGGGCTTCTTCTGCGGCGTGCAGAACGTGATCGGCGGCGCCGCGCACCAGGTGCTGCTGGCGCAGCTCGCCGGCCGCAAGCGGCTGGTCGAGGCCAACGCGAAGATCGCGCTCGGCGAGACGTCGGCGGCGCTGGTCGGCCCCGGCGTGGCCGGCGGTCTCATCCAGCTGCTGACGGCACCGTTCGCGATCGTGCTCGACGCCTGCGCGTTCCTCGTGTCGGCGCTGCTGCTGCGGCGCGTGCGCGCGCCCAACGACGTCCCGCACGACGGGCCGAAGGCGTCGGTGGCCGCGGAGATCGGCGAAGGCCTGAAGCTCCTGCTGCGCAACCACACGCTGTTCGCGCTGGCGTGGCTGTCCGCGCTGTGGCAGTTCCTGCACCACATGCAGATCGCGGTGCTGATCCTGTTCGCGACGCGCGAGCTCGGACTCTCCGCCGGCGCGATCGGCCTCACGTACATGTTCGGCGGGCTGGGCTGCGTCTTCGCCGCGGCGAGCGCCGAGCGGCTGGCCGCGCGCTACGGCGTGGGCCCGACGATCGTGCACGGCCTCATCCTGACCGCGCTCGCGTGGCAGGCGTTCGGCCTGATCGGCGGCCCCGCGTGGCTCGCCACGCTGCTGCTCGGCCTCGCGATGCTGCTGTTCGACTTCGGCGGCGTGCTCTACGGGATCAACTACCTGTCGCTGCGGCAGGCGATCACGCCCGACCGCCTGCTCGGGCGCATGACGGCGACGATGCGCTTCCTCACCGTCGCGATGGCGCCGCTGGGGTCGCTCGTCGGCGGTGCGCTCGCAACGTGGGTCGGCCTGCGCGGCACGCTGCTCGTCGTCGGCGTGCTGGGGCTCTCGCTGTCGGCCGCGGCCGTGCTGTGGTCGCCGGTGCGGCGGCACCGGGCGCTGCCGGCGGTGGCGGCGGAGTGACGCGCGCGGCCGCGCGCGTTGACCGGCCGCGGCGCTCGGCGTAGCGTCGCCGGGTCACTGCCGACCGAAGGAGAGCCGAGGTGTTGCAGCGCATGCGGCGTCGATGCGCGCGAGAACCTCGTGGCGGCCGGAGCTCGCGCGCCGGCCGCACCGCGGGTGATGGACCGCCGACGATTCGTCGTCGCGGCGCTCGCATCCGTCGCCGGCGCGCCGCGCAGCGGCGTGGCGCAGGCGCCGACGCCGACGCTGGCGCCGGGGCTCCGCCGCATCGGCTTCCTCGGGGCGGCCGATCCGACCGGCTACGCGTCGCGCATCGCGGCGCTGCGCGCGGGACTGCGCGACCACGGCTACGTCGAGGGGCGCAACCTCGTCATCGAGTTCCGCTGGGCCGACGGGCGCTACGACCGGCTGCCCGCGCTCGCCGGGGAGCTCGCGCGCGCGGACGTCGAGGTCATCGTCACGCACGCGGTTCCGCCCACGCTGGCGGCGAAACGCGCCACCGCGACCATCCCCATCGTGATGACCAACGTCGGCGACGCGGTCGCCAACGGCATCGTCGCGAGCCTCGCCCACCCTGGCGGCAACGTCACCGGCGACACGTTCTTCGCCCCGGAGCTCGCGGTGAAGCGGCTCGAGCTCGTCCGCGACGCGCTGCCGCGCGCGCGCAGCGTCGCCGTGCTGGTCAACCCGGACAACGCGGGCAGCGTGCGCTGGCTCTCCGCTGCCGAGGCGGCCGCACCGAAGCTGCAGCTGGCGCTGGTCCGCTTCGACCTGCGCGACGCGGCCGCGCTTCCGGCGCTCGCCGCGGAGATGGCCGCGCGGCGCGCGGACGCGCTCGTCGTCAACGAGGACGCGCGGTTCATCGTCGACCGGACGGCGATCGCCGACGCGGCGCTCGCGCAGCGGCTGCCGACCGTCGGCTTCAACGAGTTCGCCGAGGCGGGCGGCCTCGTCGGGTACGGCGTCGACTTCCTCGCGCTCTACCGCGGCGCGGCGGGGTTCGTCGACCGGATCCTCAAGGGCGCGAAGCCGGCCGACCTCCCGGTCGTGCAGCCGACGAAGTTCTCGCTGGTCGTCAACCGCGAAACCATGCGCCGGCTCGGCCTTACGCTGCCGCCGGCGCTGCTGGCGAGGGCCGACGTGGTGGCCTGAACACCCGGACTTCCCCGGCGTCCGTGCCCGCCCACCTGGCGCGGGCGAACAATCGAACGAACGTTCGACGCGCGGGAGCCGCCGCGGTCCGCGGCCCGATCGCGGCCGACCCTGACCCGCATCAAGTTGCAGCGCAAAATCTCGTGTTCCCGACACCGGAACGCGCTAGAATGCTGCAGTGCACCAATCACACGGGGAGCGTTCATGGAATTCGGGGGCAAGGTAGCAGTCATCACCGGCGCCGCCAGCGGCATCGGCCGCGCGGTCGCCGTCCAGATGGCCAAGCGCGACGTGCGCGGCATGGCGCTCGTCGACATGGGCGAAGCCATCGAGGACGTCGCGGCGGACGTGAACAAGCAGGCCGGACGGCGCGTCGCCGTGCCCTTCCGCGGCGACACCACGGACGAGAAATTCCGCCGTTCGGTGTTCGACACGATCTCCGCCGAATTCGGCACGGTCACGCTGTGCGTGCCGGCGGCGGGCATCACGCGCGACGACCTCGCGGTCCGCATGGACAAGGAGACCGGCAAGGCGCGCATCTATCCGGTCGAGCGGTTCCGGCAGGTGGTCGACGTGAACCTCGTGGCGCCCGTGTACTGGGCGCTCGAGATGATCGGCCGCATCGCCGAGGAGCGCGCGGCGCGCGGGCTCAAGAAGTGGCAGCCGTCCGAAGGCATGCAGGGCGCGATCGTGTTCATCGGCTCGGTGTCCTCGCAGGGCAACCGCGGGCAGATCTCGTACGCCAGCACCAAGGCGGGCCTCGAGGGCGCCGCGGCGACGATCATGAAGGAAGCCGTGTACTACGGCGTGCGCTGCGGCCTTATCCACCCCGGCTTCACCGACACGCCGATGGTCCGCGCGATGGGCGACGACTACATCAGCAAGCACATCCTGCCGTTCACGCAGCTGTCGCGGCTGATCCGCCCGGACGAAATCGCCGACGCGATCTGCTTCATGCTGGCGAACTCCGCGGTGAGCGGCGAGCTCTGGGCCGACGCCGGCTGGCATCCGCCGGCGTAGCGGTCACCGCAAGGCAAAGTCCGCACAAAGAGACGCCGAGGCGCAGAGGAAGGCGACTTCCTCCGCGCCTCGGCGTCTCTTTGTGAAATCGACTTCCCGGCTTACGTCAACGCGGACCCGAGCGCGGTCTCGAGCCGGGCGAGCCCTTCTAGGATCTCGTCCAGCGAGATGACGAGCGACGGCGCGAGGCGCACGACGTCCGGCCCGGCGACCAGCACCATGAGCCCGGCGGCCGCGGCCGCGCGCACGACGTCCATCGCACGGCCCTTCCACGGCGCGTCGAGCTCGCAACCCAGCCACACGCCCTCGCCGCGCAGGTCGCAGAACACGCGGCGGCGCGCGTTGATGGCCTTGAGGCCCTCCATGAACAGCGCGTGCCGCGCCTTGACGCCGTCGAGCACCTCCGTCGTGTTGACGACGTCGAACACGGCGCCCGCGACCGCGCACGCGAGCGGGTTGCCGCCGTACGTCGTGCCGTGCACGCCGACGCCGAACACGCTCGCGATCTCCGCCGTGGTCAGCATCGCGCCGACGGGGAAGCCGCCGCCCAGGCCCTTGGCGCTGGTCAGGATGTCCGGCACGACGCCCTTCTGCATGTAGGAGAAGAGCGCGCCGGTGCGGCCCATGCCGCTCTGGATCTCGTCGAGGATCAGCAGCGCGCCGTGCGCGGTGCAGAGGCGCCGCGCCGCCTGCAGGAACGCGGGCGTGCCCGGCGTCATGCCGCCTTCGCCCTGCATCGGCTCGAGGATCACCGCGCAGATCTCGTCGCCGTGCGCCGCGAACTCGCGCTCGAGCGCCGCGACGTCGTTGTACGCGATGTGCGTGAAGCCGGCCGGGTTCGGGCCGAAGCCTTCGGCGTACTTCGCCTGCCCGCCCGCCGTCACCGTGAACAGCGTGCGGCCGTGGAAGGCGTTGAGCGTCGAGATCACGCGCGACTTGTGCTTGCCGTGGCGGTCGTGCGCGTAGCGGCGCGCGAGCTTCAGCGCCGCCTCGTTGGCCTCGGCGCCGGAATTGCAGAAGAACGCGCGCTCGGCGAACGTGTGGTCGACGAGGCGCTTGGCGAGCCGCAGCGCGGGCTCGTTGGTGAACCAGTTCGACACGTGCCACAGCGTGCACGCCTGGTCGGTCAGCGCGCGCACCATCGCCGGGTGGCAGTGGCCGAGCGACGTCACGGCCACGCCGGCGGCGAAGTCGATGTACATCTTGCCGTCCTGGTCCCACACGCGCGAGCCCTCGCCGCGCACCGGCACGAAGTCGGCGGGCGCGTAGCAGCGGACCATCACCTCGTCGAACGTCGCGCGCGTCACTGGCAGCGTTGCCGCCACGGACGGCGCGGGCGCGGCGTCGCGCCGCGGGGTGGCGGCGACGGTGGCCCGGGCGGAGCGGTCGTTCATCGGGGGCCGTCCCGGCTCAGGCGGGCGCGGTCGCGACCACCTGGATCTCGACCTTGTAGTCCGGGTGCGCGAGCGCGGCCTCGACGGTCGCCCGCGCCGGCGTGTGGCCCGGCACGACCCACGTCTCCCAGACGGCGTTCAGCGCCGGGAAGTCGGCCATGTCCGGCAGGAAGATCGTCGCGGACAGGATGCGCGTCTTGTCGCTGCCGACTTCGGCGAGCAGCCGGTCGATCGCCGCGAGCACCTGCTTCGTCTGCGCCGTCATGTCGGCCCTGGCGTCCTCGGCGACCTGGCCGGCGAGGTAGACGAGCCGCTCGCCGCCCGGCGTGAACACGACGCACTCGGACAGGCGCTTGCCGACGTGGCGGCGTTCGATGGGCATGTTGGTATCCTGTGGCGCAAGGTGATCCGGAACCGCAATTCTATAGGCAATCGCCCGCGACGATGAGCGCCCGCCTCGCCCTCGTACTCGGCGCCGTCGCGATGTTCGCCGCCGTGGCGGCGGGCGCGTTCGGCGCGCACGCTCTGAAGGGCCGCCTCGCGCCGGACATGGCGGCCGTCTGGCAGACCGCCGTCCAGTACCAGGCGTGGCACGCGCTCGCGCTCGTCGGCGTCGGGCTGCTGCGGCTGCAGTGGCCGGCGCGCCGCGGGGTCGGCGTCGCCGGCGCGCTGTTCGCCGCCGGCATCGTGCTGTTCTCGGGCAGCCTGTACGCGCTCGCCCTCACCGGCGTGCGCGGGATCGGCGCCGTCACGCCGGTCGGCGGCGTGGCGTTCCTCGCCGGCTGGGCGGTCCTCGCGTGGAGCGTCGCGCGCCGCCGCTAGTCGACCTTCGCGCCCGAAGCCTTCACGATCCGCGCGTACTTGGCCTGCTCGCGGGCGATGAACTGCGCGAACTGCTCCGGCGAGTTCGGCGTGGGCTCGGCGCCGTCGGCGACGAACTTCGCGCGCACGTCCGGCGCGTTCAGGACCTTCGCGACGTCGGCGCTCCACTTGGCGACGACCGCCGGCGGCGTGCCGGCGGGCGCGAAGAAGCCGTACCAGGTCGAGATGTCGAAGCCGGGCAATCCCGCTTCCGCCATCGTCGGCAGGTCGGGCGCGAGCGGCGAGCGGCTCGCCGTCGTCACCGCGAGCGCGCGCAGCTTGCCGGCCTTCACCTGCGCCATCGCGTTGGCGAGGTTGTCGAACATGAACTGGGTGTCGCCGGCGAGCAGCGCCTGCGTCGCCGGCGCGCCGCCCTTGAACGGGACGTGCACGGCGTCCGTGCCGGTCTCGACCTTGAACAGCTCGCCGGCGAGGTGGCCGGCGCTGCCGTTGCTGCCGGACCCGAACGACAGCTTGCCCGGGTTCGCCTTCGCATAGGCGATGAACTCCTTCGCGCTGGTCACCGGCGACGCCGCGTTGACGACGAGGACGTTCGGGGTGATCGCGATCAGCGTGATCGGCGCGAAGTCCTTCGCCGCGTCGTACGGCATCGACTTGTACAGGCTCGGGTTGACCGCGTGCGTCGACAGCGCGCCCATGAGGATCGTGTAGCCGTCGGGCGGCGACTTGGCGACGAAGTCGGCGCCGATGTTGCCGCCGGCGCCCGGCTTGTTCTCGACGACGACCGGCTGGCCCCAGGCGTCGGTCAGCTTCTGCGCGATCAGGCGCCCGGCGATGTCGAGCGAGCCGCCCGGCGGGAACGGCACGACCATCTTCACGGCCCTGGTCGGGTACGCCTGCGCCTGCGCCGGGCCCGCCGGCAGCAGCGCGGCGACCGCCGCGGCCACGCAGGCGAGCGCCGCCGCGTGGCGGCCGCCGCGCGTAACACGATGTAACAGTCGGCTCACGAGGAACTCCGCGTGGTAGGAAGGATCGGACGGATTCTACCAACCGCACCGCGGCGGGGGCCCGGCGTTTGGTGGCCCCGCATGCCTGCGCGCATAATGCGCGTTTGCGCGCGCCGGGGGGCATGCCCGCCGCGCCGTCGAGGTTCCACTCCATCCGATGAACAAAGCCGCCGTCTCCGTCGTCGTGATCGCCGTCGTGCTGGCCGCCGCCGGAGGCGGCTACTGGTTCGGCGCAAAGCGGGGAATGCCGTCGCCGGTGGCGGGCGGTCCCGGCGGGCCGGGCGCCGCGGCGCCCGCGCAGGGCAAGGGCGGTCCGGGCGCGCCGGCCGGCGGCCCGCCGCCGACGGCCGTCGAGGCCGCCAGGGTCGCCACCGTCGCGATGCCGCAGACCATCACCGCCGTCGGCAGCCTGCGCTCGGACGAGTCGGTCACACTGCGGCCGGAAACGGCCGGGCGCATCAGCGCGATCACCTTCCAGGAAGGCCAGCGCGTGACCAAGGGAGCGCCGCTGGTCAAGCTCGACCCCGCCATTCCGCAGGCCGAAGTCCAGCAGGCCAGGGCCAACCTGACGCTCGCCAAGGCGAAGTTCGACCGCGCGGTCGACCTGGCCAAGCGCAGCTTCATCTCGGGGCAGGCGAAGGACGAGGCCGAGAACAACCTGAAGGTCGCCGAGGCCGCGCTGCAGCTCGCCGAGGCGAAGCTCGCCAAGACCGAGATCAAGGCGCCGTTCTCGGGCATCATCGGGCTGCGCTCGGTGTCCGTCGGCGATTACGTGAAGGAAGGCGCTGACCTCGTGAACCTCGAGGCGATCGACCCGCTGAAGGTCGACTTCCGCGTGCCCGAGACCTACCTGCGGCTGGTGCAGGTCGGGCAGTCGCTGCAGGTGGCGCTCGACGCGATGCCCGGCAGCACGTTCGACGGCAGGGTCGTCGCCGTCAATCCGCTGGTCGACGCCGCGGGCCGCTCCGTGGTGATCCGCGCGCAGGTGCGCAACCAGGACACGACGCTGCGGCCCGGCATGTTCGCGCGCGTGCGCCTCATCACCCGCGAGCAGGCCGACGCGATCGTCGTGCCCGAGCAGGCGCTGATGCCGCAGGGCAACGAGCAGTACGTGTTCAAGGTCGTCGACGGCAAGGTCGCGCGCACGAAGGTCGAAGCCGGGCAGCGCCGCGACGGCAAGGTCGAGGTCGTCGCCGGCCTCGCCCCCGGCGACACCGTCGTCACCGCGGGGCACCTCAAGCTGCGCGACGGCGTCGCGGTGCGCGTCGCGGGCGCCGACGCCCCCAAGGGCAAGGACGCTGCCGCCGCCGGCGCGCCTGCCGACGCGCCTGCGGGCAACGGCGGCGTCCCGGTGAAGGCCGACGGCCCGTCGACGCGTCCGCCGAAGACGTGACGCGCGCGTCCGCCTGCGGAGCCCCACGATGACGCTGCCCGAGATCTGCATCAAGCGGCCGGTCTTCGCGACGGTGCTGTCGCTCGTCATCCTGCTGGTCGGCCTCATCTCCTACCAGCGGCTGTCGGTGCGCGAGTACCCGCGCATCGACGAGCCGGTCGTCAGCGTCAACACCACGTACCGCGGCGCGTCGGCCGAGGTGGTCGAGTCGCAGGTGACGAAGGTGCTCGAGGACTCGCTGTCCGGCATCGAGGGCGTCGAGATCATGACGTCGCAGAGCCGCTCCGAGCGCAGCAACATCAACGTGCGCTTCCGGCTGACGCGGGATCCCGACTCCGCGGCCGCCGACGTCCGCGACAAGGTGGCGCGGGTGCGGGCGCGGCTGCCCGAGGCCGTCGACGAGCCGGTGATCGCGAAGGTCGAGGCCGACGCGTTCCCCGTCATGTACATCTCGGTGCAGGCGGGCTCGCTGACGCCGTTGCAGGTGTCCGACTACGTCGCGCGCTACATCAAGCCGCGGCTCTCCGTGCTGCCGGGCGCCGCCGACGTGCGCATCTTCGGCGAGCGGCAGGTGTCGATGCGCGTGAACCTCGACCGCACGCGGCTCGCCGGCTACCGGCTGACCGTGCAGGACGTCGAGGACGCGATCCGCCGCCAGAACGCCGAGATCCCCGCCGGCCGCATCGAGTCGACGGCGCGCGAGTTCACCGTCGTCGCCGAGACCGACCTGCAGACGCCGGAGCAATTCAGCCAGATCATCGTGGCGAACGTCGGCGGCTACCCGGTGCGCATCCGCGACCTGGGCTCGGTCGCGATCGGCGCGCTCGACGAGCGCGTGATCTCCCGCTACAACGGCAAGCCGTCGATCAACATCGGCGTGATCAAGCAGGCGGTCGCCAACCCGCTGGAGCTGTCGCAGGCCGTGCGGGCCGAGGTCGAGAAGATCAACGAGAACCTGCCGCCGGGGATGAAGCTCGTCGTCGCCTACGACACGTCGGTGTTCATCGACCGCTCGATCGCGTCGGTGTTCCGCACGGTGGCCGAGGCGATCCTGCTGGTCGTGCTGGTGATCTTCTTCTTCCTGCGCAGCCTGCGCGCGACGATCATCCCGATCGTGACCATCCCGGTCTCGCTGGTCGGCGCGTTCGCGCTGATGTACTTCTTCGGCTTCACGATCAACACGCTGACGCTGCTCGCGATGGTGCTCGCGATCGGCCTCGTCGTCGACGACGCCATCGTGGTGCTGGAGAACATCTTCCGGCACATCGAGGACGGCATGCCGCGCAAGCAGGCGGCGATGCAGGGCAGCAAGGAGATCGCGTTTGCCGTCATCGCGATGACGCTGACGCTGACGTCGGTGTTCGCGCCGCTCGCCTTCGCCACCGGCCGCACCGGCCGGCTGTTCATCGAATTCGCGCTGACGCTGGCCGGCGCGGTGATGGTGTCGGGGTTCATCGCGCTGACGCTGACGCCGATGATGTGCTCGCTGCTGCTCAAGCACGAGGCGAAGCACTCGTGGCTCTACAACCGGATCGAGGCGGGCTTCGACGCCTTCACCGAAGGCTACCGCCGGCTGCTGACCGCCGCGCTGCACGCCCGCTGGGTCGTCGGCCTGGGCTGGGTGGCCACGCTCGCCGCCGGCGGCGTGCTGTTCGCCACGCTCAAGTCCGAGCTCACCCCGGTCGAGGACCGCGGCGTGATCTTCGGAATCGTGTCGGCCCCGCAGGGGTCGACGCCGCAGTACACGGCCGACCAGCTGAAGCCGATCGAGGAGTTCTACGCCGGCGTGCCCGAGGCGTTCGCGTTCACGGCGATCTCGGGCTTCCCGACCGTCGTCGACGGCAACGCGGTGCTGCGGCTCAAGTCGTGGGAGGAGCGCACGAAGAAGCAGCAGCAGATCGCCGACGAGCTGCGGCCGAAGTTCGCGGGGATTCCCGGCGCGCTCGCGTTCCCGATCAACCCGCCGTCGCTCGGCCAGAGCTTCCGCTCCACGCCGGTCGAGTACGTGATCATGTCGCAGGTGCCGTACCCGGAGCTGCAGCGCGTCGTCGACCGCTTCCTCGACGAGGCGCGCAAGTTTCCCGGCGTGCAGAACCTGCAGATCGACCTGCGCCTCAACACGCCGGAGGTGCGCGTCAACATCAACCGCGACAAGCTGGGCGACATCGGCGTCAACGTCGACACCGTGGGCCGCACGCTGGAGACGATGCTGGGCGGCCGGCAGGTCACGCGCTTCAAGCGCGACGGCGAGCAGTACGACGTCGTCGTGCAGGTGGCGCCGCTCGACCGTACGACGCCCGCCGACATCAGCGAGATCTACGTGCGGGCGCGCGACGGGAGCATGGTGCAGCTCGCCAACCTGGTCGACGTGAAGGAGGGCGTGGCACCGCAGTCGCTCAACCACTTCAACCGGCTGCGGGCGGTGAAGGTGACCGGCACGCTGGCGCCCGGCTACACGATCGACGAGGCGCTGCGTGCGATGGACGAGGCGGCGAAACGCGCGCTGCCGCCGACGGCGCAGACGGGGCTCGACGGCCAGTCCCGCGAGTTCAAGGCGTCGGGCACCGAGATCTACTTCACGTTCGTGCTGGCGCTCTTCTTCATCTACCTCGTGCTGTCCGCGCAGTTCGAGAGCTTCGCGCACCCGTTCGTCATCATGCTGTCGGTGCCGCTGTCGATGACCGGCGCGCTGTTCGTGCTGTGGCTGACCGGCGGCACGCTCAACATCTACAGCCAGGTCGGCCTCATCACGCTGGTCGGCCTCATCACCAAGCACGGCATCCTGATCGTCGAGTTCGCGAACCAGCTGCGCGCGAAGGGCGAGGACCTGATGACGGCGATCGTCGACTCGGCGACGCTGCGGTTGCGCCCGATCCTCATGACGACGGGCGCGATGGTGCTGGGCGCGCTGCCGCTCGCGCTCGCCACGGGCGCCGGCGCCGAGTCGCGGACGCAGATCGGCTGGGTGATCGTCGGCGGGATGGCGTTCGGCACCGTGCTGACGCTGTTCGTCGTCCCGGTGGCCTACTCGCTGGTTGCCCGGCGCGCCCACGTGGAGGCGCACGGGATGGAGGAGGTCCCGGCGGCCGTCGCCGCGCACGTGCCGCATCCCCAGGCCGGGCAGGCCGACTGACCCCGTCCGCAGGGGCCGCCGGACCGCGGTCCGGCACGGGCGGCGGCAGGGTGACTGCCGCCGCTGTCGCATTTGTCATAGAATCTTCGCTGACAAGAGGCAGACTGCCCCGTTCCCGCAGGTTCGACCACCCACGAGGAGGTTTCGATGACGCATTCCGTCCCCGGCTTCGCGCGCGCCGCGCTGGCCGCCGCGCTGTTCGGCGCAGCGTTTTCCGCGAGCGCGCAGACCGAGATCCAGTTCTGGCACTCGATGACCGGCGCCCTGGGCGACCGCGTGTCCGACCTCGCCAAGCGGTTCAACGACAGCCAGAAGGAATACAAGGTCGTGCCGGTGTTCAAGGGCACGTATCCGGAGTCGATGGCGGCGCTGGTCGCGGCCACCCGCGCGGGCAACCCGCCGCACGTCGTGCAGATCTTCGAGGTCGGCACGGCGACGATGATGGCCTCGGGCAAGGCGATCAAGCCGGTCTACGAGGTGATGGCCGCCGGCGGCCAGAAGTTCGACTCGAAGGCGTACATCCCGGCCGTGGCCGGCTATTACTCGACGCCGGACGGTCGCATGCTGTCGTTCCCGTTCAACAGCTCGACGGCCGTGTTCTACTACAACAAGGACGCGTTCAAGAAGGCCGGGCTCGATCCCGCCAATCCGCCGAAGACGTGGCCGGCGGTGGCCGCCGCCGCCGCCAAGCTGCGGGTCGCCGGGGAGAAGTGCGGCTACACGACCGGCTGGCCGTCGTGGGTCCAGTTCGAGAACTTCAGCGCGTGGCACGACCTGCCGTTCGCGACCAAGCAGAACGGCTTCGCCGGCTCGGACGCGCGGCTCGAGATCGTCAACCCGCTGCAGGTCAAGCACGTCGGCAACCTCGTCGACTGGTCGAAGAAGGGCTACTTCACGTACGGCGGCCGCACCAACGAGGCCGAGTCGAAGTTCTTCTCCGGCGAGTGCGGGATGCTGACGTCGAGCTCCGCCGCCTACGCCAACATCAAGCGCAACGCCAAGTTCGAGTTCGGCATCGCGCCGCTGCCGTACTACCCGGACGCCCCGGGCGCGCCGCAGAACTCGATCATCGGCGGCGCGTCGCTGTGGGTGATGAACGGCAAGAAGCCCGACGAGTACAAGGGCATCGCGAAGTTCTTCACGTTCCTGTCGCAGCCCGAGCTGCAGGCCGAGTGGCACCAGCAGACCGGCTACCTGCCGATCACGATGGCCGCGTACGAGATCACGAAGAAGTCCGGCTTCTACGACAAGAACCCGGGCACCAACGTGTCGGTCGAGCAGATGATCGTCAAGACGACCAAGAACTCGCGCGGCGTTCGGCTCGGCAACTTCGTCCAGGTGCGCGACGCGATCCAGGAGGAGCTCGAGGCGGCGCTGGCCGGCAAGAAGAGCCCGCAGGAGGCGGTCGAGGCGGGCGCCAAGCGCGGCAACGAGATCATCGAGCGGTTCAACAAGGCCAACAAGGGTTAGTTCGTCGTCCGGTGAAGCTTTGGACGACGCACTGACTCGCCGGGATCGAGCGTCGCTCCGCGCCGCTCATCCCGGCGGGGCGACGCCGGCTTCGTGACCCCGTTTCGGTCTGGCGGGCGGTTCGGCCTCCTTCCCGGGTTGGTGGCCGTGCGTCCTCGGCGTCCCTGCATCCGGTCGCTGACCTCCTGAGACGATGGAAAAGCGCGCGCGCTTCCAGTCCCGCTGGCTGCCGTACGTGCTGGTCGCGCCGCAGATCGCGATCACCGTCGTCTTCTTCTTCTGGCCGGCGGTGCAGGCGCTCTGGCAGTCGATGCTGGTGCAGGACGCGTTCGGCGCCAACACCGAGTTCGTCTGGTTCGACAACTTCAGCGACCTCTTTCGCAACGAGGACTACGTCAACTCGATCCGCGTGACCGCGATCTTCTCGGTCGCGGTCACCGTGCTCGGCCTTTCGATCTCGCTGGTGCTCGCCGCGTTCGCCGACCGGATCATCCGCGCGGCGACCGTCTACAAGACGCTGCTGATCCTGCCGTACGCGGTCGCGCCCGCCGTGGCCGCCGTGCTGTGGCTGTTCCTGTTCAGCCCGACGCTCGGCCTGGTCGCGCACTGGCTGCAGCGGATGGGCGTGGACTGGAATCCGCTGCTCAACGGCAACCACGCGATGATCCTGATCATCGTCGCGGCCGTGTGGAAGCAGATCTCGTACAACTTCCTGTTCTTCCTCGCGGGCCTGCAGTCGATCCCGAAGTCGCTGCTCGAGGCGGCTGCCATCGACGGCGCCGGGCCGGTGCGCCGGTTCGTGACCATCGTGTTCCCGCTGCTGTCGCCGACGACGTTCTTCCTCCTCGTCATCAACATCATCTACGCGTTCATCGAGACGTTCGCGATCGTCGACGCCGCGACCGCCGGCGGCCCGGCGCGGGCAACCGAGATCATGGTGTTCAAGGTCTACAACGACGGCTTCAAGGGCCTGGACCTCGGTGGCTCGGCGGCGCAGTCGGTGGTGCTGATGGTGATCCTCGTCACGCTCACCGTCGTGCAGTTCCGCTTCGTCGAGAAGAAGGTGCAGTATTGAAATGCGGATTTCACAAAGAGGCGCAGAGACGCCGGGGAAGCCGATCTCCGATTTCTCGGCGTCTCTGCGCCTCTTTGTGAAGAGGCCGACCTCGCGATGATCGAAAATCGACCCTGGCTGACCGTCGTCTCGCACCTCGTGCTGATCCTCGGGGTGGCGGTGGTCGCGCTGCCGCTCTACGTCACGTTCGTCGCGTCGACGCTGACGGCCGAGGAAGTGCTGCAGTCGCCGATGCCGCTGACGCCCGGCGTCCACCTGCTCGACAACTACGCGCACGTGCTGGCGAGCGGCTCCGAGCGCGGGTCGTCCGCTCCGGTCGGCCGCATGATGGTCAACAGCCTCGTTTCCGCGCTGGTGATCGCGATCGGCAAGATCGCCATCTCGCTGCTGTCCGCGTTCGCCGTCGTCTACTTCCGCTTCCGGTTCCGGTCTCTGTTCTTCTGGATGATCTTCGTGACGCTGATGCTGCCCGTCGAGGTCCGCATCCTGCCCACGTTCAAGGTGATCTCGGACCTCGGGATGCTCGACACCTACGCGGGACTGACCGTCCCGCTGATCGCGTCGGCGACGGCCACGTTCCTGTTCCGCCAGTTCTTCCTGACGATCCCCGACGAACTCGCCGAGGCGGCGCGGATCGACGGCGCCGGCCCGATGCGGTTCTTCCGGGACGTCGTCGTCCCGCTGTCGCGGCCCAACATCGCCGCGCTGTTCGTCATCCTCTTCATCTACGGCTGGAACCAGTACCTGTGGCCGCTGCTGGTGACCACGCAGGAGTCGATGTACACGACGGTCATCGGCATCAAGCGGATGATCGCCGGCGGCGATGCCGCCACCGAGTGGCACCTGGTGATGGCCACCGCGATGCTCGCGATGCTGCCGCCGGCGCTGGTCGTCGTGCTGATGCAGAAGTGGTTCGTCAAGGGCCTCGTGGACACGGAGAAGTGACGATGGCCAAGGTCGAATTCCGCGACGTGCGCAAGAGCTACGGGGACCTGCAGGTCATCCACGGCGTGACCACCGAGGTGGCCGACGGCGAGTTCATCGTCATCGTCGGCCCGTCGGGCTGCGGCAAGTCGACGCTGCTGCGGATGGTGGCGGGGCTCGAGGCGATCACGTCGGGCGAGATCGCGATCGGCGACCGCGTCGTCAACGCGCTCGAGCCCAAGGACCGCGACATCGCGATGGTGTTCCAGAACTACGCGCTCTATCCGCACATGAGCGTGTTCGACAACATGGCCTACGGGCTCAAGATCCGCGGTTTCGCGAAGGACGACATCCGTGCGCGGGTCGACCGCGCCGCCGGCATCCTCGAGCTGGGGCCGCTGCTCGAACGCAAGCCGCGGCAGCTCTCCGGCGGCCAGCGGCAGCGGGTGGCAATGGGCCGCGCGATCGTCCGCGAGCCCGCGGTGTTCCTGTTCGACGAGCCGCTGTCGAACCTCGACGCCAAGCTGCGCGTGCAGATGCGCTTCGAGATCCAGAAGCTGCACCGGCGGCTCGGCACGACGAGCCTGTACGTCACGCACGACCAGGTCGAGGCGATGACACTTGCGCACCGGATGATCGTGATGAACGCGGGGCGTGCCGAGCAGATCGGCACGCCGATGGAGGTCTACGAGAATCCCGCGACGCTGTTCGTCGCCGGCTTCATCGGCTCGCCGGCGATGAACTTCCTGCCGGCACGCGCCGAGGGCGGATCGCGCTTCGCGCTGCTCGCGGGCGGCGCGGTCACGGCGGCGGTCGAAGGCACGCCGGCTGGCGCCGCAATTACCGTCGGCATCCGGCCCGAGCACCTGCGGCCGGTGCCGGCCGCCGAGGCGATGCTCTCGGGGCAGGTGGAGATGGTCGAGCAGCTGGGCGCCGACACGCTGCTGCACGTCGGGCACGGCGCGGAGACCATCATCGCGCGCATGCCGCACGAGATCCGCCACGAGGTGGGCTCGACGATCCACCTGGCCGCCGATCCGGTCCGCGTGTTCCTGTTCGACAGCGCGTCGGGCGCACGGATGCGCTGAAGGAGACGACCGTGACCGCCGCCACGCTGCCGCCCTGGCCCTATCCGCGTCTGTGCGCGCACCGCGGCGCGGGCAAGCTCGCCCCCGAGAACACGCTCACCGCCATGCGCGTCGGGCACGCGCACGGTTACCGGATGGTCGAGTTCGACGTGAAGCTCGCCGCCGACAACGTCGCGTTCCTGCTGCACGACGCGACGCTCGAGCGCACCACCAGCGGCCGCGGTCGCGCCGACGCGCTGCTGTGGCGCGAGCTGTCGCGGCTCGATGCCGGCGGCTGGCACTCGGCCAAGTACGCGGGCGAGATGCTGCCGACGTTCGCCGCGGTCGCCCGCTGGGCGCGGGCGCACGGTGTGGCGTGCAACGTCGAGATCAAGCCTACGCCGGGCCGCGAGCGCGAGACCGGCGCCGCCGTGGCGCTCGACGCGGCGTCGCTGTGGCGCGACGCCGACGTGCCGCCCCTGCTGTCGTCGTTTGCGGAAGCCGCGCTCGACGCCGCCCGCGAGGCGGTGCCCGGCCTGCCGCGCGCGCTGCTCCTCGACGAGCTGCCGTCGGACTGGCCGCAGCGTCTTGCGCGGCTCGGGTGCGTGGCGCTCGACGCGAACCACGACGAGCTGACGGCCGATGTCGTGACGACGGCGCATCGCCTCGGATACCGCGTGGCCTGCTACACGCCGAACGAACCGGCGCGGGTGAAGGAGCTGCTCGCGTGGGGGGTCGACACCGTGATCACCGACGCGGTCGACGTCATTCCGCCGGACCCGTAATTGGGGTCAGAGCTGTAATACCGGCGCCGAGACCTGCTGCGGCAACGCGTCAGGCTTTCGTTGCGCCCGTATTACAGCTCTGACCCCAATTACGGACCCCAATTACGCAGGCGCGCGGACGTAGCTGCCCGGCGCCGGCTCGAGCGGCGGGTGCGCGTCGCTGCCGGTGCCGCGCGGCGCGGGACGCTGCGGCCCGCCGTGCCGGGCGAGCCACTGCGCCCAGTGCGGCCACCAGCTGCCTTGCACCGGCTCGGCCCGCGCGAACCAGTCGTCCGGATCGTCGGTGACGAGGTCGTTGGTCCAGTGGCTGCGCCGCGGCGGCTGCGGGGGGTTGACGACGCCGGCGATGTGCCCGGAGGCGCCCAGCACGAACGAAGCGTCGCCGCCCACGAGTGCGGTCGTCCGGTAGGCCGCGCGCCACGGCACGATGTGGTCGTCGCGCGACGCGTAGACGTAGACCGGCACGCGGATGAGCGACAGGTCCACCGGCTCCCCCAGCATCGTCAGCGCGCCGGGCTCGCGGAGCCGGTTGTCGAGGTAGAGGTTGGAGAGGTAGTACACGTACATCGGGCCCGGCAGGTTGGCGGAGTCGCCGTTCCAGTAGAGCAGGTCGAACGCCGGCGGCGTCTCGCCCTTCAGGTAGTTGCCGACGACGTAGTTCCACACGAGCTCGTTCGCCCGCAGGCTCGCGAACGCGCCGGCGAGCTCGCTGCCGTGGACGCGCTCGCCGGCGGCGAGCTGCGGCTCGCGCGCCGCGAGCAGCTCGCGCGAGACGTAGACGCCGATGTCGCCGGGGTCGGCGAAGTCGAGCATCGTCGTCAGGAAGGTCGCGCTCGCCACGCTGGCGTCGCGGCGGGCGGCGAGCACGGCGAGCGCGCTCGCGAGGATCGTCCCGCCGACGCAGAAGCCGAGCGTGTTGACGGTGCGGCTGCCGGAGATCTCGCGCGCCGCGCGGATGGCCGCCAGCGCGCCGCGCTCGAGGTAGTCGTCCCACGCGAGCGCACCGAGCTCGGGCGGGACGTTGCGCCACGAGACCATGAACACCGTGTGCCCCTGCGCGACCGCCCACGCGACGAACGAGTTCGACGGCTGCAGGTCGAGGATGTAGTACTTGTTGATGCACGGCGGGACGATCACCAGCGGCCGCCGGCAGACGGTCGGCGTCGTCGCGTCGTACTGGATGAGCTCGATCAGCTCGTTGCGGTAGACGACGCTGCCGGGCGTGACCGCGAGGTTGCGGCCGACCGCGAACGCGCGCTCGTCGGTCATCGTGATCCGGCCGCGCCGCGCGTCGGCGGCGAGGTTGGAAAGCCCCTGCACGAGGCTCTCGCCTTCGGAGGCGATGGCCCGGGCGAGGACCTCCGGATTGGTGGCCGGGAAGTTGGTCGGCGCGATCGCGTCGACGTACTGGCGCGTCGCGAATTCGAGCCGCCGCCTCTCGTCCGGCGGCAGCGGCGCGGTGCGGGCGAGTTCAAGGAGGTAGTCGGCGTAAAGCAGGTACGACTGCATCAGCAGCGCGAAGAACGGCTGCTCGCGCCACGCGCGGGAGTGGAAGCGGCGGTCGCCGGGCGCCGGCGCGACCACCTCCGCGACCCGGCCCGCGTGCCGCGGCGCCTCGGCGACCGCCTGCCACAGCGCCTGCAGCCGTTCGCCGAAGCGGGCGTTCAGCCTGGCCACGTCCGCCGCGGCGGGCGGTGGCGGCGCGCCCGCGGCGTCGACCCACGGGCCGGCTGCCGGCGCTCGCGATCCCTGCCACCACTGCACCCACGCCGCCTGCGCGCGCTGCCACTCGCCGGCCAGGTCGGCCCACGACTGCGGGGTTGGCGGATCGAGGGGGGCCATCGTCAATGGAATCCGGTGCGTTCGCGAGCGGCGCCGAAGCACCCGCGGCCGAACGTGATGGTATCGTGCGCGGCGCAGGACCTCAACGCGAGCGCACCGTGCACATCGTCGTCATCGGCTGGCTGTTCGTGATCGGCACGATGGCCCTCGCGCTGTCGTCGCCGCTCGCCGCGGTCGCCTTCTTCGCGGTCGCCGGCGTCGCGCCGGTGGCGCTCGTCGTCTGGCTGCTCGCGCGCCGGCGCCGGCGCTAGTGCTCGAGCAGCGTGTGCACGGCCGCGATGATGCCGACGCCGAGCAGGATCAGCGCCATCTGCCGCGCGGTCTCGGCCGGCTCCGGCCGCCGGTGCAGGCTGGGGATCAGGTCGGCCACGGCGACGTAGAGGAGGCTGGCGGCCGCGATGGCGAGCACCGTCGGCAGCGCCTGCTGCATCTGCGCGAGCGCCGCGTAGCCGGCCAACGCGCCGGCCAGCGTGGCGCCGCCGGCGGCGACGTTGTACGTGAACGCGCGCCGCCGCGTGAAGCCGGAGTGGAGCAGCACCGCGAAGTCGCCGACCTGCTGCGGCACCGCGTGCGCGACGATCGCGACGGTCGTGGCCACGCCGAGGCGCGCGTCGGTGAGGAACGCCGCGGCGATCACGATGCCGTCGCAGAAGCTGTGCACGCCGTTGCCGACGAGGATCATCAGCCCGGAGCGGCCGCCGTCGTCGTGGCCGTGCGCGTGCAGCGCGTGGTCGTGCTCGGTTTCTTCCGCGTCGTCGCTGTGCTCGGCGTGGCCGTGCGCGTGGCGCCACAGCACCAGCCGCTCGAGCAGGAAGAACGCGAGCAGTCCGACCAGCACGGTGACCATGACGTGGCCGGCCTCGCCCTCCTCGAGCGCGTGCGGCAGCATCTCGATGAACACCGCGCCGAGCAGCGCACCGACGGCGAACGACACCAGCTGCGGGATCCAGCGCGCGTGCAGCGCGAGCGTGGCCGCCGCCGCGAGCGTGGCGAGGATTCCGCCGGCAACGGCGGCGGCGAGGATGGAGGCGAGCGTGGTGCTCATTGGCGGGTGCGCGCAGCAGGCGCGCTGCATTCTAGCAGTGCAGGGGCGCGCGCCTTCGCGTCAACGGGCGAGCCACGCGAGCAGGGCCATGCGCGCGGAGGTCCGGTCGCGCCGCCACGAGTGGAAGCGCGCGGCGTCGGTGCGAGTGCACGCGCCGTCGGCGGCGACTGCGGTCACGCCGGCAGCGGCAAGGCGCCGGCGCGCGAGCGCCGGGAGGTCGGCGAGCCACTTGCCGCCGCCCTGCGGGGCGAAGTGGACAACGGCGCCGGCGTCGTGCGCGCAGTGCGCGTCGCGAACGTCCGCGCCGACCTCGAAGGCGCGCGGCCCGATGGCGGGGCCGATCCACGCCGCAACTTCGGCCGGGGCCACGTGCATCGCGGCGAGCGTCGCCTCGAGCACGCCGGCGGCGAGCCCGCGCCAGCCCGCGTGCGCGACCGCGACCACGCTGCCCGCGCGGTCGGCAAGCAGCACCGGCAGGCAGTCGGCGACGCGCACCGCCAGGACGATGCCGGGGACGCGCGCCAGCGCGGCGTCGGCGCGCGGCGGCGACGTGCGCAGCGCCGGCGCGTTCGCGGCGTCGACGGCGGCCACGTCGCAGCCGTGCACCTGCTCCAGCCACACGGGGTCCGCCGGGAGCCGCGCGCGCAGCCGGCGGCGGCAGGCGCCGACGTTGCCGGCCAGCTCTTCGGCGCTCGGGTGCGCGGAGCCGGCGTCGAAGCCGGATGGGCCGGGGCCTCCTGCGCGCGTCGTGAACAATGCGCGCACGCGCGCGGGACCGTGCCACTCCGGCACGATCCAGTCGAGCCCATCACCTGCGAGCTGCGCGCGCAGCGACCCGGGCGTCACTCGGGTTCCTGCCGCGCCGCGGCGCGCAGCGCGGCCACGAGGGCCGCGAAGTCGGCGGGCGGCGCGGACTCCCACTGCATCGACGCCTGCGTGACCGGATGCACCAGCCCCAGCCGCTGCGCGTGCAGCGCCTGCCGCGCGAACGCGAGCGCCGCGGGCGGCAACCCGCGCCCGGCGGCGCGACGGCCGCGGTACGTCGGATCGCCGACCAGCGGGTGCCCGAGCGCCGTCAGGTGAACGCGGATCTGGTGCGTGCGGCCGGTCTCGAGCCGGCAGCGCACGAGGGTCGCACAGCCGAAGCGCTCGACGACGTCCACGTGCGTGCGCGCGGGGCGGCCGGTCGCGACGACGGCCATCGCCGTGCGCTGCGTCGGGTGACGGCCGATCGGCGCGTCGACCGTCGTCGCGCGCGCGAGGTCGCCGTGCACGACGGCCGCGTACTCGCGCTTCACCGTGCGCGCGGCGAGCTGGCGGACCAGGTCGACCTGCGCCTCTGCCGTCTTCGCGACGGCCATGAGGCCGCTCGTGTCCTTGTCGAGGCGGTGGACGATGCCGGCGCGCGGCACCGCGGCGAGCGCAGGCGCGTGGTGCAGCAGCGCGTTCTGCAGCGTGCCGTCGCGGTTGCCGGCGCCCGGATGCACGACGAGGCCGGGCGGCTTGTCGACGACCAGCAGCGCCGCGTCCTCGTGCACGATCGCGAGCGCGAGCGGCTGCGCCGCGACGCGCTGGTCGGCGACGGCCGGAGGCTCCGTCACCGTCAGCGCTTCCCCGCCGCGCAGCTTGTGCCGCGGCGAGACCACCGCCGCGTCGTCGACGTGCACGTGCCCGGCCTCGATCCAGCCCTTCAGCCGGTTGCGCGAGTGCTGCGGCAGCAGTTGCGCGAGCGCGTGGTCGAGCCGCGTTCCGGCGAGCGCGGCCGGCACGGCGAGGCGGTGCCGGGGAGGGGCGTCGTGCGCTTGCGCCGGCGGCATGGGGCGGGAGCTATAATTCGCGTCTCAATGTCGCTACGAGGCCCCGGCCCGTGACACTTCTGAACCTCGGGTTCCATCGCGCGTGGCGCGCGCTTGCCGTCGCCGCCGCGCTTGCCTTTGCGCTCGCCGGCTGCGGCCTGTTTCCGGAGGTCAAGGACGAAACGGCGACCTGGTCGGCGGACCGGCTCTACCAGTCGGCGCACGAGGCGATGCTGCAGGGGAATTATACGCGGGCGACCAAGCTGTTCGATCAGCTGGAGGCGCGGTTCCCCTACGGCCGTTATGCGCAGCAGGCGATCCTCGAGTCCGCGTACGCCAACTGGAAGGCCAACGAGACGGCCGCCGCCATCGCCGCCGCGGATCGCTTCATCCGCACCTATCCGAACCACCCCAACGTCGACTATGCGTTCTACCTGAAGGGCCTCGTGCATTTCCGCGAGGACCAGGGGATCCTGGGCTACGTGTACGAGCTCGACCTCGCCGAGCGCGACCCGAAGGAGATGCGCGCGGCGTTCGCGGCGTTCAAGGAGCTGACCACGCGCTTCCCGGGCAGCCAGTACTACCAGGACTCGGTCGCGCGGATGCGCTACCTCACCAACGCCATGGCGACCTACGAGGTCAACGTCGCGGCCTATTACTACCGGCGCGGCGCGATGGTCGCCGCGGCCAACCGCGCGCAGGGCGCGCTGGTCAACTTCCCCGAGACCCCAGCCAACGAGCGCGCGCTCGCGATCCTGCGCGCGAGCTACCGCAGTCTCGGCATCACGCAGCTTGCCGAAGACACCGACAAGATCCTGCTCAAGACCTTCCCCGAGAGCGGCTACGTGACCGGCGCGCTGTTCACGCCGTGGTGGAAGTTCTGGGAACGCGAGAAGGAGAGCTTCGGCGTCCAGGCCACGGGGCAGCTCGCCGACAAGCCGTGGTGGAAGTTCTGGGATTGACGGCGCGGTTCGCGCCGCAAGACGGGAACTCTGCCCACCGCTGAAGGCGAGGCACGGCGGCAAGCGTGCCGGCCCGCGGCGCAAGCGAGTCGGCCGCTGCAGATCACCGAAGTCCTCGGCGCGGTGGCCGGCAGGCGCGCCGGCGGCGGCCTCGCTGCCGGCATCGACGCGTCGAGGCAGACCAGCCCGGCCCCGCCCCGCGCGAAGACCGCAACGATGTCGTGGCCCGCGAAGTCCCCGCGGAGAGGTCAGGCCGCGTTTCCCAGCCTCCACCAGGTCCAGACCGCCCCCGCGAAGTCCACGGCGCCGAAGGCCACGAGCATGGGCTTGGCCAGACCGAGCACGGCGAACGCGGCAAACGTCACCAGCACCAGCGTTCGAGCGAAGACCGTTGCCCGGAAGAACGCGGTCGCCTCGCACTTGGCGGCATGGACGTAGTAGACGCCGATGTTGAAGACCAGCAGGCCGACGACCCGGATCCAGACCTCGTGCGTCTCCGGCATGAGGAAGAGGCCGAGCAGCAGGTTCGGAACGGCAACGAGGCCGACTCCGAGAACGATGAGGTAGCAGCCGAACGCCCATATCGTGTATGCAGCCCGGGACATTGCGGCCCCCCTTCTCCGTGATGCGTGGCGACTTTCAGCTGGTTTGGTCGTTTGGGTCGACGGTTCGGCGCGCCTCGAATTCCGGCGGCGTCACGCCAGTGATGCCTGGCGCCCCGATCCGGAATCGGGCCGCGCAACGGACTGTCCGCCGCAACCGCTGGTCGGGCCGCCCTCACTGGCGAACATAGCGCAGGTGCGTGGCGGCCGGACCATCGAGAACCTCGTCGATGCGAAACTGCGGCCCGGGCTCGCGCAGGTTCTCGAAGAGACGCCGCCCGCCGCCGAACAGCACGGGTGCCAAGGCGATTTCCAGCTCGTCGACGACGCCCAGGTTCAGGTACTGCTGGATCACGTCGGCCCCGCCCGCGATGCGGACATCGCGACTGCCTGCGGACTCCCGGGCCAGCTCCAGCGCGCGCTCCGGCCCGTCGTTGATGAAGTGGAAAGTCGTCCCGCCGGGGCGTGCCCAGGGTTCGCGCTTCTCATTGGTGAGCACGTAGACCGGTGTGTGAAACGGAGCGTCGTCCGGCCAGGCGCGCTCGCCCTGGTCGAACATTCGCTTGCCCATGATGTTGGCACCGATGCGCTCCGTGGTAGTGCGAACCAGGTCGTTGACCGGGCCGGTCTCACCGCCCGGCCCGAACTTGAGGTTCTCGCGGAAGTACTGTTGATTGAGGAGCCAGGCCATCAGCGCACCCCACTTGGCGCCCCAGTTCTTGTACCGGGGATTCTCCATGGTCATCCCTTCCGGTGCCATGTACCCATCGAGGCTGAGTCCGACGTTGACGAACACTTTGCTCATGATTCTCCTCTCGCTCGTCCGGATGCCCGTCCGGCGCTCGGGTCTGTCCGCCTTCGGAAGCGCGTGATGCCGGCCGAGGCAGGCCGATTGCGGCGACGGGTCAGGCAGTACCGCGCAACCTATTTCGTGGGCCCGCAGCAATGCGACGACCGCTGCACCGGCGGACACGGAACGCTACCGTAGGAGCAGAACACGCAGCAATGACCGGGAAGCGGACGAAGTACGGTGCGGCAGGACGTGCATTCGTGGAAGCAGATGCACGCATCCGTCGGCATGGCCTGCTCGCTCTGCGCACCGCAGACAGGACAAGCGAGAACGGACCGCAGAACGGGGCCGGCCGCGATGCTCATTGGCGCTTGGTATGCGGCCTAACGCATTAGGTCACCGGCCCGCGTAGGCGGGCGAAGCGCGGCGGAGCGAGTCCGGCGCATCGACGGTTTGGGCGTCGGAACGGCGGCGGATGCGCTCATTGCGGACGGCGCGCGCGGAGAGCAACCTTGTTCAGATCCGCAAGAAGTGGCCACAGGTCGATTCTGTGGATACGCGCCGCATTGCGGACACTCATGAGCCGAGCCATGAGGCTGAAAAAGCCTCGTCGCATATCGGGGCAGCCGCGACCGAGAAAGACGTCAACCGCCTCGGGGCAGCGACGCAGAACCTCAGCGACCTTCATGTCACCCGTTATTTCCTCCATCGTCGCCTCCTGGCGGAGTGGACCACCGCACTCGAAAGCCTGCTCTGACGCCCGACGAGAAGCAGGTTGCATGCATGACGGACGCGCGAACAGGCTACGCCGCCTCATCGGAAGGCGTCAACGCCGAGTGCCTGACGGCACAGGGAAAGCGACCGCCGCGTAACGCGCAGGCGCCGGTATGCACGACAGGAGCGGGAAGCGCAGGACTGCTCGGCGCGCTTCTAGCCGTCGTCCCGCATTCCTTCCAGAAACCGGACCGCCTCCGCCTCCTCCCGCGTCCTGCGCATCGGCGGCAGGCTCTGCCAGATCCGCCGTCCGTAGGGCTTGTCGATGAGGCGCGGGTCGCAGATCGCGAGCACGCCGCGGTCGGTCTCGGTGCGGATGAGTCGCCCCGCACCCTGCTTCAGCGCGATCACCGCCTGCGGCAGCTGCCAGTCCATGAACGGGTTGCCGCCTTCCTCGCGAAGGTGGTCGAGGCGCGCGGCGAGCAGCGGGTCGTCGGGCGGGGCGAACGGCAGCTTGTCGATGACGACGAGCGACAGCGCGTCGCCGGGCACGTCCACGCCTTCCCAGAAGCTCGCGCTGCCGAGCAGCACGGCGTTGCCGAGCTCGCGGAAGCGCACCAGCAGCTCCGAACGCGAGCCCTCGCCCTGCACGAGCAGCGGGAACGCGTGGCCAGCACGCGCGAAGGCTTCCGTCAGGCGTTCGCGTGCCTGCGCGAGCGCGCGCAGCGACGTGAACAGCAGGAACGCGCGGCCGCCGCTGGCTGCGAGCAGCGGCAGCGCGGCGTCGACGACGGCGTCGGTGTGCGCCGGCGTGTTGGGCGCGGGCAGGCCGCGCGGTACGTACAGCAGCGCCTGCGTCGCGTAGTCGAACGGGCTCTCCCACGCACCGGTCTGCGCCTGCTCCAGTCCCAGCTGCGACGTGTAGTGCGAGAAGTCGCGGCCGACGGCGAGTGTGGCCGACGTGAAGATCCACGCGCGCGCGCTGGCCTCGACCTGCCGGCGCATCAGCGCGGCCACCGACAGCGGCGACGCCTGCAGCTGGAAGCCGTGCGGCGTGACGTCGATCCAGCGGATCCACGCCTGCGCCTCCTCGGGCGAGTCGGGGATCGCGTCGCTGCCGTCGCGCCAGCGCGCGACCTGCCGCGCCGCGGCTTCCGCGCGCTGTGCGACGCTCGCGAGCTCCTCGCCGCGCTCCGCGAAGTGGGACAGCTCCGTCGCGAGGCGATCGAGCGCCGCCGCGAGCCCGTCGAGCGCCTCCGCGAAGCCCGCGCGCGCCAATGCCGCGTCGCGCGCGAGCTTGACGGGCTGGTCCCCGGCGGCCAGCCGCAGCCGGCGGATCGCCGGCGCGAGCCCGGTGGCGGCGTCGGGCAGCGCGGGGACGTCGCGTGCGGCGGTGCGCGCGGTGACTTCGGCGTCGCGTGCGAGCTCGCCCAACTGGCCTGCGCCGACCTGCTCGCCGAAGAACAGCGTCGCGGTGTCCGGCAGCTGGTGCGCCTCGTCGAGGATGACCGTGTTGCAGTTGGGCAGGAGCTCGGACACGCCCTCGTCGCGCAGCATCACGTCGGCGAAGAACAGGTGGTGGTTGACGACGACCACGTCGGCGTCGAGCGCCTCGCGCCGCGCCTTCAGCACGAAGCAGTCGGCGTGGTGCGCGCAGTTCTGGCCGAGGCAGTTGTCGCGGGTGGAGGTGACGAGCGGCCAGATCGTCGCGTTCTCGGGGACGTCGGCCAGCTCCGCGCGGTCGCCGCGCTCGGACGCACGCGCGAAGGCGACGATCTTCGGCAGGTGGCGGACGTCGTCGCGCGACGGCAGGCGGTCCTCGCGCGCGGCGCGCTCGAGGTGGTGGTGGCAGACGTAGTTGGCGCGGCCCTTGAGCAGCGCGACCGTGACGGGGACGGCAAGCGCGTCGCGCACCAGCGGCAGGTCGCGCTCGAAGAGCTGGTCCTGCAGTGTCTTGGTCCCCGTGGAGACGATCACCTTGCCGCCGTACAGCAGCGCGGGGGCGAGGTACGCGAACGTCTTGCCGGTGCCGGTGCCGGCCTCGGCGACGAGCTGGCCGCGCGCGGCGATGGTGCGGCCGATGGCCTGCGCCATCGCGAGCTGCTGCGAACGGAAGCGGAAGCCGGGGAGCGACCGCGCGAGCGTGCCGCCGTCGCGGAAGATGGCGTCGAGCGCCGGATCGTCGGGCGCGGCGGGCGGCGCGCCGCCGGGGGCGGTCGCCGCGGCGCCGGGCACGATGGGGCTCAGTTGGCCTTGGCGGTGGCCGTTGGCCTGGCCTTCGGCCTGGCCTTGGGCGCGGCGGCGACGGGCGCCGCGGCCCCTTCCGGGGCCGTCGTGTAGGCGACGCGGACCGCGTCGATCTTCCACGACAGGTCGTCGTACACCTGGATCACGCGGTCCTCGTAGGCTTCGCGCGACTCCTTGCTGTCCCACCGCAGGGCGACCATCGCGTCGAGCCAGTACTGCTGCAGGTGGCGCAGGTTCTCGACGACGTCGCGCCACGGCGTGGCTTCCTTCAGCGCCGCCTGGTAGGGCCGCACGATGTTGATCTTCTGCTTGTCGACGCAGTACTCGCTCTTGGCGCCGTTGACGCCTTCCTGCGCGGCCGGCAGCCCGAACTCGATGATCTCGATGCTCTTGACGTGCCGGCACATCGTGTAGAGGTGCACGACGGCGTCGAGGTAGCAGTCGAGGCCCGAGTCGGTGTTGTTCGGGCAGATGTAGTTGCTGCCCGGCTGGAACTTGCCGGCGGCGGCTTGGGCGGCGGCGTGCGGCGCGGCGGCGAGCGCGGCGGCGGCGAGCACGGTGGCGGTCAGGCGAGCGAACATCGGGAGCCTCGTCAGTCGGTCGATGCGAGCGCGAATGCTACCGCGCGCCGGCCGGGCGCGGGAAGTCGGACTTAAGTCGTAGGGGCCGCGCGATGCGGAAGGCCGGTTCCGCGTCGAAGTGCTCGTCGGCAGCGATCCGACGACGCCGGGTCAGATGGTCACGCCGCCCGACACCTCGATGACCGCGCCGTTGATGTACGACGCCTCGTCGGAGGCGAGCCACGCGTACGTGTTGGCGATCTCCTCGGGCCTGGCGAGGCGGCCCATCGGCACGCGGTCCTCCATCATCCGCACGACCTTCTCGGGCATCGACGCCAGGATCGGCGTCTCGACGAACCCCGGGCAGATCGCGTTGGCGCGGATGCCCTTGCGGCCCAGCTCGCGCGCCCACGTCTTGACCATGCCGATGACGCCGAACTTGGTCGCCGCGTAGTTGGTCTGGCCGAAGTTGCCGTAGATGCCGACGATCGACGACGCGTTGAGGATGCAGCCCGAGTTCTGCGCGAGCATGATGTCGACGACCGCCTTCGTGCAGTTGTAGACGCCCTTCAGGTTGACGTCGATGACGCGGTCGAACTGGTCGTCGCTCATCTTCCTGAACTGCGCGTCCTGCACGATGCCGGCGTTGTTGACCAGCGTGTCGACGCGGCCCCACTTCGCCATCACGCCGGCGACCATCGCCGCGATGCTCTGCTTGTCCGTGACGTCGACGTGGAAGCCGGCGGCCTCGCCGCCGTCCGCTTCGACCAGCCGGACCGTTTCGGCGACGGCGTCGAGGTTGACGTCGCAGACGGCGACCCTGGCCCCTTCGCGGGCGAACTTCTGCGCGGTCGCGCGGCCGATGCCCTGGCCCGCGCCGGTGATGATCGAGACCTTGCCAGCCAGCCGCATCGCGCTCCCCTGTTGTGTGTCGCCGGCCCGGCCGGAACGGCAGGGCGCGGGTGGTTGTGAATCCCCCCGAGGGCGCTGCGCGCCCTTCCCCCCGAGGGGGCACGCGCCTTGGGGCGGCCCTGCGGCGCTAAACCTTCGAACTATAGTCGCGGTTGGTGCGATGCACAAGGGTGGGGCAGGGCCGCGTGAAGTCTCGCGATGTCAGTGATCACTTACATTGTTAATTGTTTTTAAACAATGACTTGCAGCCACGCTCCCGGGGCGCGTCGCGCGCGGCGGCTGGCTGCCGAACGCGTGGTCCGATCCCGGGATTGCTGCGGCCTGCCGCGGCCCGGCGCCGGCGGCGTGGATCAGTCCGCGGGCAGCCAGTGCTCGATCGTCAGCTCGAGGCTGGACGAGCCCTGCCATTCGTTGACGCCCGGCCGGTAGGCCGCGCGGATGCGCCCGGGCAGGGGGTCGGCGTGCCCGAACAGGATGGCCTCGAAGCGCTCGCCGCCGCGCTCCAGCGTCATCTTCGTGTGGCGGCCGCCGACGATCCGGCTCCCCCGCACGGCGAACACGTCGTCGAACACCGGGGCCGGCAGCCCCTGCCCCCAGACCCGCTCCTGCAGCGACTGCGCCAGGTCGAAGGTCAGCTCGCCGGGCACGAGCGTGCCGTCGGTCTCGCAGGCGGCCGTGAGATCGGCGGGCGTCAGGTGCTCGCGAGCCGCGGCCTCGAACGCGTCGCGGAACGCCGGCAGCGCCGCCTCCGGCAACGTCAGCCCGGCCGCGAACGCGTGCCCGCCGAAGCGCGTGATCGTGCCCGGGGCGCGCTTGGCGACGAGGTCGAGCGCGTCGCGCAGGTGGAAGCCGCGGATCGAGCGGCCCGAGCCGCGCAGCTCGCCGTCGGCGGCGCGCGCGAACACCACGGCGGGCCGGTGGAACCGGTCCTTGAGGCGCGAGGCGACGATGCCCACCACGCCCTGGTGCCAGTCGGGCCGGAACAGGCACAGCGTGCACTGGTCGGCGGACGGCGCATCCGCGAAGCCGGCGAGATCGGCGAGCGCCTCCTCCTGCATCGCCGCCTCGACCTCGCGCCGCTCGCGGTTCAGGCGGTCGAGTTCCGCGGCGAGCGGCGCCGCCTCGGCCGCGGTCTCCGCCAGCAGGCAGCGGATGCCGATCGCCATGTCCGCCAGGCGGCCGGCGGCGTTGAGCCGCGGTCCCGCGACGAAGCCCAGGTCGTACGCGGTGGCGCGCCGCGGGTCGCGGCCGGCGACCGCGAACAGCGCGAGCACACCCGGCTGCGCGCGGCCGGCGCGCAGCCGCGACAACCCCTGCTCGACGAACACGCGGTTGGTCTGGTCGAGGCGCACGACGTCGGCGACGGTGCCGAGCGCGACCAGGTCGAGCAGGTCGGCGAAGTTGGGCGCGGCCTGCGCGGCGAACGCGCCGCGCTCGCGCAGCAGCGCGCGCGTGGCCAGCAGCACGTAGAACATCACGCCGACGCCCGCGATGTGCTTGCTGGGAAACTCGCAGCCGGGCTGATTGGGGTTGACGATAATCGCCGGCGCGGGCAGCGCGGGTCCCGGAAGGTGGTGGTCGGTGACCAGCACGTCGATGCCGCGCGCGGCCGCGGCGGCCACGCCCTCGACGCTGGCGATGCCGTTGTCGACGGTGACGAGGAGGTGCGGCCGGCGCTCCGCGGCGAGGGCGACGATCTCCGGCGTGAGGCCGTAGCCGTACTCGAAGCGATTGGGCACGATGAAGTCGACGTCGGCGCGGAGCGCGCGCAGGCCGCGCACGCCGACCGCGCACGCGGTGGCGCCGTCGGCGTCGTAGTCGGCGACGATGACGATGCGCTCGGCGCGATCGATCGCCTCGACGAGGCGCCGCGCGGCGGCGTCGGCGCCGCGCAGCGAAGCCGGCGGCGGCAGCGCGGACAGCGCGTGGTCGAGCTCGGCCGTCGAGCGGATGCCGCGCGCCGCGTACACGCGCGCGAGCACCGGCGGCAGGCCCGCCGCGACCAGTCCGGCGGCCGCGTCGGACGGTGGCCTGCGGACGATGTCGATCGTCATGCGGCCACCCGCGCGGGAACGGCGAACGCGCGCGGCGCGAGGCGTGCGCCGATGCGGCGCGTCACCGGCGGCCGCGCCGCGGTCCACGTCCACGCGGCGGCGTCGCGCTCGCTCGCGATCAGCGTCAGTTGCGCGAGGCTTCCCCGTTCGAGCGCCGCCAGCGCAGGTGCCAACCACGCGTGCTCCAGCGCGGGCAGCGCGCCGGCCGCCGAGAGCGGCGGCAGCACCACGATGACGTCGGTGCCCGCCGCGAGCGCCGCGTAGCCGGCGGGCACCGGCGCCGCGTCCGCACCAGCCGTACGCGCGAGGCCGCGCGCGACGTCCCCGGCGCGACCGGGGGGCGCGAAGAACGCGGACGCGTGCGCGAAGGCGCCGCCCGGCAGCGTGCCGCCGTCAGAAATCCAGATGCCGGTGACGCCCGCCTGCCCGCGCGCTTCGCGCGCCGCGTTGACGGGATGCTCGTGCAGCAGCATCTGCATCTCCGACAGCCACCGCCGCCACACGGCGCGGTGCGGCCCGCGCGGCAGGTGCGCTCCGATGGCGCCGCGCACGGCGGGCAGCGGCGTCGTTTCCGGGCGCGCGTCGCCGCGCACGGCGACGAACCACGCGTCCGCCCGCGGCGCATGGAACACGAGGCCGTCCGGCGCGAAGTGCGCGTTGAGCGCGGCGACGAGCGCCGCGGCGTCGGCGTCCGCGAGGTCGTCGACCCGGCCCGCGAGCAGCACGTCGTCGCGCCCGGCGACGAGCGCGACCGGGTCGGCGCGCAGCACGTACGCGTCGCCGGGGGCGGCGCCCGCTCCGGCCGCGGCCAGCGGCGCCGTCGGCGTGCCCGCCGGCAGG
>JBGAMF010000149.1:0-7622 GCA_044223185.1 Casimicrobiaceae bacterium | reverse complement strand
ACAATGTCTTGAAACTTCACAACTAGCCGGGCCGGAAAGGGGGTGCGAAGCCGCACCCCGTTCGATGCCGCGGGAGTGCGGCTCCGCCCGTTTCGCGTCGTGACCGTCAGTCGAGCAGGAACCCCGCCATGTCGTTCGACATCTGGCCGCACGACGGGTGCGACGCGTTGATGGTCGCCGCGAACGCGTTCTCGTTGGTCTCGAGGCTGCCGAGCGTGAAGGTGCCGCTGGGGCCGTCGGCGCACACGTAGGTGCCGGTCACGCGCCCCATGCGCCCGCTCTGCGCGTACGTGCCCGTGTACATGCAGGCCGCCTTCTTGCCGTCGAACCACATGCGGAACTCGCTGCCCTCGTGCTCGACGTCGATGAGGCCGTCGTCGTAGGTGAACGCGGGCGTGAAGCCGGCGACGCAGTCGCGGTAGTTCGCGCGCTGCACGGCGCGGTAGAGACCCGTCCAGTTCTTCGTCCGGAACGTGAAGCGCGTGACCACCTTCGTCACGCTGACGCCGTTCACGTCGTACGCGAGCTGGGCCGTCGTGGGGCTGGTCGCCTGGAACACCAGGTTGCCGACCGGCGTCGCCTGCACCTGTACCGGGTCGAACGCGCCGCCGTGGTACGGGCCGGTCGTCTTGTACAGCGCGCCGGAGAATCCGGGATTGCCCGATGCGTCGGTGCCGTACCGCAGGCCGGTTGCCGTGTACCACGTCGGCTGCCCGTCCGCCCCGTAGAAGTACAGCGCGACGAACGCGACGTCTTCCTGCTGCGTGATGCTCAGGCCCCAGCCGGATTCGCCTTCCGCCCACCAGTGGTCGCCGACGTTGACCGGCGACGCGGCGGCCGCGGGCAGCGCGCACACCAGGCACAAGGACAGGGCAAGGTTTCGTAGCCAGTTCATGTTCTTCGCTTCCTCGATGATCCGCGACCGTTCGCGGCACGTGGCGGATCATCGGCGGAACGGACTTACGGATCGCTGACGGATCGGCGATCGCGGCGCGGCCGGGAATCACCTACGGTCGGCCAGCACGGCCCGCGCGGCGGCGATCCCGCTGCGGACCGCCGCCTCGAGCGTCGCGGGAAACTCGACGTCCGCGTAGTCGCCGGCCAGGTAGACGCCTGGCGCAATGCGCGGTCCCGCGAGCGCGCGCGCCTGGGCGTGCACGCATAGGTCGCCCGCTTTTCCGCGATCACCAGACCAGACGCAGGCCGGCAGCGCCGGCCGCAGCCGCCGAACGTTGCCGGCGCCGCCGTCTGCGTCTGCGCCATGCGCTGATCACGACGGAGAGAAGCTGCGCGAGCCGCGGGCTGCCGGGGCCGGCGCGCGCGAGGATGTCGGGGCGGTCGAACACCCATTGGCCGGGCGCGTCGTCGAGCCGCAGCATCGGTGCCGGCAGGCGCAGCGGCGTCGCGTAGCCCAGCCAGACCGTGGCGATCGGCTCGTACGCGAGCCCGGCGAGCGCGTCGATCGCGGCGGGCAGCGGCGGATGCGCGGCCAGCGCCTCCGGCGCGAACGCCTGCCGCAACTGATGCGGCCCGACGGCGACGATCGCGGCGGAAGCCGCGACGGGCCGGCCCGCGGCGGCGACCGTCACCGCCCCACGCGCGGCCGCCACGACCTGTGCGCGTTCGCCGGTCCGCACGCGGCCGCCGCGGGCCTCGACGTGCCGCGCTGCCGCTTCCGGGAACAGCGCGGTGAGGTCGTTGGCCGGCAGCAGGAAGTCCGCGGCGCCGCTGGCGCCGGCAAATGACTCGCGCAGCACGTTCGCGAACACCTGCGCGGACGCGCTCGCGGCCGGCGTGTTGAGCGCCGCGATGCACAGCGGCTCCCACATGAGGCGCGCCACGCGCGGCGGCAGCGGCGACAGCATCCGCGCGACGGACTCGTTCGCCGGCCGCCGGAATCCCGCGCGCTCCAGCGCGCGGAACCAGCGCAGGTTCGCCGTGCGCTCCGCCCACGACAGCCCGCCCGCGCCGAGCAGCCCCAGCAGCAGTCCCAGCCGCCCGGGCAGGCGGGGCACCGCGAGCCGCAGCGCGTCGGGCGCCCCGCGCGCGAACGGCACGACCGAAAGCGGCCGACGCACGAACTGCGCGCGCGCCGCGTTCTCCCCGTGCACGCGCGCGACCAGCGCGAGCGTGGCGCGGTAGGCGCCGAGCAGCACGTGCTGGCCGTTGTCGAGCGGCAGCCCGGCGCGCTCGACGCGCCGCGCGCGCCCGCCCGGCACCGGACCCGCTTCGTAAACGGTCACCGGCACGCCGGCGTCGGCGAGCGTCACCGCCGCCGCGCAGCCGGCCCAGCCGGCGCCGACGATCGCCACCGGCCGCGTGTTCATCGGGCGCGAGCGAATTTCACAGGAGACGCACAGACGCCGAGAAAGGCAGGCATTCGCAATTCGCCCCGCCCCTGCGTCGCATCGTGGCAGGTCGCTTCCGGTCGCGTGTTCATCGGCAGGAAACGGCTTTCACAGGAGACGCAGAGACGCCGAGGCTGCAGGCCATGAGAATTTCTCTGCGTCTCGGCGTCTCTTTGTGGATGGTGCCGCCCTCACGCCCGCCGCGCCGTCGTCCACGCGATCCACAGCTTGCGCAGCGGCGTCAGCGAGGTCCGCCGGTCGAGCACGCGATAGCCGTCGCGCGCGATCTCCGCGAGCAGCGTCCGGTAGATCGCGGCCATGGCGAGCCCGGTGCGCTGCGCCGCGCGGTCGGCGGCAGGCAGCTGCGCCAGCGCCCGCGCGTACCAGGATTGCGCGCGCTCGACCTCGAAGGCCATCAACGCGCGCACGGCGTCCGAGTACTCGGCACGCAGTAGCGCCGACGGCGCCACGCCGAAGCGTGTCAGGTCGTCCTGCGGCAGGTAGATGCGCCCGCGGCGGGCATCCTCGCCGACGTCGCGGCAGATGTTGGTCAGCTGGAACGCGATGCCGAGGTCGCGGGCGTAGTCGCGCGTGCGCGGGTCGGTGTAGCCGAAGATCTCCGCCGACATGAGGCCGACGACGCCGGCCACGCGGTGGCAGTAGAGCTCGAGCGCGGCGAAGTCGACGTAGCGCGACTGGTCCAGGTCCATCGCCATGCCGTCGATCACGGTCTGGAAGTGCGCGGCCGGCAGCGCGTACTCGCGCACCACCGGGGCCAGCGCCTGCGCCACCGGGTGCTGCGGCGTGCCGTCGTACGCGCGCGCCACCTCCTGTCGCCACCACGCGAGCTTCGTGCGCGCCACGCCGGGATCGGCGACCTCGTCGACGACGTCGTCGACCTCGCGGCAGAACGCGTACAGCGCGGTGATCGCGCGGCGCCGCGGCGGCGGCAGGAAGAGGAAGCTGTAGTAGAACGAAGAGCCGCTGGCCGCGGCCTTCTGCCGGCAATACTCGTCGGGGGTCACGGGACGTCGTGGCGCGGCGCGCTCCGGTTCGGGGAATGTTGCGGCGCGCGGCGGCGTCGTTGCCGGTCACGCCGCCGCGGTGCGGGTGGGAACGACCGCATGGTACGCGACGGCGCACCAGTCGCGCGCCGTCAGCACCGGCCGCCGCGCGAACACGTCGCCGCCGACGCGATCGATGCGGGCGAGGATGCGCAGGCCGCCCTCGATCACCGCCGACAGCTCGAGCCCCAGGCGGAACGGGAGCGCGCGCACCAGCGGGCGCCCCGCCTGCAGCAGCGCGCGGGCGCGCGCCGTCTCGAACGCCATCAGCGCGCGCCAGCGGTCGTCGGCGCGGCGGGCGCGGATCGCGTCCTCGGCGACGCCGAAGCGGGCGAGGTCCTCCTGCGGCACGTAGACGCGGCCGCGGTCCCAGTCGGCGGCGACGTCCTGCCAGAAGTTCGTCAGCTGCAGCCCGGTGCAGATGGCGTCGCTGGCCGTCACGTTGCCCGGCGACTCCGCGCGGTAGAGCGCGAGCAGCAGCCGGCCCACCGGATCGGCCGAGCGGCGGCAGTAGTCGAGGAGGTCGGCGTAGCTCGCGTAGCGCGCGACCGTGACGTCCTGGCGGAACGCCGACACGAGGTCGTGCATGGGCGCGAGCGGCAGGCCGTGCGCGCGGACCGCGGCGGCCAGTTCCGGAAACGGCGGGTCGGCGGGGGTGCCGCCGGCGGCGATCTCGGCGAGCGCGCGGTCGTAGGCGGCCAGCGCGGCGAGTCGCGCCTCCGGCGGCGCGTCGCCTTCGTCGGCCAGGTCGTCGGCGGCACGCGCGAACCGGTAGAGCGCGACGACGGCGCCGCGCAGGCGCGCCGGCACCAGCCTCGAGGCGACGGGAAAGTTCTCGTAATGGCCGACGGACACGCGAATTGGCGCAGAGTGGCGGGAAAGGGCAGGCCGGCGGCCGGGTACCGCGGCCGCGGGAGCCACGGATTGCTGCTATACTAACCCGTTCGGCGGAAGCGGCCCGCCCGGCCGATCCGGACTTCGCGTGTCGCGAAAGTGGCGGAATTGGTAGACGCACCAGCCTTAGGAGCTGGCGGGGCAGCCCGTGGGGGTTCGAGTCCCCCCTTTCGCACCACTTTCATCCCGGTAGCAAGGAACGATCACCCCATGCAAAGCACGTTGGAAACCCTGGGCCAGCTCGAGCGCCGCCTGAACGTCGCGGTGCCGCTCGCCGCCATCGAAGGCGAATTCCAGAAGCGCCTCGCCCGCCTCGCGAAGACCGTGAAGCTGCCCGGCTTCCGCCCCGGCAAGGTGCCGCTCAAGATGGTCGCCCAGCAATACGGGCCGCAGGTGCGCTCGGACGTGATCTCCGACGCCGTGCAGTCGAGCTTCAACGACGCGGTGCGCGAGCAGAACCTCCGCGTCGCCGGTTACCCGCGCATCGAGCCGCGCACGGGAGCGGCGCCGGCGGAAGGCACGCTCGAGTTCTCCGCCGTGTTCGAGGTCTATCCGGAGATCGCGATCGGCGACATCGCCGGCGTCGAGATCGAGCGGCCGCAGGTCGAGGTGACGCCGGCGGACGTCGACCGCACGCTCGACGTGCTGCGCCGCCAGCGTGCGACGTTCGCGCCCGCCGCGCGGGGCGCGCAGGACGGCGACCGCGTGCTGGTCGACTTCACCGGGACGATCGACGGCGTCGAGTTCCCGGGCGGGCAGGCGAAGGACTTCACGATCGTCCCCGGCGAGGGCCGGATGCTGCCGGAGTTCGAGGCGGCGATCGCGGGCATGGCCGTCGGGGAGACCAGGACGTTCCCGCTGACGTTTCCCGCCGACTACCACGGCAAGGAAGTCGCGGGGAAGACCGCGCAGTTCGCGCTGACGGTGAAGGAAGTGGCGGTTCCGAACGTGCCGCCGCTCGACAGCGCCTTCGCCACGGCCTTCGGCATGAAGTCCGGCAAGGTCGAGGACCTGCGCGCCGAGGTGGAGTCCAATCTCAGGCTCGAGCTGAAGCGCAAGCTCGAGGCGGTGCTGAAGGACCAGGCGCTGAAGGCGCTGCGCGCCCGCACGCAGCTCACGCTGCCGAAGTCGCTGGTCGACGCCGAGTCCGTGCAGCTGCTGCGGCAGATGGCCGCCAACCTGCAGCAGCAGGGGATGAAGCCCGAGGACATCAAGCTCACCCCCGACCTCTTCCGGCCGCAGGCCGAGGAGCGCGTCGCGCTGGGCCTCATTCTCGGCGACCTCGTGCGGCAGGAGGGCCTGCAGGCGAAGCCCGAGCAGGTCAAGGCGATGGTGCAGGAAATCGCGCAGACGTACGAGCAGCCGGACGCGGTCGTCCGCTGGCACTTCGAGAAGCCCGAGCGCCTCGCCGACTTCGAGGCGATGGCCGTCGAGCACAACGTCGTCGAGTGGGTGCTGGGCAAGGCGGCGGTCAAGGACGTCCCGACGACGTTCGAGGCGCTGATGGAGCCCGCCCGCAAGTAGCGCGCGGCCGCGCGGCCCGCCGGGCCGCGCGTTCGTCGGCGCCGCTTGACGGCGCGGCGCGGCGGACCCATCTTCGACCAACCCCGGCGGCGCAGGCCGCGGGCTGTATCCCACAGACGCGCAGGCAAGGAATCCAAGTGACCCATCCCCCGACGGTGCAGGCAGGCATGACGGACCCCACCGCCCTCGGCCTCGTGCCGATGGTGATCGAGCAGAGCGGGCGCGGCGAGCGCGCCTACGACATCTACTCGCGGCTCCTCAAGGAGCGCGTCGTGTTCCTCGTCGGGCCGGTCAACGACGCGACGGCCAACCTGATCGTCGCGCAGATGCTGTTCCTCGAGTCCGAGAACCCGGACAAGGACATCCACTTCTACATCAACTCGCCCGGCGGGTCGGTGTCGGCGGGGATGGCCATCTACGACACGATGCAGTTCATCAAGCCCGACGTCTCGACGCTGTGCGTAGGCATGGCGGCGTCGATGGGCGCGTTCCTGCTGGCCGCGGGCGCCAAGGGCAAGCGCTTCGCGCTGCCCAACTCGACGATCATGATCCACCAGCCGTCCGGCGGCTTCCAGGGGCAGGTGTCGGACATCGAGCGGCACGCCCAGTACGTGATCGACCTGAAGCACCGGTTCATCTCGCTGATGGCCGGCTTCACCGGGCGCCCCGAGGAGCAGGTGGAGCGCGACCACGACCGTGACAACTTCCTGTGGGCGGACGCCGCCCGCGAGTACGGGATCATCGACCAGGTCTTGCGGAACCGGGCCGAGGGCGCGTAGAGTTGTCCGAGGTTTTGCGACAGATTCCCTGCACAGGTCCTTGAATGGCCGACAAATCTTCCGGCGACAAGCTTCTGTACTGCTCCTTCTGCGGCAAGAGCCAGCACGAGGTGCGGAAGCTCATCGCCGGTCCGTCGGTGTTCATCTGCGACGAGTGCATCGAGCTGTGCAACGACATCATCCGCGAGGAGGGAGCCGGCTCCGAGGCCGCCCGCGCCGACCGCAACAAGCTGCCGACGCCGCACGAGATCCGCCAGTCGCTCGACCAGTACGTGATCGGGCAGGAGCCGGCGAAGAAGATCCTGTCGGTCGCCGTCTACAACCACTACAAGCGGCTCGAGGTCAGCCACAAGGACGACGAGGTCGAACTCGCCAAGTCGAACATCCTGCTGATCGGGCCCACCGGGTCCGGCAAGACGCTGCTCGCGCAGACGCTGGCGCGGCTGCTCGACGTGCCGTTCGTCATCGCCGACGCGACGACGCTGACCGAGGCCGGCTACGTCGGCGAGGACGTCGAGAACATCATCCAGAAGCTCCTGCAGAAGTGCGACTACGACATCGAGAAGGCGCAGCGGGGCATCGTCTACATCGACGAGATCGACAAGATCTCGCGCAAGAGCGACAACCCGTCGATCACGCGTGACGTCTCCGGCGAGGGCGTGCAGCAGGCGCTGCTCAAGCTGATCGAGGGCACGATCGCGTCGGTGCCGCCGCAGGGCGGCCGCAAGCACCCGAACCAGGAGTTCGTGCAGGTCGACACGACGAACATCCTGTTCATCTGCGGCGGCGCGTTCGACGGCCTCGAGAAGATCATCCGCCAGCGCACCGCCAAGACCGGCATCGGCTTCGGCGCCGAGGTGGCGAGTCCCGAGGACCGCAAGAACATCACGCTGCTCCTGCGCAACACGGAGCCCGAGGACCTGATCAAGTTCGGGCTCATCCCCGAGTTCGTGGGCCGGCTGCCCGTGGCGGCCACGCTCGACGAGCTGGACGAGGCCGCGCTCATCCAGATC
>JBGAMF010000148.1:0-7502 GCA_044223185.1 Casimicrobiaceae bacterium | reverse complement strand
GGGCAGCGCCGTGCCGATCCTCGCCGTCACGGCCAACGTGTTCGGGGAGGACCGCGCCGCCTGCCTTGCGGCGGGCATGAACGACCACCTGCCGAAGCCGGTCGATCCCGCCGCGCTCTACCGGGCATTGCTCCACTGGCTGTCCGACGGCGCGGCGGCCGGGGTCCCGGCGGGGCACCCCGGCGCAGCGGAGCCTGTCGGCGCGCTGGCGCCGGATCCCGCCAGCCTTCACGCCGCGCCTGCCGAGGACGCGGCCTATCTCGACCGCATCGACGCGCTGCTCGGTGCTGCCGACTTCGACGCGGCCGCGGCGTGCCGGGAGGCGTTGCCGCAACTGCGCGCCGCGTACGGCGCAGCGGTCGCCCCGTTCGCGGACGCGCTGCAACGCTTCGATTTCCCTGAGGCGCGCGCCGCGTTGCGGCACCTGCGCGCGCGGGATTCCGAGGCCCCGCGGATGCCCGTCCCGGACCGGGAGCGCGGCTGAACGCTACGTCCGCGTCCGCTGCGCCTTTCGCACGTCGGGCACGCGGCGCAGCGACCGCAGCACCTGCGCCAGGTGCCGGCGGTCGCGCACCTGCACGCCGAAGAACATCGCGAGCACGTCGCCGCCGTCGGGCCGCTCCATCGACACGGTGTCGATGTTGGCGCCCGCGTCGGCGATCGCCAGCGCGACGTCGGCGAGCAGGCCGCGCCGGTCGGCGACCAGCAGGCGGATGCCGGCGCCGAACACGCCCTGCACGTCCGGTGCCCACTCGACGTCGACCAGTTCCGACGGGTCGAGCCGCAGCTTCTTGAGCGTCACGCAGTCGCGCGTGTGGACGGACAGGCCGTGCCCGCGGCGGAACTGCCCGACGACCGTGTCGCCGGGCACCGGCCGGCAGCACTTCGCGTACTGGATCGCCACGCCCTCGACGCCGCGCAGCGACAGCGTGCCGAGCTTCGCGTTGGCCGGCGCCGGCGGCTCCTCGGCCTTGCCGGGCGCGCGCGTCAGCGCCTGCGCGACGACGAACGAAAGCCGCTTGCCGAGGCCGATGTCGGCGAGGATGTCGAGCTGGCTCTTGGCGCCGTACTCCTTGGCGAGCGCCTCCCAGCGGTCCCACTTGATCGCGTCCGGTTCGACCTTGAGCGTGGCGAGCGCCTGGTTCAGCAGCCGCTCGCCGAGCGCCGCCGACTCCTTCTGCTGCAGGCCCTTCAGGTAGTGGCGGATGCGCGAGCGCGCCTTGCCGGTGGCGACGAACGACAGCCACGACGGGTTGGGCCGCGCCGTGGGCGAGGTCAGGATCTCGACGTGGTCGCCGTTCTTGAGCTCGGTGCGCAGCGGCAGGAGCTCGTAGTTGATGCGCGCGGCCACGCAGTGGTGGCCGATGTCGGTGTGCACGCCGTAGGCGAAGTCGACGGCGGTGGCGCCGCGCGGCAGCGCCGTGATCTTGCCCTTCGGCGTGAACACGTAGATCTCGTCGGGGAAGAGGTCGCCCTTGATGTGCTCGATGAACTCCTTCGAGTCGCCCGACTCCGACTGGATGTCGAGCAGGCTCTGCAGCCAGCGCGACGTCTCGCGCTGCGCCTCGGCCAGGTCGATCTCGCCGCCGGCCTTGTACAGCCAGTGCGCGGCCACGCCCGCCTCGGCGACACGGTGCATGTCGTGCGTGCGGATCTGCGCCTCGAGCGGCGTGCCGAACGGCCCGAACAGCGTCGTGTGCAGCGACTGGTAGCCGTTGGCCTTCGGGATCGCGATGTAGTCCTTGAACTTGCCGGGGATCGGCTTGTACAGCTCGTGCAGCACGCCGAGCGCCGCGTAGCAGTTGGTCTTGTCGGCGACGAGGATGCGCACGCCGTAGATGTCGAACACCTGCGCGAACGTGTAGCGCTTCTCGCGCATCTTCTTGTAGACCGAGTAGATCGACTTCTCGCGCCCGCTGACGACGGCGAGCACGTGCTCGCGCGCGAGCCCCTCGCGGATGTTGTCGAGCAGGCGGTTCATCACCTCGCGCCGGTTGCCGCGCGCCGCCTTGATCGCGCCGGCCAGCACGCGGTAGCGCGCCGGGTTCAGGTGCTTGAACGACAGGTCCTGCAGCTCGAGGTAGAGCGAGTTCAGGCCGAGCCGGTTGGCGATCGGCGCGTAGATGTCGAGCGTCTCGCGCGCGATGCGCTTGCGGTGCGTGGGCGCCATCGCGTCCAGCGTGCGCATGTTGTGCAGCCGGTCGGCGAGCTTGATCAGGATGACGCGGACGTCGCGCGCCATCGCCAGCAGCATCTTGCGGAAGCTCTCGGCCTGGACTTCCTCGCGCGACGTGAACTCGATCTGGTCGAGCTTGGAGACGCCGTCGACCATGTCGGCGACCGGCTTGCCGAAGCTACGCTCGAGCTCGGACTTGGTGACGGAGGTGTCCTCCATCACGTCGTGCAGCAGCGCGGCGGCCAACCCCTGCGCGTCGAGCCGCCACTGCGACAGGATCGACGCCACCGCGAGCGGGTGCGTGATGTACGGCTCGCCAGACTTGCGGAACTGCCCGCGGTGGGCGGACTCGGAGAACTCGAACGCGCGGTTGACGAGCGCGACGTCCGGCGGGGGCAGGTAGTGGCCCAGGTGCCGGGTGAACTCCGCGATCTCGGACATACGTGGTTACGTGGGTCCGAAACCGCCGGGCGTCAACTCTGCGGCGTCGTCGGCAGGACCGGCGCGGTCTTGGTCAGCATCTCGATGCCGATCTTGCCGGCCGCCAGCTCGCGCAGCGCGATGACCGTCGGCTTGTCGCGGTCGGAGTCGACCATCGGCGCCGAGCCGGCGGTGATCTGCCGGGCGCGGTTGGTCGCGGCGAGCGTGAGCTCGAACCGGTTGGGGATGCGGGCGAGGCAGTCTTCGATGGTGATGCGGGCCATGGGGCGCTCCGGCGAATCTCAAGGGTTCAGCAGCTTGGCGATCAGGGCGGCGTGGCGCACCTGCTGCCGCGATGCGGCGAGGCGGGCGGCGCGCACGATGACGGAGAGGTCGTCGACGGCCCTCGCAAAGTCCTGATTCATAATAACATAATCGAACTCGCCGCAGTGCCGCATCTCCTCGCGCGCCGCGTCCAGCCGGCGGGCGATCACGTCCGGGGCGTCGGTGCCGCGCTTCTCCAGCCGCTCGCGCAGCGTCGCGAGCGACGGCGGCAGGATGAACACGAGCACCGAACCGGGGATGAGTTCGCGCACCTGCGCCGCCCCCTGCCAGTCGATCTCCAGCAGGACGTCGTGGCCGGCCTGCACCTCGCCCGCGAGCCACGTCGCCGAGGTGGCGTACCAGTTGCCGTGGACGTGCGCGTGCTCCAGGAACTCGCCGGCTGCCTTCAGCGCCATGAACTTCGCCTCGTCGACGAAGTGGTAGTCGACGCCGTCCGCCTCGCCCGGTCGCGGCGGCCGCGTCGTGTAGGAGATCGACAGGCGCATCCCCGGCTCGCGCTCGAGCAGCGCGCGCACGATGCTGGTCTTGCCCGCGCCCGACGGCGCGGCGAGCACGAACAGGCAGCCCGACGCCGGCGGGGCCTTGGTGGCAATGACGGTGGGCTGCATCGGGTCGACCGGGGTCAGATTCGAATTTCGCCTTGCGGACGAATCAGTATGCTGGTGCGATCTGCGCAGGTGCAGCAGAAATTCGAGTCTGACCCCCATTTGCGCATACGACCGCTCATCAGCCGCTACTCCACGTTTTGGGAAAACCGAGCCAGGCTCCAGGAAAAACCGAGCCAGGCTCGGTATTGCCGCGGCGCGGGTCGCGAACTCTTCCGGGTCCCCGCCTGCGCGGGGGCGGCGCTGCACTGGTGCGGGAAGTCGCGCATGCGTTCGTCCGGTCGCAACTGGCGACCTACTCGATGTTCTGGACCTGCTCGCGCATCTGCTCGATCAGCACCTTGAGCTCGAGCGACGCCTGCGACATTTCGTTGTCGACGGACTTCGAGCCCAGCGTGTTGGCCTCGCGGTGCAGCTCCTGCGCAAGGAAGTCGAGGCGCTTGCCGGCGCTGCCGCCGGCGCGCAGCACGCGGCGAACCTCGGCGACGTGCGCGGTCAGCCGCGCCAGCTCCTCCGCGACGTCGGTCTTGGTCGCGAACAGCGCCACCTCCTGCTTCAGGCGGTCCTCGTTCGGGTCGAGCCCGGCCTCGCGCAGCCGCGTGGCGAGCTTCTCGTTGAATGCGGCGTGGATGGCCGGCACCCGCGGCTGCACGCGCGTCACCTGCGCCTCGATCCCGGCGCAGCAGGCTTCCAGCACGGCGGCGGTCCGGGCGCCCTCGCGGGCACGGGCGGCGGCCAGGTCGGCCAGCGCCTGCTCGACCAGCGCCGTCGCCCGCTGCGCGAGCTCGGCCGGCGGCACCGTCGGCTCGGCCAGCACGCCCGGCCAGCGCAGGATCTCGTGGACGGACAGCGGCACGGCGCCGGGGACGGCGCGCGTCACTTCTGACGCAGCCGCGGCCAGCTGGCCGATCCGGGCGGTGTCGACGGCCAGGGCGCCCACGGCCTGCGCGGTCCGGTTGAGGGCGATCCGGCACTCGACCTTGCCGCGCTTGACCGCCCCGGCGAGCGTCTCGCGCAGGGCGGGCTCGACCGCCCGCAGCTCGTCGGGCAGCCGCAGCGTCACGTCGAGGTAGCGGTGGTTCACGGAGCGCAGCTCGACGGCGAGCGAAACGCCGGGCAGTTCCGCGGCGACCGCCGCGAAGCCGGTCATGCTGAGGATCATGGGGGGACTTTCTGGCACGTTCCCGCAAGAACGGGGATGTTCGCGGGTTCCCGCACGTTTTGCACGGCCCGGCGCCGGCGGGAACGCCGCCTGCCGTCTCCGGGGCGCTTCCTTTACATTGGCCGCCCGGTTGCCGAGAATGTATGCAATATCGGGCGGGCGTGCAAGCCGCCGCGCCGCCGGCTGGCATGCGAATTGCCCCTGCAAGGCCGGACACCGCGCCACGCGGCTTGGCACGCCCCCACCTCACCTCGATGAAACGACCCCCACGCTCGCTGCGCTCGCTGCCCCCCGAGGGGGAAGGTCAGTGGCTTGGGGCGGCCCGGCGCCACTGACATGCCCGTCACCAACCAGGCCCTCGCCGGCGGCTACCAGCTGCTGAACTACCGGATCGACCGGCAGATCAGCCGCGGCGGGTTCTCGATCGTCTACCGCGCGTTCGACGAGGACGGGGTCCCGGTCGCCATCAAGGAGTACCTGCCGTCGTCGCTGGTGCTGCGCACCGAGGGCGACATCGTGCGCGCGAGCTCCGCCGAGAACCTGACGTCGTTCCGGTACGGGATGAAGTGCTTCTTCGAGGAAGGCCGCGCGCTCGCCAAGATCAACCACCCGAACGTCGTGCGCGTGCTGAACTTCTTCCGCGCCAACGAGACCGTCTACATGGTCATGCGCTACGAGCGCGGCCGCACGCTGCAGCAGCAGATCCAGATGCGGCAGGACCAGATGTCGGAGCGCCTCGTCCGCCACGTGTTCATGCACCTCTTGAACGGCCTGCGCGAGGTCCACACGCACAAGCTGCTGCACCTCGACATCAAGCCCGCCAACATCTACCTGCGCACCGACGGCTCGCCGGTGCTGCTCGACTTCGGCGCCGCCCGCCAGACGCTGACCAGCGCGCGGCCGAAGCTCGCGCCGATGTACACCCCCGGCTTCGCGGCGCCCGAGCAGTACCGCGAGCCCGACCGCCTTGGCCCGTGGACGGACGTCTACGGCGTCGGCGCGTCGATGTTCGCGTGCCTCGCCGCGTTCGCGCCGCAGGCGGCGGACGCCCGGATGTCGGAGGACCACCTCGTCTCGGCCAAGAAGATCTGGGCCGGCCAGTACTCGGACAACATCCTCGAGGTCATCGACTGGTGCCTGCGCCTCGACCCCCTCGAGCGCCCGCAGTCGGTGTTCGCGCTGCAGAAGGCCATCCGCGAGATCCCGCAGACCAAGCGCAAGGTGTCGTTCTTCGGCAGCCTGAAGAAGATGCTGTTCTCGGAGATCAGCGCATAGGGTCAGACCCTCTAGGCCGCGAGCCGCCCCATTCAGGGGTCTGACCCTTGCCGCCGGCCCTTGCCGCCGCCGGCCGCTCCGGTCGCCTCGAGCGCGGGGGGGGGGCGGCGCCCGAGCCGCCGCCGCGGTCCCCACCCTTGCAGGCCACTGAAGTAAACTCGCGCGCATGCGTTTCACGATTTTCCAGGAGTCGCGCAAGGGGTCCCGCAAGGTCAACCAGGACCGCATCGCGTACACGTTCAGCCGCGACGCGCTGCTGCTCGTCGTCGCCGACGGCATGGGCGGGCACGCGGGCGGGGAGATCGCCGCGCAGATCGCGGTGCGGCTGTTCATCGAGCGCTTCCAGCAGGAAGCCAAGCCGATCCTCAAGAATCCGCTCAAGTTCCTGCAGGACACGATGGTCCGCGCCCACTCGGCGCTGGGCTCGTACGCGAACCAGTTCTCGATGCTGGAGACGCCGCGCACGACGTGCGTCGCGTGCATCGTGCAGGCGGGCCACGCGTACTGGTGCCACGTCGGCGACTCGCGGCTGTACCTGTTCCGGCAGGGCGGCCTCATCGGCTCGACCAAGGACCACTCGAAGGTGCAGTACCTGGTCGACCAGGGGATCATCGGTGCCGACGAGGTGGTGTCGCACCCGGACCGCAACAAGATCTTCAGCTGCCTGGGCGGCCTCGTCGACCCGGTGATCGACCTGTCGCGGCGGACGCCGCTGCGCAACGGTGACGTCCTCGTGCTGTGCACCGACGGCCTGTGGACCGTCTTCGAGCAGCGCGAGATCGCGACGTGGCTGACCTCGACGCCCATCCTCACCACGGCGCCGCAGATGATGCGCGAGGGCGAGAAGCGCGGCGGGGCCGAAGGCGACAACCTGTCGGCGATCATCGTGCGCTGGGGCCCGGAGACGCTGACCGACGAGCAGACGACGACGATCACCGAGACGCTCGGCCTGGGCGAGTTCGAGACGCAGATCGACCGCACGCTGACGCTGACCGACCGCAAGGGCACGCAGCGCGACCTGACCGACGACGAGATCGAGCATGCGATCGAGGAGATCCAGTCGACGATCCAGAAATACCGACGCTAGCGCGCCGGTATTTCCGGATCGCGCTCCCGATCAGGGATCAGAGGTCAGGAATCAGGAATCGGAGATTTCGCCGTTTACGGTGGCGGCACGTCGAGCGCCGATGGGGCGCCGCCGGACCGATCACCGCTGATGAGGCGCAAGATGGACGCCGCGTACGCGCACCGCCGCTACATCGACCGACCCGAATCGGCGACAATCCATCCCGGCGCTCGATGCGCTGCCACCGGAAACTCCGGCGCGCTCTGATCCTTGATTCCTGACCTCTGATCCCTGAATGCACCAGCTCATCATCGACACGGAAACGACGGGCCTCGACCCGAAGCTCGGCCATCGCATCATCGAGTTCGCGGCGCTCGAGCTGGTGGACCGGCGGCCGACGGGCCGCAACCTCCACCTGCGGTTCGACCCGGAGCGCGAAATCGACGCGGGGGC
>JBGAMF010000018.1:0-48886 GCA_044223185.1 Casimicrobiaceae bacterium | reverse complement strand
GCCTCCTCGACGTCGACGCTCTTCTGCGCGTCCTCGATCAGCGTCAGCACGTCGCCCATGCCGAGGATGCGCGAGGCCATCCGTTCCGGGTGGAAGACCTCGAGGCCGTTGAGCTTCTCCGACACGCCGGCGAACTTGATCGGCGCGCCGGTGACGTGACGCACCGACAGCGCGGCGCCGCCGCGGGCGTCGCCGTCGAGCTTGGTCAGCACCACGCCCGTCAGCGGCAGCGCGTCGCGGAACGCCTTCGCCGTGTTGACCGCGTCCTGGCCCTGCATCGCGTCGACGACGAACAGCGTCTCGATCGGGTGCACGGCCGCGTGCAGGTCGGCGATCTCGCGCATCATCGCCTCGTCGACCCCGAGGCGGCCCGCGGTGTCGACGATCACGACGTCGTGGTAGTGGCGGCGCGCCCAGTCGATCGCGCCGTGCGCGATCGCCACCGGCGACTGGTCGGGCGTGGACGGGAAGAACTCCGCGCCGACCTGCGCGGCGAGCAGCCGCAGCTGCTCGATCGCCGCCGGCCGGTAGACGTCGGCGGAGACCAGCAGCACCTTCTTCTTCTGCTCCTGCAGCAGCCGTGCGAGCTTGCCCGTCGACGTCGTCTTGCCGGAGCCCTGCAGGCCCGCCATCAGGATCACCGCCGGCGGCTGCGTCGCGAACGACAGCGGCGCCGCAGCCCCGCCCATCAGCGCGGTCAGTTCGCGGTGCACGACGCCGATCAGCGCCTGCCCCGGCGTCAGCGAGCCCATCACCTCCTCGCCGACCGCCTTCTCCTTCACCAGCGCGATGAAATCGCGCACGACCGGCAGCGCGACGTCGGCCTCGAGCAGCGCCAGGCGGACCTCGCGCAGCGCGTCCTGGATGTTGTCGTCGGTCAGGCGGGCCTGCCCGCGCAGTCCCTTGACGACGCGCGACAGCCGGGTGGTGAGGTTTTCGAGCATGGAAGCGTTCCGAACCGGAGTGGGGCGCGGCGCAGGCTGCGGCGCGCATCGGGTACACTGGAAGACGTCGCGGCCCCGCCTTGCCGGGCGCGCCCCTCGACGCCGAATCCGTGATTTTACTGCTCCTCGCCGCCGCGTTCTACGGCGCCGCCGCCTGGCTGCGGCACCGCAGCGCCCGCACGGGCGCGCCGGCGTGGCCGTCGACCGTGCTGTTCGAGATGGCGCTCCTCCTGCACGCGCTGTCGATCTGGCGCGCGGTCGTCACGCCGGAGGGCTTCGACCTGTCCTTCCTGCACGCGCTGTCGCTGGTGGCGTGGCTGACGGCGCTCGTGGCGGGGCTCTCCGGCGTGCTGGCGAAGCTGCCGGCGGTCGGCAACGTGATCCTGCCCGTCGCGGCGGTCTGCGCGCTGGCGCCGCTGGCCGGCGGCAGCCCGCACCTGTTTCCCTACGCGGGCGACTCGCTCGCGACCGCCCACATCGCCGTCGCGCTGCTCGCCTACGCGCTGTTCGCCGTCGCCGCACTGCAGGCGCTGCTGCTGACCGGCCTCGAGAAGCGGCTGCACCGCGGGCTGGCGCCGATGGAGGCGGAGGGCTCGGTGCCGCTGCTCACGCTCGAGCGCTTCCTGTTCCGGCTGGTCGCGCTGGGCTTCGTGCTCCTCACCGTCACGCTCGCGAGCGGCCTCCTGTTCTCGGAGCAGCTGTTCGGCAAGCCCGTCACGTTCACGCACAAGAACCTGTTTTCCGTGCTGGGCTGGCTTGCGTTCGCCGTGCTGCTGTTCGGCCGCTGGCGGTACGGCTGGCGCGGCCGGCGCGCGCTGTACTGGATCGTCGGCGGCACGACGCTGCTGGTGCTGGGCTACCTCGGCAGCAAGTTCGTCGCGGAAATCCTGCTCGGCCGCTGACCCCCGCGCATTGACAGCGCGGCCGCCGGCACCGAATACTGGGCCGCCGCCCGGCCAAGCCCCGCCGCCTTGGACGAATTCCCCCTAAGCTCGCTCGTCGCCGCCCTCGCCGTCCTGCTCGTCGTGTCGGGGTTCTTCTCGATCGCCGAGACGGCGATGATGGCCGCGAACCGCTACCGGCTGAAGCACCGCGCGCAGCGCGGCAACCACGGCGCGAAGTTGGCGCTCGCCCTGCTCGACCGGACCGACCGGCTGCTCGGCGTCATCCTGTTCGGCAACAACCTGCTCAACGCCGGGACCGCGACGCTCGCCGGCGTGATCACGGCGCGGCTGCTGGGCGAGGGCGAGCTCGCGCTCGCCGCGTCGACGGTCGTCGTGACGTTCCTGATCCTCGTGTTCTCCGAGATCACGCCGAAGGTCATCGGCGCGGCGCACGCCGACCGCATCGCGCCGCTCGTCGCCTACGTGCTGGCGCCGATGCTGCGGGTGCTGCAGCCGGTCGTCTGGTTCGTCAACCTCTTCGTGCAGGTGCTGCTGCGGATCCTGCGCGTGCGGGCCGCCCCCGACGCCGGCACCCAGCTCACGCAGGAGGAGCTGCGCTCGATCGTGCTCGAGGGCTCGCAGTACTTCCGCGGCAAGCACAAGACGATGCTCGCGAACCTGATGGACCTGGAGGCGATCACCGTCGACGACGTGATGACGCCGCGCAACCGCATCCACGCGCTCGACCTGACGGAGCGGCCCGCGCTGCTGCGCCAGCAGCTGGCGACGTCGTACCACTCGCGGGTCCCGGTCTACGAGGAGACGCTCGACAACCTCACCGGCGTGCTGCCGCTGAAGTCCGTCGTCAACCTGCAGCTGTCCGCCGGCGAGATGACCGCCGACCGCCTGCGCCCGCTGCTGCGCCCGCCCTACTTCATTCCCGCCGGCACGCCGCTGCTGACGCAGCTCACCCAGTTCCAGGCCGACCGCCAGCGGCTGGGGCTCGTCGTCGACGAGTACGGCGAGCTGCAGGGCCTCGTCACGATCGAGGACATCGTCGAGGAGATCATCGGCGAGTTCACGACGCAGGCGCCCGGCGGGGCCGAGATCTACCGCCGGGAGCCGGACGGCAGCGTCGTCGCGGCGGGGATGGCGTCGCTGCGGACGCTCAACCGGCGGCTCGGGACCCAGTTCCCGCTGGACGGGCCGAAAACGCTCAACGGGCTCATCGTCGAGCACCTGGGCGACATTCCGGACGCCGGGCTCAAGTTCCGCGTCGAGGGCCAGTGGCTGGAAATCCTCCAAACCCAGGACCGGGCGGTCAAGGTCGTCAAGCTGCTGCCGCCGGTCGGCCGGGGGAACCCGCCTTTACAATCAACGGTCGAGCGGGCATCATCGAACGGATAAGTTTTATGCAGATGGAATGGGCAGGCGTCCCGGCCCCGGCGAACGCAGTCCGGGCACGCCGCTTGCTTGCGGTGTACAACTAGACCGCCCGCACGCCCGACCGAGCCCGCCCCCTACGCCATGGCCACGCACGCCGCCGCCACCCGCAACATCAGCGGACTCGCGCGCGCGCTCGCCCAGAACGGGCTCATGTCCGAGTACGAGGCCGAGGCGCTGCAGACGCAGGCGCACGCGTCGGGGATTTCGTTCGTCGAGCAGGTGCTGGCCGGCAAGCGGATGACGGCGCAGCAGCTCGCCGTGTTCGCCTCGCGCGCGTTCGGCACGCCGCTGCTCGACCTGAACGCGTTCGACGCCGACCAGATCGACAAGTCGCTGGTCGACGCCAAGATCGCCGTCGCACGCCGCGTGCTGCCGCTGTACAAGCGCAGCAACAAGCTCTACGTCGCGCTGTCCGACCCGGCCAACCTGCAGGCGCTCGACGAGGTCCGCTTCAAGACGAACCTCGTGCCCGAGCCCATCGTCGTCGAGGACGACAAGCTCGGCGCCGCGATCGCCAAGGTGCTGGAGAGCGCGGGGACCACGCTGAAGGACATGGCCAACCTCGAGGACATGGAGGTCGGCCTCGAGGACGGCGCGGCATCGCCGGCGATCGAGGACGAGTCGGACGTCGAGGACGCGCCGATCGTCAAGTACATCCAGAAGCTCCTGACCGACGCGATCGGCGCCGGCGCCTCCGACATCCACTTCGAGCCGTACGAGCGCTACTACCGCGTCCGCTACCGGGTCGACGGCATCCTGATGGAGATCGCGCAGCCGCCGCTCGCGATCAAGGACAAGGTGGCGTCGCGGATCAAGGTGATCTCGAAGCTCGACATCTCGGAGAAGCGCGTGCCGCAGGACGGGCGGATGAAGCTCGTGCTGTCGAAGTCCAAGACGATCGACTTCCGGGTGTCGACGCTGCCCACGCTCTACGGCGAGAAGATCGTGATGCGCATCCTCGACTCCGCCGGCGTCAAGCTCGGCATCGAGGCGCTGGGCTACGAGCCCGACCAGCAGCAGGCGCTGATGCACGCGATCGCCCGGCCGTACGGGATGATCCTGGTGACCGGCCCGACCGGCAGCGGCAAGACCGTCTCGCTGTACACCTGCCTCAACATCCTCAACCAGCCCGGCGTCAACATCGCCACGGCCGAGGACCCGTGCGAAATCCAGCTGCCGGGGGTGAACCAGGTCAACGTCAACGACAAGGCGGGCCTCACGTTCGCCGCCGCGCTGAAGGCCTTCCTGCGGCAGGACCCGGACATCATCATGGTCGGCGAAATCCGCGACCTCGAGACCGCCGACATCGCGATCAAGGCGGCGCAGACCGGCCACCTCGTGCTGTCCACGCTGCACACGAACGACGCCCCGACGACGCTCACGCGACTGCTCAACATGGGCGTGGCGCCGTTCAACGTCGCGTCTTCGGTGATCCTGATCACCGCGCAGCGCCTCGGCCGGCGGCTGTGCTCGCAGTGCAAGAAGCCCGAGGACATCCCGCCGGAGGCGCTGCTGCGGGCAGGCTTCACCGAGGAGGACCTCGACGGCTCGTGGCAGCCCTACGGCCCGGTCGGCTGCGACAACTGCAAGGGCACCGGCTACAAGGGCCGCGTCGGCGTCTACCAGGTGCTGCCGATCACCGACGAGATGCGCCAGGTGATCATGCGCAACGGCAACGCGCTCGACATCGCCGAGCAGGCGCGCAAGGAGGGCGTGCGCGACCTGCGCCAGTCCGGCCTGCTCAAGGTGAAGTCCGGCATGACGTCGCTCGAGGAAATCGAGGCGATCACCAACGAGTGACGCGGCTCTGCTGACGCCGCGCGAAGGAACCCCCCATGGCCACCGCAACCTCCGCCCAGCGCCGCGACGTCAAGGAATACACGTTCCTCTGGGAAGGCGTCGACCGCAACAACCGCCAGGTGCGCGGAGAGTCCAAGGCCGCCTCCGAGACGGTCGTCACGACCAACCTGCGGCGGCAGGGCATCCGCATCACCAAGATCCGCCGCCAGACGTTCCGCGGCGGGCGCAAGGTCAACGAGAAGGACATCACGTTCTTCACGCGGCAGCTCGCGACGATGCTCAAGGCCGGCGTGCCGCTGCTGCAGTCGTTCGAGATCGTCGCCCGCGGCCACAGCAACGCGCGCTTCTCGCGGCTGATGATGGACATCAAGAACAAGATCGAGGCAGGTTCGTCGATGTCGCAGGCCTTCCGCGAGCACCCGGCGCACTTCGACGCACTGTATTGCAACCTGGTCGCGGCCGGCGAGGCGTCCGGCACGATCGACGCGATCCTCGAGCGGCTCGCGACGTACAAGGAGAAGATGCTCGCGATCAAGAGCAAGATCAAGTCGGCGCTCTTCTACCCGGTTTCGGTCGTCGTCGTCGCGATCGTCGTCGTCTGGGTCATCATGATCTGGGTGATTCCGTCGTTCAAGAAGGTCTTCTCCAACTTCGGCGCCGACCTCCCGGCGCCGACGCTGATGGTCATCGCGATGTCGGAGTTCGTCGTCGCCTGGTGGTGGCTCGCCTTCCTCACCCTGATCGCGACCTTCGTGGCCGTCGGGATCATGTTGCGGCGGTCCGCCGCCTTCCGCTTCGCGTTCGACCGGACGGTGCTCAAGCTGCCGGTCGTCGGCGGCATCCTCGAGAAGGCGACGATCGCGCGCTGGACGCGCACGCTGCAGACGATGTTCGCCGCGGGTGTCCCGCTGGTCGAGTCGCTCGACGCCGTCGGCGGGGCGTCCGGCAACGCGGTCTACGCCGCCGGCACCAAGAAGATCCAGACCGAGGTGTCCACCGGCACCAGCCTCACCAACGCGATGGGCAACACCGGGCTGTTCCCGACCATGGTGCTGCAGATGACCCAGATCGGCGAGGAATCGGGCTCGCTCGACAACATGCTGGGCAAGATCGCCGACTTCTTCGAGCGCGAGGTCGACGACGCGGTTGCCGCGCTGTCGAGCCTGCTCGAGCCGATCATCATCGTGTTCCTCGGCATCGTGATCGGCGGCCTCGTCGTCGCGATGTACCTGCCGATCTTCAAGCTCGGCGCGGTGGTATGACGGCCCGGCCGGCGCGGCCCTGATGCCGGCGTTCCTGCTCGACCCGGTGGCGGCGATGGTCGCGGCCGCCGCCGTGGGGCTGTGCGTCGGCAGCTTCCTCAACGTGGTCGTGCACCGGCTGCCGAAGATGATGGAGAGGAGCTGGCAGCGCGAGTGCGCCGAGCTCGCCGGCAATGCGCCGGCGGAGGCGCCCCGCTACAACCTCGTCGTGCCCCGGTCCGCGTGCCCGGCCTGCGGCCACCGGATCACCGCCGCCGAGAACATCCCGGTCCTGTCGTGGCTGGCGCTGCGCGGGAAGTGCAGCGCGTGCGGCGCCGCGATCTCCGCGCGCTATCCGCTGGTCGAGCTGCTGGGCGGCGCGGTCGCGGCCGGCGCCATCTGGAAGTTCGGCCCGACGTGGCAGGGCGTTGCCGCGTGCGCGTTCCTGTGGACGCTGCTCGCCCTCACCTTCATCGACTTCGACACGCAGCTGCTGCCCGACGACCTGACGCTGCCGCTGCTGTGGGGCGGCCTCGTCGCGAACCTGTACGGGCTGTTCGTGCCGCTCGCCGAGGCCGTCGTCGGCGCGATGGCCGGGTACCTGACGCTGTGGACGATCTACTGGCTCTTCAAGCTCATCCGCGGCAAGGAGGGGATGGGGCACGGCGACTTCAAGCTGCTGGCGGCGCTCGGCGCGTGGCTCGGCTGGAAGATGCTGCCGCTGATCGTGCTGGGTTCGTCGGTGGTCGGCGCGGTGATCGGCATCACGCTCGTCGTGCTGAAGGGCCGCGACCACAACGTGCCGCTGGCCTTCGGCCCCTACCTCGCGATCGCGGGCATGCTGGCGCTGTTCTGGGGCGTGCCGCTCGCCAGGATCTGGTTCCCCCACTAGGATGAAGAAGCCCCCACGCCCGCTGCGCTCGCTGCCCCCCGGGTCGCCCTCGCGCGCGGGCCGCAGGCCAGGCTCGCAGAGCGCGTCCGCGCGCGAGGGCGGCGGCCGACACGTTGCCGTTCGCATGCCGTGGCTGACCAAGGAGGCCGTTGCAGGTCAGTCGCTCGGGACGGCCCGTCGCGACTCGGTTGAACGACCCCCACGCTCGCTGCGCTCGCTGCCCCCCGCGGGGGCAGGTCAGTCGCTCGGGACGGCCCTTCGCGACTGACATGCCCTACGTGGTCGGGCTCACGGGCGGCATCGGCAGCGGCAAGTCGGAGGTGACGCGGGCGTTCGCCGCGCTGGGTGTTCCGATCGCCGACGCGGACGCGGCAGCCCACGCCGTCACCGCGCCGGGCGAGGCCGGCTTCGCCGCCGTCGTGGCCGAGTTCGGGGAGCGGGCGCGCGGACCCGACGGCACTCTCGACCGCCACTGGCTGCGCCAGACCGTGTTCGCCGACGCCGCGGCGCGCAAGCGGCTGGAAGCGCTGCTGCACCCGCTGATCGGCGCCCGGCTGGACGCGGAGATCCGCGGCTGGCACGGTCCGTACGGCATCCTCTCGGTGCCGCTGCTGTTCGAGCGCGGCAACCTCACGTCCAGGGTCGCGCGCGTCGTCGTGGTGGACTGCCCGGAGGAGGAGCAGGTGCGCCGGGTCGCCGCGCGCAGCGGCATCGCCGAAGCGGAGGTGCGCACGATCATGGCGACCCAGCTGCCGCGGGCGGAGCGCCTCGCCCGCGCCGACGACGTGATCGACAACGGCGGGCCGCTCGCCGCGCTGGCGCCGCAGGTCGCCCGGCTCGACGCCCGCTATCGCGCGCTCGCCGCGCTTGAACCCGCGCCCGGTTCGCCCCAGAATGGCGCGCATTCGCGCAGCCGCTGACCGACGGTGATCCGCTACGAACACCCCCTGAACGAGCGCGTCCGCACGCTGATGCGGCTCGAGGACCTGTTCGCCCGCGCCGGCTACTTCGCCGCGCAGGACGCGGCGCAGGACCACCACGGCGCGCTGCTCGCGCTGTTCGAGATCACCGACGTCGCCGCGCGCGCCGACCTGAAGACCGACGTGCTGCAGGAGCTCGAACGACAGCGCCAGATGCTCTCGCCGCTGCGCGAGAACCCGCAGATCGACCAGCGCACGCTCGACGCGCTGCTGGCCGAGATCGACGCCGTCAACGCGCAGCTGCTCGCGCAGGCCGGCAAGGTCGGCGCGCACCTGCGCGACAACGAGTGGCTGATGGCGATCAAGCAGCGCACGGCAATCCCCGGCGGCGTCTGCGAGTTCGACCTGCCGGCCTACCACTGGTGGCTGCACCAGGAGCCCGGTGCGCGCCGCAACGACCTGAAGGGCTGGCTGGAGCCGTTCGCGCCGATCCGCGCCGGCTCGGCGATCGTGCTGAAGCTCCTGCGCGACAACGGCCGCGCGAGCCGCCACACCGCCTACCGCGGCGTGTTCCAGCTGATGCTGACGACGACCAAGGTCGCCCAGCTCCTGCGCCTCACGCTCGCGCGCGACCTCGCCTGCGTGCCCGAGATCAGCGCGAACAAGTACGCGCTCAACATCCGGTTCATCGGCGTGTCCGGCATGGACCGCGGCGCCGTCTACGACGGCGACGTCGAGTTCGAGCTGATGTTCTGCAACCTCTAGCCCCCATCTGCAGCTGCGCGCGCCGCAGGCCCGGAGTCCGGCAGCCTCGCGCGCGGACGTGACGAAACCGCGATGACCGAACTCAAGTACGTGGCTTGCCCGCAATGCGGCACGAAGGTGGCCTGGGCGCCGGCGTCGCGCTGGCGTCCGTTCTGCAGCGAACGGTGCAAGCTCGTCGACCTGGGTGCCTGGGCAAGCGAGAAGTACCGCGTGGCCGTCGGGCCGCCCGACGAGGACTCCGCGCCGGAAGGCGACACGGCGCCGCCGCGCGACGACTGAAGTCCTTCAGGCCGGCCAGGCGCCGCGCCGCATTGCGACGCCCTGGGCGCCGCACGCGATCGCCTCGTCCAGGTCCGCGACGGCGAGGCCGCCGAGTGCGTAGACGGGCAGCCGGTTTTCCGCGACGCGCTCGGCGAAGCCTTCCCATCCGAGCGGCGTCGCATCCGGGTGCGCCGGCGTCGCCGCGACGGGACCGAGGACCGCGAAGTCCAGCGCGAGCCGGCCGGCCCGCGCAACCTCGTCGCGCGTGTGGCACGACGCCGCCACCATCAGGCCGTGGGGGCGCGCGCGCGCGGCGCCGAGCGCCTCGGCGGTCCAATGCACGCCGTCGCAGCGCGCCGCGCGTGGCTGCGCCGCACCATTCGCGGAACCGGCGGCGCGCGAGCGGCTCGGCCCGCATCTCCATCCGCTGATCCTCGCGCGCATCGACGACGAGGTCGGCGCGTGGACAACTGGCGCAGGATCCTGTCCGTTCCGCTCCTGCTCGAGCGCGGCAACCTGCTGCCGCGCGTGGCGCGCGTGCTGGTCGTCGACTGCCCGGAAGACGAGCAGGTCCGCCGCGTCGTCGCGCGCAGCGGGCTCGCCGCCGACGAGGTCCGCGCGATCATGGCGACCCAGCTGCCGCGCGCGGCGCGCCTCGCGCGCGCCGACGACGTCATCGACAACGGCGGCCCGCGCGACGCGTTGGCGCCGCAGGTCGCCCGCCTCGATGCGCTCTACCGGACGCGCGCGGCGCACGCCGCGCTTGAACCCGTCGTCCGTTCCCCGCAGAATGGCGCGCAACCGCGCGACGCCCGAAAGCCGCTGTGATCCGCTACGAACATCCTCTGAACGAACGCGTGCGCACGCTGATGCGGCTCGAGGACCTATTCGCGCGGGCCGGCTACTTCGCGTCGCAGGACGCGGCGCAGGACCACCACGGCGCGCTGCTCGCGCTGTTCGAGATCACGGACGTCGCCGCGCGCGCGGACCTGAAGACCGACCTCCTGCAGGAGCTCGAGCGGCAGAAGCAGATGCTGTCGCCGCTGCGCCAGAACCCGCAGATCGACCAGCACGCGCTCGACGACCTGCTCGGGGAGATCGACGCCGTCAACGCGCAGCTGCTCGCGCAGGCGGGCAAGATCGGCGCGCACCTGCGACAACGAGTGGCTGATGGCGATCAAGCAGCGCACCGCGCTGCGCCGGGCGGCGTCTGCGAGTTCGACCTGCCCGCCTACCACTGGTGGCTGCACCAGGGATCCCGGCGCACGCCGCAACGACCTGCGGGGCTGGATCGAGCCGTTCGCGCCGATCCGCGCGGGCTCGACGATCATCCTGAAGCTCCTGCGCGACAACGGCCGCGCGAGCCGCCATACCGCCTTCCGCGGCGTGTTCCAGCCGATGCTGACGACGACCAGGTCGCGCAGCGCTGCGGCTCACCGTCGGCGAGGAGCTCTCGTGCGTGCCGGAGATCAGCGCGAACAAGTACGCGCTCAACATCCGGTTCATCGGCGTGTCCGGCATGGACCGCGGCGCCGTTTACGACGGCGACGTCGAGTTCGAGCTGATGTTCTGCAACCTCGCTTCCCCCATCTGCGCTGCGCGGCGCCGCGCCCGGAGTCCGGCAGCCTCGCGCGCGGACGTGACGAAACCGCGATGACCGAACTCAAGTACGGCTTGCCCGCAATGCGGCACGAAGGTGGCCTGGGCCCGGCGTCGCGCTGGCGTCCGTTCTGCAGCGAACAGGCAAGCTCGTCGACCTGGGTGCCTGGGCAAGCGAGAAGTACCGCGTAGCCGTCGGCCGCCGCTTGAGGACTCCGCGCCGGAAGGCGACACGGCGCCGCCGCGCGACGACTCAGTCCTTCAGGCCGGCCAGGCGCCGCGCCGCATTGCAGACGCCCTGGGCGCCGCACGATCGCCTCGTCCAGGTCCGCGACGGCGAGGCCGCCGAGTGCGTAGACGGGCAGCCGGTTTTCCGCGACGCGCTCGGAGAAGCCTTCCCATCCGATCGGCGTCGCATCCGAAGATGCGGACGGCGTCGCCGCGACGAGACCGAGGACCGCGAAGTCCAGCGCGAGCCGGCCGGCCCGCGCAACCTCGTCGCGCGTGTGGCACGACGCCGCCACCATCAGGCCGTCGGGGCGCGCGCTCGCGGCTGAGCGCCTCGGCGGTCCAATGCACGCCGTCGCGGCGCGCCGCGCGCGTCGTCCGCGGTGCCGTTCCACAGAACGCGCGCGCCGTGCCGGTGCGCGAGCGGGACGAGACGCTGCGCGAGCGCGAGCCGGCGTTCGCGCGGCCACGACCTGTCGCGCAGCTGCACGAGGGAGAGCCCCGCTGCCAGCGCGCGTTCGGCGCGGCCGACGAACGCGTCCTCGTTCGAGTCTTCCGCGCACGTGATCCCGCAGACGGCGGGGAGGTCGAGCGCCGCGAGAATGCGCGTGTTCGCCGGCAGCAGCGGCGCGACCGACCAGCGTCCCGGCACCTGCCACGCGAACGCCTGGCCGTCGTGGCCATGGAGCTGCCCGCCCCATTCGTAGACGCGAAAGAAGTGGAGTTCGACGTGCGCGTGCGGGTAGACGTACTCCTGCACCAGCCACGGCGACGCGCGCCGCACGTCGATGCCGAGTTCCTCGCGCAGTTCCCGCACGAGCGCGTGCGCCGGCGTCTCGCCCGGCTCGAGCTTGCCGCCGGGGAACTCCCAGTAGCCGGCGTACGGCTTGCCCGCGGGCCGCTGCGCGAGCAGCACCTGCCCGTCGGGGCGCAGCAGCACCGCGGCGGCGACGCGGACGACGCCTCCTGCAGAATCCCCCCCGACCGGCGCTTCGCGCCGAATCCCCCGAAGGGGGCCCGCAGCTTGGGGCGGCCCTGTGGTGCTCGATGGAGCACCTTCGGGCTGCGCGCTCCGGTGTTCGCCCTCGGGGCGGCCCGTCGGGCTCACGGCCGGCGCGACTTCAGCGCCTGCGCTCCGGCGACGTTCTTAGCGAACTGCCAGGCCACGCGGCCGCTGCGCGAGCCGCGCTGCAACGCCCACTGCAGCGCCTCGCGCGTGCGCGCGTCGGATTCGCGGGCGCCGGCCGGCGGCCTGACGCCGAAGTGCGCGAGCCAGCCGGCGACGGCGGCGAGGTAGTCGTCCTGCGCGAACGGGTAGAACGAGATCCACAGGCCGAAGCGCTCGGACAGCGAGATCTTCTCCTCGACCGACTCGCCGGGGTGCACCTCTTCGCCGACGTGCTTCGTCTCCAGGTTCTCGCTGAAGTACTCGGGCAGCAGGTGGCGCCGATTCGACGTCGCGTAGATGACGACGTTGCCGGCCGCGCCCGCGATCGACCCGTCGAGCATCACCTTGAGCGCCTTGTACCCGGCCTCGCCGGCATCGAACGTCAGGTCGTCGCAGAACACGACGAACTTCTGCGGCAGACCCTCGACGCGCTCCGCGATGTCCGGGAGGTCGACGAGGTCGCCCTTGTCGACCTCGATCAGGCGCAGGCCCCTGCCCGCGTACTTCGCGAGCATCGCCTTCACCAGCGACGACTTGCCGGTGCCGCGCGAGCCGGTCAGCAGCACGTTGTTGGCCGGCAGGCCGGCGACGAACTGGCGCGTGTTCCGGTCGATCGCCTGCTTCTGCTCGTCGATGGCGACGAGGTCGTCGAGCCGGATCGAATGCGGGTGCGCGACCGCCTGCAGGTATCCGCGGCCGCCGCGCTTGCGCCAGCGCGCCGCCGTCACCTGCGTCCAATCGGGGTCGGGCTGCGGCGGCGGCAGCAGCGCCTCGACGCGCGCGAGGACGGCTTCGGCGCGCTGGAGCAGGGACTCGAATTTCGCCGCGATGATTACGCGAACCGCAGCAGTGCTCGGCGAAATTCGAATCTGACCCCGATTCTAGGACCGGTAGTCGGCGTTGATGGACACGTAGTCGTGCGAGAAGTCGCACGTCCACACGGTGGCGGCGGCCGTGCCGCGGCCCAAGTCGACGCGGACGGTGATCTCGTCGCGCTTCATCACGCGCTGGCCGTCCTCCTCGCGGTAGGTGGCGGCACGGCCGCCGCGGTCGACCACCAGCACGTCGTCGAGCCAGAACGAGACGCGCGCGGGATCCGTGTCCGGCGCCGCCGTGTTGCCGATCGCGCAGACGATGCGGCCGAGGTTGGGGTCCGACGCGAAGAACGCGGTCTTGACCAGCGGCGAATGGGCGATGCCGAATGCGATCCGCCGGCACTCGTCGACGGTGCGTCCGCCGTCGACGCGGACGGCGATGAACTTGGTGGCGCCCTCGCCGTCGCGCACGATCGCCTGCGCCAGCGCGACCGCGCACTCCTCGATCGCGCGGCGGATGGGCGCGAGGCGGGCGTCGTCGACAGCGACGATCGGGGCGATCCGCGCGCGGCCGGTCGCGGCCAGCACGAAGCTGTCGTTGGTCGACGTGTCGCCGTCGACCGTCGCGCCGTTGAACGAGACGTCGGCGACCTCCCGCACCAATTGCGCGAGCAGCGGCGCGGACAGCGGCGCGTCGGTCGCCATGAACGCGAGCATCGTCGCCATGTCCGGGTGGATCATGCCGGCACCCTTGGCGATCCCGGTGACCGTGACCGGGACGCCGTCGACCGCGACACGCCGCGACGCGCCCTTGGGCACGGTGTCGGTCGTCATGATCGCCTTCGCCGCGGCGAACCAGCCGTCGGCGCGGGCGGCGGCCTTCGCCGCCGGCAGTGCGGCGACGATCCTGCCCACCGGCAGCGGCTCCATGATCACGCCGGTCGAGTACGGCAGCACGTCCTCCGGCGCGCAGTCGACGAGGCGCGCGACGGCGACGCACTCCGCACGCGCGTCGGCCATGCCCGGCTCGCCGGTGCCCGCGTTGGCGTTGCCGGCGTTGACGACGAGCGCGCGGAACGCGCCGCGGCCGTCGCGCACGCGCGCGAGGTGCTCGCGGCAGACGGTGACCGGCGCTGCGCAGAAGCGGTTCTGCGTGAAGACGCCGGCGGCGACGGTGCCCGGGTCGCAGACGACCAGCAGCACGTCGTCGCGCTCCCAGTTCTTGATGCGCGCGGCGGCAGTGCCGAGCGCCACGCCCTCAACGGGCAGCAGCGAATCCGCAGTGGGAGGCGTGTAGTTGACCGGCATGGCTCGGGGTCGCTCGGGGTCAGATTCGATTTTCGTCTTGCGGGCGCGTCTGCGCGAGAGTGCAGTCAACGTCAACGGAGCAGAAAATCGAGTCTGACCCCCGGTGGCTCGACCCCGGGGTCAGACACGAATTTCTCTTGCGCCGGCGCTCGTTGTACCCGCAGCGCGACGCGCCGAAAGCGAAATTCGTATCCGACCCCTGGCTAGATCTTCCCGTGACAGTGCTTGTACTTCTTGCCCGAGCCGCACGGACACGGGTCGTTGCGGCCGACCTTGTCGCCGGCGCGCGTGAACGGCGGTGGCGGCGCGACCGCGACGTCGCCGTCCGCGGCGGCGGCGGCGAGCGCCTCGTCGTAGCCGGCGTGCTGGTACTTGACGTTGGAGACGGTCTCCGCCTCCTCGACCGCCTGCACGTCCTGTTCGGTGCGCACCTGCACGGTCAGCACGACCTTCACCACGTCCTGCTTGATCCTGTCGAGCATGTCCGAGAAGAGCTCGAACGCCTCGCGCTTGTACTCCTGCTTGGGGTTCTTCTGCGCGTAGCCGCGCAGGTGGATGCCCTGCCGCAGGTGGTCGAGCGACGCCAGGTGGTCGCGCCAGTGGTGGTCGAGCGTCTGCAGCATCAGGCTGCGCTCGAACTGCCGCATGAGCTCCGCGCCGACCATCGTCTCGCGCTCCGACCACGCGGCGAGGCCGATCTCGACGACGCGCTCGCGCAGCGACTCGTCCGTCAGGTCGGCCTCGTGCTTGATCCACTCGGCGACCGGCGCCACGACCTGGTAGTCGGCCGCGAGGACGGTCTCCAGGCCGGCCGCGTCCCACTGTTCCTCGACCGAATCCGGCGGCACGTAGCGCTTGACCGTGTCCTCGAGCTGGCCGCGGACCATGCCGCGGATCGTCTCGGCGATGTCGTTGCTCTCGAGCAATTCGTTCCGCTGCTGGTAGATCACGCGCCGCTGGTCGTTGGCGACGTCGTCGTACTCGAGCAGCTGCTTGCGGATGTCGAAGTTGCGCGACTCGACGCGGTTCTGCGCCTTGGCGATCGACCGGTTGACGATCGGATGCTCGATCGGCTCGCCGTCGGGCATCTTGAGCTTCTGCATGATGACGCCGAGACGCTCGCCGCCGAAGATGCGCAGCAGCGGATCCTCCAGCGACAGGTAGAAGCGCGACGACCCCGGGTCGCCCTGGCGGCCGGCGCGGCCGCGCAGCTGGTTGTCGATGCGCCGCGACTCGTGGCGCTCGGTGCCGATGATGTGCAGCCCCCCGGCCTTGACCACGGCCTCGTGCCGGACCTGCCAGTCGGCGCGCAGCTTGTCGATCTCGCGCTCCTTCTCGGCCGGCAGCAGCGCCTCGTCGTCGCGGATCTTGAGGATCAGCCGCTCCAGCATGCCGCCCAGCACGATGTCGGTGCCGCGGCCGGCCATGTTGGTGGCGATCGTGATCGCGCCGGTCTTGCCCGCCTGCGCGACGATCTCGGCCTCGCGCGCGTGCTGCTTGGCGTTCAGCACCTCGTGCGGGAGCTTCTCCTTCGCGAGGTGCGTCGACAGCAGCTCGGAGTTCTCGATCGACGTCGTGCCGACCAGCACCGGCTGCCCGCGGCCGTGGCAGTCCCGGATGTCGGCGATGATGGCGTCGACCTTCTCCTGGAACGTCCTGAACACGAGGTCGTTCTCGTCCCTGCGCACCATCGGCTTGTGCGTGGGGATGACGACGGTCTCCAGGTGGTAGATCTGCTGGAACTCGAACGCCTCGGTGTCGGCGGTGCCGGTCATGCCGGCCAGCTTGCCGTACATGCGGAAGTAGTTCTGGAACGTGATCGACGCCAGCGTCTGGTTCTCGCGCTGGATCGGCACGCCCTCCTTCGCCTCGACCGCCTGGTGCAGGCCGTCCGACCAGCGGCGGCCCGACATCAGCCGGCCGGTGAATTCGTCGACGATGACGACCTCGCCGTTCTGCACCACGTAGTGCTGGTCGCGGTGGTAGAGCGAGTGCGCGCGCAGCGCCGCGAGCAGGTGGTGCATCAGCGAGATGTTCTGCGTGTCGTACAGCCCGGAGCCGACCGGGATCAGCCCGGCCTGGCCGAGGATGCGCTCCGCGTGCTCGTGGCCCTCCTCCGACAGCAGCACCTGGTGCGCCTTCTCGTCGACCCAGTAGTCGCCCGGCCCCTTCTCCTCGGGCTGGCGCGTCAGCTGCGGCGCGAGCTCGTTCAGCCGGTAGTACATCTCGACGTTGTCGTCGGCCTGCCCCGAGATGATGAGCGGCGTCCGCGCCTCGTCGATCAGGATCGAGTCGACTTCGTCGACGATCGCGTAGTTGAGGCCGCGCTGCACGCGCTCGCCCGGCGCGAACACCATGTTGTCGCGCAGGTAGTCGAAGCCGAACTCGTTGTTGGTGCCGTACGTGATGTCGGCGCCGTACGCCACCTGCTTGTCGGCGTGGCTCATCTGCGACAGGTTCACGCCGACCGTGAGGCCGAGGAAACGGTAGATGCGGCCCATCCAGTCGGCGTCGCGCTGCGCGAGGTAGTCGTTGACGGTGACGATGTGCACGCCACGGCCGGCCAGCGCGTTCAGGTAGGCCGGCAGCGTGGCGACCAGCGTCTTGCCCTCGCCGGTGCGCATCTCGGCGATCTTGCCGTTGTGCAGCGCGATGCCGCCGATCAGCTGGACGTCGAAGTGGCGCATCTGCAGCACGCGCTTGCCGGCCTCGCGGACCACGGCGAAGGCCTCGGGCAGCACGTCGTCGAGTCCGGCGCCGCCCGCGACGCGCGACTTCAGCTCCGCGGTCTTCTCGCGCAGGCCGTCGTCGGTGAGCGCCGCGACCGCGGGCTCGAGCGCGTTGATCTGGCGCACGACCTGGCCGTACTGCTTGAGCAGGCGCTCGTTGCGGCTGCCGAAGATGCGGGTGAGGATGTTGGAGATCATCGGGATGGGATCGGGCGGACTGCGTTCGCGTTACGTTCGGCCGCGGGGGCAAAAAACAAGGGGGTGAGGACCGCCTCACCCCCGCGTCGGAACGATCCGGACCGCCGTCAGCTCAGGTTGGGGGATTGCAGGAACCGTGCCGGGTTCTGCGGCACCCCGTTCAGGCGAACCTCGAAGTGGAGATGGGGTCCGGTGGACCGGCCCGTCGAGCCGACCGTCGCGACCCGCTGGCCGCGGACGACCAGGTCGCCTTCCTTCACTAGCAGCGACGACGAGTGTGCGTAACGCGACACGAGTCCGTTGCCGTGGTCGATCTCGAGCATCTTACCATAGGCGGGGTGCCAGTCCGCGAACACGACCTTGCCGCTCGCGGCGGCGACGATCGGCGTGCCCGCTTCGGCCGGGAAGTCGATGCCCTCGTGCATCGAGTGCTGGCCGTTGAAGGGGTCGATCCGGTAGCCGTAGTTCGACGAGAACCAGCCGTCGACGATCGGGTAGAGCGTGGGCAGGAACTTGCGGTTCGTCGAGTCGTGCACCAGCAGCGCCTCGAGCACCGACAGCTGGTCGCCCCGCGTGTCCATCTGCCGCGCGAGCTGGTCGACGAGGTCGGCGAACTCCTGCACAGACAGGTTGCGCGACGGCAGCGACGACTCCGCGCCGCCGCGCCCGGGCACCGCGCCCGGCTGCAGCGAGGGCAGCTCCTGCGGGTTGAGGCCGGCGGACTTCGCAAGCCGCTCGCCCAGGCCGTCGAGGCGCAGCATGCGCGCCTGCAGTTCGCCCAGCCGCACGGCCATCGCGTTCAGGTGCCCCTGCACGCGCTCCTGCACGCGCGCCGCCTCGGCGCGCTGGTCCGCCAGCACGATGGCCGACAGCCACGGGTGCTGCATCGCGGCCGCCCACTTGAGGGTCACGAAGTTGAACGCGAACGTGAACGCGAGGAACAGGACGAACAGCACGGCCCCGCCCGTGGCCCAGTGCCGCCAGTCCAGCGTGATCGTGCGGGCCTTCGCATTCGCGCCCGCGACCAGAATGATGTTCAATTGCGTGTCCTCCCACCGCGCGCGCCGCGTCTCCGGACCCGCCGGAAGCGCCTCGAAGCATGGCGAAACCCAATCCCGCGAAACCGCTCTCCCGCATCCTCGCCGGCGACACGCAGATCGCCGCGTGGCGCGCCCGGGCGGAGCGGGAAGCCCGCGTGACAACCGCCGTGCGCCGCCTGCTGCCGCGTGCGTTGGCCGATCGAGTGCGGGTTGCGGAGGCAGTGCCCGGCGCGCTGACGCTCGCGGCGGCTGCCGGCGCGGTCGCGGCGGTGGTCCGCCAGCGCTCGCCCGACCTCCTCGCCGGCCTTCGGCGGGAAGGGTTCGACTTTACCGAACTACGGGTGCGCGTGCAAGTCCGCGCCGACCCCGCGCCTGCCGACAAATCCCATGTAAATCAATCAAGTAAAGTCGTTTCCGCGCCGCTGCGGCAGCTCGCCCGCGACCTGCCGGACGGACCGCTCAAGGCGGCCGTCGAACGCCTCGCACGGCGCGGCAGCTAGCAGCGCGGCCCCGAATTCACGTCAGGCTCCGCCCGCACGGACGCCTTCCGCAGCCGCACCCTAGACCATGATGACGAGGCGCTCGAACAGGTAGAACAGCAACACGCCGGCCAGCAGCCAGATCGTGAACTTGGCGACCTGGACGAGGAAGCGCAGGTAGCGGCGGTCGCGCGTGAAGGCGTAGAGCAGGCCGGCGACGACGATCGCGCCGAGCGCCAGGACCAGCAGGAGCCGGACGATGACCACCGTTCCGGTTGCCGGCGCGTTACGCCGGCTTCAGCGTCCAGTCGTGGAAGGCCGTGGGGACCGTCTCCTCGTCGGCGAACGTGACGACTTCGAAGGCGTCGGTGCGGGCGAGCAGCGCGCGGGCCAGCTGGTTGTTGACCGCGTGACCGGACTTGTACGCCGTGTACTGGCCGATCAGCGGGTGGCCGAGCAGGTAGAGGTCGCCGATCGCGTCCAGCACCTTGTGCCGGACGAACTCGTTGTCGTAGCGCAGCCCTTCGCTGTTCAGCACGCGGAACTCGTCGAGGACGACGGCGTTCTGCAGGCTGCCGCCCAGCCCCAGCCCCGCGGCGCGCATCGCCTCGACGTCCTGCATGAAGCCGAACGTGCGCGCACGCGCCACTTCCTTGGCGTACGAGTCGACGGCGAAGTCGACGACGATGTGGCGGTTCTCGGAGCCGAACACCGGGTGCGGGAAGTCGATCGTGAAGTCGAGGCGGAAGCCGGCGAACGGCTCGAAGCGCGCCCACCGGTCGCCGTCGCGGACCTCGACCGGCGACGTCACGCGCAGGTAGCGCTTGCGCGCCTTCTGCTCGACGATGCCCGCCGTCTGCAGCAGGAACACGAACGGCCCCGCGCTGCCGTCCATGATCGGCAGCTCCGGACCCGCGACGTCCACGTGCAGGTTGTCGATGCCGAGGCCGGCGAGCGCCGACATCAGGTGCTCGACCGTCGACACGGAGGCGCCGCCGGCCTTGAGCGTGGACGACAGCCGCGTGTCGCCGACGTTGGCCGCGATGGCCGGAATGGCGGCTGCCCCGGGCAGGTCGGTGCGGTGGAACACGATGCCCGTATCCGGCGGCGCCGGGCGCAGGACCATCTCGACGCGCGCCCCCGTGTGCAGGCCGACGCCGGTGGTGCGGGTGAGGCTCTGCAGCGTGCGTTGTTGGAGCATCTCGGGCAATTTCCCGTTGCTNAGCGCGCCCACTTGTCGCCGTCCTTCACTTCCACCGGCGCTACGATGCGCACGTAGCGCTTCAGGGCATCCTGCTCGACGATGCCTTGCCGACTGCAGCAGGAAGACGAACAGGCCCGCGCTGTCGTCCATCGTAGAGCTCCGGACCCGCGATGTCGACGTGCAGGTTGTCGATGCCGAGGCCGCGAGCGCCGAAGGATGTGCTCGACCGTCGAAACGTTGGCGCTGCCTGCTTCAACGTCGACGACAGCCGGCGTGTCGCCGACGTTGCGCGCATCGGCGAGGATGCCGCTGAGCGCGAGATCGACGCGATGGAACACGGCGCCGGTATCGACCGCCGCCGAGCAGCACCATGTCGACGCGCACACCGGTGTGCAGGCCGACACCCGTCGTCTTGATCGAGGCTTTGTTGTGCGTTGCAGCACCATTGTGCCCCAGGGTCGGCGTCGGCATCAGCCGCGAGCGGATCGACCCGGCACATCGCCGGGCGGCGGGAAAGCGGCGCAGAACGCTGCGGCGGACGCAGGGGCCGGGACCACGGCACCCGGGTCCGGCGTCCTTGCGCTGCCGCCGCGTCGCTTTCGCACCGGGCCCGCGAGTGCCGGGCCCGTGCGCGATGCGGTCGCCCTCCCGTGCTATCGACCCCTACCCGCCTTCAGTCGGCCTGCTTGCGCAGGAACGCCGGGATCTCCGACGCGTCGAACGCCGCCGCGGATCCCGCAGCCGGCGCGGTCCGCCCCTTGCGCATCACCGCGGGCTGATCGAGGCGGTCGTAGTCGATCGTCTCGACCTGCACGCCCATGCCGTCGGTGCCGGTGCGCTGCTCGATCACCTCGTTCTCGAACACCTCGAGCTTCAGCGGCCGCTTCGCCGCGACCGCGGCGCCGCCCAGGCCCGTCGCGATCATCGTCACGCGCAGGTCGTCGCCCATCGCCTCGTCGATCACGGTGCCCACGATCACCATCGCGTCGTCCGCGGTGAACTCCTTGATCGTGTTCATGACCTCGTAGTACTCCTTCATCTTGAGGCCGGCCGGCGGTGATGTTGACGAGCACGCCGCGCGCGCCGAGCAGGTTCACGTCCTCGAGCAGCAGCTCTGACCTGCTGCGCGGCGACGCGCGCGCGGTCGGTGCCGGCGGCAGTGGCTGATCCCATCATCGCCATCCCGACCTCGCCCATCACCGTGCGCACGTCGGCGAAGTCGACGTTGACGAGGCCGGGGTTGTTGATGACCTCGGCGATGCCGGCGACCGCGCCGTGCAGCACGTCGTTGGCCGCCGCGTAGGCGTCGAGCAGCGCGATGTCCTCGCCCAGCACGTCGATCAGCTTGTCGTTGGGATGATGATCAGCGAGTCGACCTTCTTGCCCAGCTCCTCGATGCCGGCCTGCGCGACCTTCTGCCGCTTGCCCTCGAAGCGGAACGGCCGCGTCACGACGGCGACGGTTGAGGATGCCCATGCTCTTCGCGATGTCGGCGATCACGGGTGCGGCACCGGTGCCGGTGCCGCCGCCCATGCCGGCGGTGATGAACAGCATGTCGGCGCCCGTGATCATCTCGGCGATGCGGTCGCGGTCCTCCATCGCCGCGTCGCGGCCGATCTCGGGCTTGGCCCCTGCTCCCAGACGCGCGCGTGGGCCGAGCCCAGCTGCAGCTGCAGCCGCGGTCGAGCGTTTCAACGTCGCGCGTCGGTGTTGGCGCAGATGAACTCCACGCCCGGGAGCCCGCGGTCGATCATGTGCTCGACCGCGTTGCCGCCGCAGCCGCCGACGCCGATGACCTTGATGACCGCGCCTTCTTCCGTGGTCTGATCTGATGATTTCAAACAGGTGCCCTTCTCCTGTCCTTCGAACCTCTGCCGTAGGCGATTCTTGCTCGCCGATTGTTCACGCCTGTAGCGCGCGCGCCGCGCTTCCGCCCGCGACACCGCTTCAAAGTTCGCCTTGAACCACTGCTTCATCCGCTCCGCCAAATCCCGGTGATCCCCGCGGTCTGGTCGCGCGCCGCTGCTGCGCGCGCAGGTACTGGTGCCTTGCCCGCAGCAGAACCCGAGCCCGGCAGGTTGCGTAGCGCGGGCTCCTCACGACCCGCCTTGCGCCGGCACGCCCACGCGCACCGGCATGTGGAAGACCTCCTCGCCGAGCTCGGCCAGGCCCTGCAGCTGCGCGGAGCCGCCGGTCACGACGATCCCCGACGAGATCATTTCCTCGAAGCCGCTGCGGCGCACCTCGGACTGCACGAACTGGAACAGCTCCTCGATCCGCGGCTCGATCACCTCGGCGAGCATCGGGCGCGAAAGCTTGCGCGGCGCGCGCTCGCCCACGCCGGGCACCTCGATGACGTCGTTGGCGTCGGCCAGCTGCCGCAGCGCGCAGCCGTAGCGGACCTTGAGCTCCTCGGCGTCCTTGGTCGGTGTGCGAAGCGTCATCGCGATGTCGTTGGTGACCTGGTCGCCGGCGATCGGGATCACCGCCGTGTGGCGGATCGCGCCGCCGGCGTAGACGGCGATGTCGGACGTGCCGCCGCCGATGTCGATCAGGCACACGCCCAGGTCCTTCTCGTCGTCGGACAGCACGGCGGTCGCCGACGCCAGCGGCTGCAGGATCACGTCGCGCACCTCGAGTCCGCAGCGGCGGATGCACTTGGTGACGTTCTCGACGGCGGAGACCGCGCCCGTGACGATGTGCACGTCGACCTCGAGCCGCACGCCGCTCATCCCGAGGGGCTCGCGCACGTCCTCCTGCCCGTCGATCGTGAAGCCCTGCGGCACGATGTGCAGGATCTGCTGGTCGTTGGGGATCGGGATCGCCTTCGCGGTCTCGACGACGCGGTCGATGTCCGCCTGCGTGACCTCCTTCTCCTTGATCGCGACCATCCCGTGCGACGAGTAGCAGCGGATGTGGCTGCCCGCGATGCCCGTGTAGACCTCGCGGATCTGGCAGTCGGCCATCAGCTCGGCCTCCTCCAGCACGCGCTGGATCGACGCCATCGTCGCCTCGATGTTGACGACGACGCCCTTCTTGAGCCCGCGCGACGGCTGCGAGCCGAGGCCGATCACGTTCAACGCGCCGTCGGCGCCGACCTCGGCGACGATGGCGACGATCTTCGACGTGCCGATGTCGAGGCCGACGATCAGGTTCTTGCTGTCCTTCACCATGCGCTCATCCTTCGCTGCCGCCGCGCCGTCACGCCTTCGGCTTCGCGGCTTTCTCGCGAAACGCCGGAATCCGGGCCGCGAAGCCGTTCCGGTACCGCAGGTCCACCGCCTCGACGCGCGTGCCGGCGCGCGCCAGCGCGCCGAGCGTGCGGCCGTGCGCGGCGACGAAGCGGGCGAGCCGCGCGTCGGGATCGTCGCGGCCGAGCTCGATCGTCAGCGGCCCGGCGGGCCCCGCCGCGGAGAGCTGCCAGCCGCCGCGCTGCGAGACGCGCACGCGCGTCACCGCGAGCGCGAGCGGCGCCAGGGCGTCCGACCACGCCCGCCAGCGCGCGGCAACCTCGGCGGCGCGGCCGTCGGGTCCCTCGAACAGCGGCAGCTCGGCGGCGGATTGCGCGACGAACACGTCGCCGCGTGCGCTGACCAGCGCGTCGTCGTTCCAGCGGGCGAGCGGCTCGTGCTCGTCGATCGCAACCTCGAGCCGGTCGGGCCACTGCCGGCGCAACGCCACGTCGCGCACCCACGGGACGTCCCGCAGCGCCGCCCGCGCGCGATCGAGACTCATCGTGAAGAACGTGCCCGTCAGCTCCTCTCGGATCACCGCCTCGAGGTGCGCGCCGCTGGCGCGCGCGAGCGGCGTCGTCACGACGACCTCGCGGAACGCGAACCACGGCTGGCGCACCGTCCACGCGAGCGCGATCCATGCGAGGCACAGCACGGCGATCGTGGCGAGCGTCGCGGCGAGCGCGTTCATCTGCTTCGCGTCATCCCACATGGGAAGTACCGAGGATCTCGACGCAGAGGTCGGGGAACGCGATGCCGGCCTGCCGCGCCGCCATCGGCACCAGGCTGTGCCCGGTCATGCCGGGCGACGTGTTCACTTCGAGCAGCGAGTACGAGCCGTCGGCGCGGAGGATCAGGTCGAGCCGGCCCCAGCCGCTGCAGCCGACGACGGCGAACGCGGAGAGGCACGTCGCGCGGATCTCCTGCTCCTGCGCGTCGGGCAGCCCGGCCGGGCAGTGGTACTTCGTCTCGTCGGAGAAGTACTTGTTGTGGTAGTCGTAGTTGCCCTGCGGGGCCTCGATGCGGATCAGCGGCAGCGCGCGGCCGTTGACGATCGACGCCGTGAGCTCCCGGCCGGCGACGAATTCCTCGACCAGTACCAGCGCATCGTGCCGCGCGGCCTCCGCGTACGCGACCGCGAGCTCGTCGTGGTCGACCTTCGCGACCTTGGTGATGCCGATCGTCGAGCCCTCGCGCGCCGGCTTCACGATCAGCGGCAGGCCGAGCGCGGCGACCACGCCCATCCAGTCGGTACGCGCATCGACGACGCGGTAGCGCGGCGTGGGGATGCCGGCGGCCTGCCAGACGAGCTTGGTGCGCCACTTGTCCATCGCGAGCGCCGAGGCCATGACGCCGCTGCCCGTGTACGGGATCTTGAGCGTCTCCAGCGCGCCCTGCACGGTGCCGTCCTCGCCGAAGCGGCCGTGCAGCGCGATGAACGCGCGGTCGAATCCGTCGCGCTTCAACTCCCACAGGTCTCGCTCGGCCGGGTCGAACGGATGGGCGTCGACGCCACGCTCGCGCAGCGCGGCCAGCACCGCGTTGCCGGACATCAGCGAGACCTCGCGCTCCGACGACGGCCCGCCGAGGAGCACGGCCACCTTGCCGAAGTTCCCGTTCACGCCTGCTCTCCCACGATCCTGACCTCCGGCTCGAGATCGACGCCGGTGCGGTCGCGCACGGTGGCGCGCACGTGGGCGATCAGCGCCTCGATGTCGGCGGCGAGGCCCGCGCCGCGCGGGTTGACGATGAAGTTCGCGTGCTTCTCCGACACGCGCACGCCGCCGAGGGCGAAGCCCTTGAGGCCGCAGCTCTCGATCAGCCGCGCCGCGTGGTCGCCCGGCGGGTTTCGGAAGACGCTGCCGGCGTTGGGAAGCGACAGCGGCTGCGCCGCGATGCGCCGCGCCAGCAGGTCCTTGATGCGCGCGCGCGCCGCCGCCGCGTCGCCGGCGGGGAAGCGGAACCACGCGGCGGTGAAGATCCCGTCCGGCGCCGAGCCGTCCGCGCGCCGGACCGTCCGGTACCCGATCGCGTAGTCGGCGGGCGTGCGCACCGCGAAGCGGCCGTCGCGGGTCACGACCTCGACGCGCGCGACGTAGCGCCACGTCTCGCCGCCGTAGCAGCCGGCGTTCATCGCGAGCGCGCCGCCGACGCTGCCGGGAATGCCGGCCAGGAACTCGGCCTCCGCGCAGCCGTGGTTGGCGGCGAAGCGCGCGAGCTTGGGACTCGCGAGCGCCGCGTCCGCGTACACCAGCCCGTCGACGACCGCGACCGCGGCGCCGGGGTTGTGCAGCACGACCACCGTGCCGCGCACGCCGCCGTCGCGGACCAGCGTGTTGCTGCCGAGGCCCAGCACCGTCAGCGGCTCCGCCGCCGGCAGCTGGCGCAGGAACGCCGCGAGGTCGTCGCGGTCGGCGGGCACGAACAGCGTGTCGGCCGGCCCGCCGGTGCGCCAGCTCGTGTGCTTCGCGAGCGGCACGCCGTGCGCGAGCTTGCCGCGCAGGTCGGTGAAGTGGAGGGGCTCGTGCATCATCATTGCGCGAGCTGCGCCGCGACGGCGCCGATGGAGCCCGCGCCCATGGTGAGCACGACGTCGCCGGGGCGCACGATCGTGCGGATGGCCTCCGGCAGCTCGGCCACGGTCTCGACGAACACCGGCTCGACGCGGCCGGCGACGCGCACGGCGCGGGCGAGCGCGCGGCCGTCCGCCGCGACGATCGGAGCCTCGCCCGCCGGGTACACGTCGGCCAGCACCAGCGCGTCGGCCTGCGACAGCACGCGGACGAAGTCCTCGAAGAGGTCGCGCGTGCGCGTGTAGCGGTGCGGCTGGAACGCGAGCACGACGCGGCGGCCGGGGAAGCTCGCGCGCGCCGCGGCGAGTGTCGCCTCCATCTCTACCGGGTGGTGGCCGTAGTCGTCGATCAGCGTGTACGCGCCGCCGGCGAGCGCGACGTCGCCGTGGCGCTGGAAGCGCCGCCCGACGCCGCGGAACTCCGCGAGGGCCTTCGCGATCGCGGCGTCGGCCACGCCGGTCTCGCGGCCGACGGCGATCGCCGCCAGTGCGTTCTGCACGTTGTGCAGGCCGGCGAGTGCCAGCTCGACCGGCAGGTCGGGCGCGCCCTTCGCGCGCGCCACGAAGCGCATGCGGCCGGCGACGTTGACGACGTCGGTCGCGCGCAGGTCCGCGTCGTCGGCGAGCCCGTAGGTGACGAGCGGCTTCGTGACGTCGGGCAGGATCGACCGCACGTTGGCGTCGTCGGCGCAGACGACGGCCACGCCGTAGAACGGCAGCCGCTGCAGGAAGTCGACGAACGCGCGCTTCAGCTTCTGGAAGTCGTGCCCGTACGTCTCCATGTGGTCGGCGTCGATGTTGGTCACGACGGCGAGCACGGGCGTGAGGTAGAGGAACGACGCGTCGGATTCGTCGGCCTCGGCGACGAGGAACTCGCCGTTGCCGAGCCGCGCGTTGGCGTCGGCCGAGAGAAGCCGGCCGCCGATGACGAACGTCGGGTCGAGCCCGCCTTCGGCCAGCACCGACGCGACGAGGCTGGTCGTCGTCGTCTTGCCGTGCGTGCCCGCGACCGCGATCCCCTGCTTCAGGCGCATCAGCTCCGCGAGCATCAGCGCGCGCGGCACGACCGGGACGCCGCGCGCGCGGGCCGCCGCGACTTCGGGGTTGTCCGCGGCCACGGCCGTCGACACGACGACCGCGTCGGCGCCGGCGACGTGTTCCGCGGCGTGACCGATGCGGATCGTCGCCCCCAGCCGGGCGAGCCGGCGCGTCACGGCTGACTCGGCGAGGTCCGAGCCGGAGACGCCGTAGCCCTGGGTGACCAGCACCTCGGCGATGCCGCTCATGCCGGCACCGCCGATGCCGACGAAGTGGACGCGCTTGACCTTGTGCCTCATGGGCGCGATCCCAGCTCGCTGCAGACGTCGGCGACGCGCTCGACGGCACCCGCGCGGCGCAGAGCGCGCGCCGCCCGTGCCATCACCAGCAGCTCGCCGCGCGTGACGCTCGCGAGCCATTCGGCAAGTCCCTCCGGCGCGAGGTCGCGCTGCAGGATCAGCACGGCGGCGCCACGGTCGGCCAGCTGCCGCGCGTTGTCGACCTGGTGGTCGTCGGCGGCGTGCGGGAACGGCACCAGCACGCTCGCCGCGCCCACCGCCGCGAGTTCGGCCACCGTGGTGGCGCCCGAGCGCGCGATCACGACGTCGGCCTCCGCGTAGCGCCGGCCCATGTCGGTGATGAACGCGACGCACTCGGCCGCGACCCCGGCCTGCGCGTATTCGGCGCGCAGCGCGTCGATGTGCTTCTCCCCCGCCTGGTGCGTGACCACGGGCCGCCGGTCGGCCGGCAGCCGCGCCAGCGCGCGCGGCACGCACTCGTTCAGCGCGACTGCGCCAAGGCTGCCGCCGACGACCAGCAGCCGCAGCGGCCCGGTGCGGCCGGCAAAGCGCTGCTCGGGCGGCGCAACGGCGACGATGTCGGCGCGCAGCGGATTGCCGACCCACTCGACGCGCGGATCGCGCCCCTCGCCGAGGACGCCCGGAAAGCCCGTGAGCACGCGGTCGGCGCCGAAGCGCAGCACGCGGTTGGCGAGCCCGGCCTTGGCGTCGAGGTTGTGCACGACGAGCGGCACGTTGCGCGCGACGGCCATCAGCGCGCCCGGGAACGACGCGAAGCCGCCGAAGCCGATGACGACGGCCGGCCGCCGGCGGCCGAGCACGCGGAACGCCTGCACGCACGCGGCGAGGATCGCGTACGGCCCCAGCAGCAGGCGGACCGGACCCTTGCCGCGCACGCTGCGGAACGCGATCCCCTCGAAGTCGATGCCGTGCTGGGGCACGAGGCGCGCCTCCATGCCGTCGCGCGTGCCGAGCCAGAAGACTTTCCAGCCGCGCCGCGTCAGCTCCGCCGCGACGGCGATGCCGGGGAAGATGTGGCCGCCCGTGCCGCCGGTAGTGATCATCGCGGTCGCCGTCACTCGGTGTAACCCCGCAACATGCGCCGGTTCTCGTAGTCGACCCGCAGCAGGATGGCGACCGCGACGCAGTTGGCGACGATGCCGCTGCCGCCGAACGACAGCAGCGGCAGCGTCAGGCCCTTGGTCGGCAGCACGCCCATGTTGACGCCGATGTTGATGAACGCCTGCACGCCGATCCACACGCCGATCCCCTGCGCGACCAGCGCCGCGAACGGCCGCTCGAGCCGCGCGGCCTGCCGGCCGATCGCGTACGAGCGCAGCAGCAGCCACGCGAACAGCGCGATCACGACGGCCACACCCGCGAAGCCCAGCTCCTCGGCGATCACCGCGAGCAGGAAGTCGGTGTGCGCCTCCGGCAGGAACAGCAGCTTCTCGACGGACGAGCCCAGCCCCACGCCGAACCACTCGCCGCGGCCGAACGCGATCAGCGAGTGGGACAGCTGGTAGCCCTTGCCCAGCGGGTCGGACCACGGGTCGAGGAACGCGGTCAGCCGCTGCAGCCGGTACGGCGCGGCGACGAGGATGCCGGCGAGCGCGACCGGCAGCAGCAGCGCGAGCCCGAGGAACAGCCGCCAGTCGAGCCCGCCCAGGAACAGGATGCCGAACGCGATGGCGACAATGACGACGAACGCGCCGAAGTCCGGCTCGAGCAGCAGCAGGCCGCCGGTGACCACCATGACGGCGAACAGCGGCAGGAAGCCGCGGACGAGCGTCTGCCGCAGCGGCTGCTCGGCGTGGAGGAACGCCGCGCGGCGCACCGCGTAGCTCGCCGCGTACAGCACGACGGCGAGCTTCATGAACTCGGACGGCTGCACGTTGACGACGGCGAGCGACAGCCAGCGCCGCGAGCCGTTGACCGAGCGGCCGATGCCCGGGACCAGCACCAGCACCAGCAGCACGGCGCCCGCGATGAACAGCCACGGCGCGAGCTGCTGCCACGCGCGCATCGGCACCTGGAACGCGACCGCCGCCGCTGCAAGCCCGACGGCGACGAAGGCGCCGTGCCGGGCGAGGAAGTACCACGCGCGGTTGCCCGTGTGCGCCGAGGCTTCGGCCGTCGCGATCGACGACGAGTAGACCATGACGAGGCCGATCGCCAGCAGCAGCAGCGCGGCCCAGGCAAGCGACGCGTCGTACACGGCCAGCGCGCGCGCGTCGCGGCGCGCGGCGGCGACGCCGCCGTCCGCGACGCCCGCGAGCGGCGCCAGTCGCAGCCGCGGCGCGGCGCCTGCCGGTCCGGTCGCGAGGCTCTTACGCATGGGCCGCGAGCTCCGCGAGGCGGGCGCGCACGCGGGCGGCGAACCGCTCGCCGCGCTCGACGTAGTTCGCGAACTGGTCGAGGCTCGCGCACGCCGGCGACAGCAGCACCGCGTCGCCCGGCTCCGCGAGCTCGATCGCGCGGTCGACCGCGGCTTCGAGCGTGCCCGCCAGCTCGACCTTCGCCGGCGTGCCCTCGAGCGCGCGGGCGATGGCCGGCGCGTCGCGCCCGATCAGCAGCACGGCACGGCAGTCGGCGTCGACCGACGACTTCAGCGGCCGGAAGTCCTGCCCCTTGCCGTCGCCGCCGGCGATGAGGACGGCCGGCCGCTCGATGCCGTCGAGCGCCGCCTGCGTGGCGACGACCGTCGTCGCCTTCGAGTCGTCGATGAAGACGATGCGGCCGGCCTCGGCGACCTTCTGCATCCGGTGCGGCAGCCCCTGGAAGCCCTTCAGCGCGTCGAGCACGTCGCGGTCGATCCGGGTGACCGTCGACACGAGCGCCAGCGCCGCGAGCGCGTTCAGCGCGTTGTGCCGGCCCATCAGCGACAGCGACGACGTCGGCACCAGCAGGCCGCCGCCGTGCGCGAGCCACGTCGTGCGGTCGAACAGCACGAGGCCCCACTCGCCTTCGCCCGCCGGCACGCCGGCGCCGAACGACTCCACGGTGCGGCCGGGAATGCGCAGCGCCAGCGACCGCGCGTCGTCGCGGTTGACCACCTGCACGCCGCCGTGCGCGAAGATGCGCGCCTTGGCCGCCGCGTACTCGTCGATGCCGGGGTAACGGTCGAGGTGGTTCTCGCTGACGTTGAGCACGCTCGCGGCCGTCGGCTGCAGCGACGCGGTGGTCTCGAGCTGGAAGCTCGACAGCTCGAGCACGAACACGTCGGGCCAGCGGCGCGTCGCGCCGGGGCCGTCGAACGGCGCGAGCGCCTCGAGCACCGCCTCGCCGATGTTGCCGGCGACGACGGTGTCGAGCCGCGCCGCGCGGCAGAGCGTGCCGGTGAGCGACGTCACCGTCGTCTTGCCGTTGGTCCCGGTGATCGCGAGGACCTTCTGTCCCGGCGGCAGCGCGCGCGCGAAGAGCTCGATGTCGCCGACGAGCTCCACGCCGCGCGCCACCGCCGCGGCGATCGCCGGCTGGTCCTTCGGCACGCCCGGGCTGATCGCGATCAGGTCGGCGCCGGCGAACGTCGCGTCGGCGAGCGGCCCGGTCTCCAGCGGCACGCCCGGCAGCTCGGCAGCGAGGCGCAGCGCGTTGGGCGGCGCGGCGCGGGTGTCGGCGACGCGCACGCGCGCGCCCTCGCGCGCGAGGTAGCGCGCGAGCGACAGCCCGGTGAGGCCCAGGCCCAGCACGACGGCGTTGCGGTTCGCGTAGCGCATGGTCAGCGCAGCTTCAGCGTCGAGAGGCCGAACAGCACGAGGAGCATGGTGATTATCCAGAAGCGGACGACGACCTGGTTCTCCTTCCAGCCTTTCAGCTCGAAGTGGTGGTGGATGGGCGCCATGCGGAACACGCGCTTGCCGCGCGTCTTGAACGAGATCACCTGGATCATCACCGACAGCGTCTCGACCACGAACACGCCGCCCATGATGAACAGCACGATCTCCTGCCGCACGATGACGGCGATGGTGCCGAGCGCCGCGCCCAGCGCCAGCGCGCCGACGTCGCCCATGAACACGTCCGCCGGATAGGCGTTGAACCACAGGAAGCCGAGCCCCGCGCCGGCGATCGCCCCGCAGATGACCGCGAGCTCGCCGGCGCCCGGGATGTTGGGGAAGCCCAGGTAGCGCGCGAAGATCGCGTTGCCCACGACGTAGGCGAAGATCCCGAGCGCGCCGCCGACCATGACCGTCGGCATGATCGCGAGCCCGTCCAGACCGTCGGTCAGGTTCACCGCGTTGCTGGTGCCGACGATCACGAAGTAGGTGAGCGCGATGAAGCCCCAGACGCCCAGCGGGTACGACACCGACTTGAAGAACGGCACGATCAGGTCCGCGCGCGGCGACAGCGCGACGGAAAAGCCGCTTTGCACCCATTCGGCCAGCAGCCCGAGGAACCGCGGGTTGTCGGGCGCGGAGATCGCGAAGGCGAGGTAGATCGCGGCGGCGAGGCCGATCGCCGACTGCCAGAAGAGCTTCGCGCGCGCGGAGAGCCCTTTCGGGTTGCGGTAGACGACCTTGCGCCAGTCGTCGACCCAGCCGACCGCGCCGAAGCCCAGCGTGACCAGCAGCACGGCCCAGACGAAGCGGTTGCCGAGATTGCCCCACAGCAGCGTGGTGACGACGATCGACACAAGGATGAGCGCGCCGCCCATCGTCGGCGTGCCCGCCTTCGCGAGGTGCGTCTGCGGGCCGTCGTCGCGCACCGCCTGGCCGATCTTCATCCGCGTCAGCCACTCGATCATCCGCGGCCCGACCAGGAACGAGATGACGAGCGCGGTCATCGTCGCCAGCACCGCGCGCAGCGTGATGTAGCCGAACACGTTGAACGCGCGCACGTACTGCTCGAGCCACTCGGACAGCGCGAGCAGCATCAGTGCGCCCCCGCCGCCGGGCGGCCGGCGAGCACCGCCACGACGCGCTCCATCCGCATGAAGCGCGACCCCTTCACCAGCACCGTGACGCCCGCGCCGGCGCCGCCGGCGACGGCACGCGCCAGCGCGTCGGCGTCGGCGTAGTGCGCCGCGCCGCCGCCGAAGGCCGCCGCCGCCTCCCGCGCGAGCGTGCCGAGCGCGAACATGCGCGCGACGCCGCGCTGGCGCGCGTACGCGCCGATCTCGCGATGGAACGCGGGCCCGGCGGCACCGACCTCGCCCATGTCGCCGATGACCAGCCAGCGTTCGCCGGGTGCCGCGGCCAGCACGTCGATCGCCGCACGCATCGAGTCGGGGTTCGCGTTGTACGTGTCGTCGAGCACGACGGCGCCGGCGGGCGTGCGCAGCGCGACCAGCCGGCCGGCGACGGCGCGGAAGGCGGCGAGCCCTGCCTGCACCGCCGGGAGCGGCGCGCCGGCCGCGAGCGCCGCCGCGGCGGCCGCGAGCGCGTTGCTCACCATGTGCCGGCCCGGCACGGCGAGCGAAAAGCGCACGGTGCCCTCGGCGGCGGCGAGCACGACGTCGCTGCCGCCGCTGCCCGGCGTGCAGTCGGCGCGCACGTCCGCGTCGGGAGCCGCGCCGAAAGTCACGACGCGCGCGCCCGCCGCTGCGGCCGCCGCGCGCCAGACGTCCGCGTGGGCGTCGTCGCCGTTGATCACCGCCACGCCGCCGCGCGGCAGCGCGGCCACCGCATCGGCGTGCTCCGCCGCGACTTCGGCGACGCTCGCCATGAACTCCTGGTGCTCGCGCTGCGCGTTGTTGACGACGACGATCGTCGGCTGCGCGATCGCCGCGAGCTCGCGCGTCTCGCCGCGGTGGTTCATGCCGAGCTCGACCGCCGCCGCGCGGTGCGCGGCGGTGAGGCGCAGCAGCGTCAGAGGCAACCCGATCGCGTTGTTGAGGTTGCCCGCCGTCGCGAGCACGCCGTCGGTCCCGTACGCCTCGCGCAGGATGCCCGCCAGCATTTCCTTGACCGTCGTCTTGCCGTTGCTGCCGACGACGACGGCGACCGGCAGCGCGAACTGCCGCCGCCAGTGCGCGGCGAGCTGCCCGAGCGCCGCGAGCGGATCGGGCACCGCGATCAGCGCGCCGTCGAACGCGGGCGCGCGGTCGGCGGCGACCATGGCCGCGACGGCGCCCTGCGCGAGCGCCGCCGGCACGAAGTCGTGCCCGTCGAAGCGCTCGCCCTTCAGCGCGACGAAGAGGTCGCCCGCCGCGAGCGCGCGGCTGTCGGTCGTCACGCGCAGGAAGCGCACCGGCGCGCCGACGAGCCGGCCGTCGACGATGCGGGCGGCGGTGGCCGTGTCCATCATGCACCGCTCCAGGCGGCGAGTGCGGCGGCGGCTTCCGCCGCGTCCGAGAACGGCGTGCGCACCCCCGCGCGCTCCTGGTACGTCTCGTGGCCCTTGCCGGCGACCAGCACGACGTCGCCCACGTGCGCGGACGCGACGGCGTAGCCGATCGCCGCCCGGCGGTCGAGCTCGACCTTCCAGTGGTGGTTGCCGGCGTCGCGGACGCCCTTGACGACGGCGCTCGCGATTTCCGCGGGGTCCTCGCCGCGCGGGTTGTCGCTGGTCACGACGACGCGGTAGGCGTGTGCCGCGGCGACGCGGCCCATCTCCGCACGCTTGCCGGGATCGCGGTCCCCGCCGCAGCCGAACACGCAGATGAGCTGGCCGCCTTCGACGACGGCGGGCTTCAGCGCGACGAGCGCCTGCTCCAGCGCGTCCGGCGTGTGCGCGTAGTCGACGACGACCAGCGGCCGGTCGTCGCCGCCCAGCCGCTGCATCCGCCCCGGCGGCGGCGTGAGTGTCGCGAGCGCCGCGACCGCGTCGGCGAGCGGCACGTCGCCCGCGAGCAGCACGCCGAGCACGCCCAGCAGGTTCTGCGCGTTGAACACGCCGACGACCGGCGCGAACAGGCTCGCCCGGCCCCACGGCGTGCCGATGTCGAGGTGGATGCCGCGCCGGTCCGTCGTCAGGCCGTGGGCGACGATGTCGCCGTTGGTCAGGCTGTAGGTCAGCACGCGCTGCCCGCGCCCGCGCGCCGCGTCGACGAGGCTCTGCCCGAACGGGTCGTCGGCGTTGATCACCGCGGTGGAGAGGCCCGGCCAGGCGAAGAGCCGCGCCTTGGCCGCGCCGTACGCGGCCATCGTCCCGTGGTAGTCGAGGTGGTCGCGCGTGAGGTTGGTGAAGAGCGCGACGTCGAACCGCGCGCCGTTGACCCGGCCCTGGTCGAGCCCGTGCGACGACACTTCCATCGCGACGGCCTTCGCGCCGGCCGCGGCGAACTGCCGCAGCAGCTCGTGCAGCACCGTCGCGTCCGGCGTCGTGTGCGACGCGGGCGCCAGCGCGCCGACGAGCCCGTTGCCGAGCGTCCCGAGGACACCCGCGCGCCGGCCGCAGGCGTCGAGCGCCTGCGCGATCCACAGCGCACAGGACGTCTTGCCGTTGGTGCCGGTGACGCCCGCCAGCCACAGGTCCTGCGACGGGCTGCCGTAGATGAAGTCCGCGATCAGGCCCAGGCGCGCCTGCAGCGCCTCGACGCCGACGTTGGGCGTGCGCCACCTGGCGTCCCCCGCGAAGCCCTGGGCCTCCCAGAACACCGCGCACGCGCCGCGCGCGATCGCATCGGGAACGAAGCGGCGGCCGTCGGCGTGCAGTCCCGGCACCGCGGCGAACGCGACGCCCGGCTCGACGCGGCGGCTGTCGGCGGTGATCCGGCGCGGGAACACGCCGAGCCGCGCCAGCAGCGCGGGCACGTCGAGCGCGGGGAGGGTCGCGGTGGGCACGACGCTCACGTCTCCTCGCGGATCTCGGCGGACGGCGGCGGCAGGATCACGTTGCCGACCGGGGCGTCGGTGGGGACGCCCAGCGTGCGCAGCGCGCCGCCGACGACGTTCGCGAAGACGGGCGCGGCGACCGCGCCGCCGTAGTGCTGGCCGGCGGACGGCTCGTCGATCATCACGGCGACGACGATGCGCGGCTGCGACACCGGCGCGAAGCCGACGAACGACGACACGTACTTGTTGGTGTAGCCGCGGCCCGCGAGCTTGTGCGCGGTGCCGGTCTTGCCGGCGACGCGATAGCCGACCACCTGCGCCTTCGGCGCGGTGCCGCCGGGCTGCGTGGCGAGCTCGAGCATCCGGCGCACGGCGAGCGCGGTCTCGGGCCTGATCGCCGGCCGGCCGGCGACGTGGCCGTCGGTCCGGAACAGCGTGACCGGCTTCACCTCGCCGTCGGTCGCGAACATCGTGTACGCGCGCGCGAGCTGCACGAGGTTGACCGAGATGCCGTGGCCGTAGGCCATCGTCGCCTGCTCGATCGGCTTCCACGACTTCGCCGGGCGCAGCCGGCCACCGACCTCGCCGGGGTAGCCGGTCTTCGGCGGCGTGCCGAAGCCCACGTCGGCAAACAGCCGCCACATCGCCTCCGGCGGCAGGCCCAGCGCGATCTTCGCGGCGCCGACGTTCGACGACTTCTGGATCACCTGCTCGACGGTCAGCGCGCCGGCCGGATGCACGTCGTGGATCGTGTGGGAGCCGATCGTCAGCGCGCCGCCGCCGGTCTGGATCACCGTCTCCGGGCGGATCCTGCCGGCGTCCAGCGCGGCGGCCACCGTGAACGGCTTGAGCGTCGACCCCGGCTCGAACACGTCGGTCAGCGCGCGGTTGCGCATCGTCTCGCGCGCCACCTTGTCGCGGCGGTTGGGGTTGTACGTCGGCCAGTTGGCGAGCGCGAGGATCTCCCCGGTGGCCACGTCGAGGACGACGAGCCCGCCCGCCTTGGCGCGGTTCGCCTCGACCGCCGCGCGGAGCTCGCGGTACGCGAGGTACTGCAGCCGCGTGTCGAGCGACAGCACGAGGTCGCGCCCCGCCTGCGGCGCGCGGATCGCCGCGACGTCCTCGACGACCTCGCTCCGGCGGTTGATGATGACGCGGCGGCTGCCCGGCACGCCGGCCAGCCACTGCTGCTGCGCGAGCTCGATGCCCTCCTGCCCGGCGTCGCGGTCGCCGGTGAAGCCGATCACGTGCGCCATCACCTCGCCGCCCGGGTAGAAGCGCCGGTACTCGTTCTGGTCGTGCAGGCCGCGGATCCCCAGCGCCATCGCGCGCGCGGCGGTCTCGGGCGGGACCTGCTTCGCGACGAACGCGAAGTCCTCGTTGGCCGCAAGGCGCGCGGCGAGCCGCGCCGGCGTCGTGTCGAGGATGCGCGCGAGCGCCGCCATCTGCTCGGGCGTCGCCTCGACCTTGTCGGGGAATGCCCACAGCGTCTTCACCGGCGTCGACAGCGCCAGCGCCTCGCCCGAGCGGTCGACGATGCGGCCGCGGTGCGCGGGCACCTCGAGCTCGCGCGAGTGGCGCGCGCTGCCCTGCGTCTGCAGGAACTCGTTGTCGATCCACTGCAGGTACACCGAGCGACCGGCGAGGCCGGCGAACAGGAGCGCGAGCGCGCCGAAGACGAGCGGCGCGCGCAGCCGCGGCAGCGCCGGCGCCGGCGCGTCGCCGCGCGCGCGGCCGGCGAGCCCGGACGCACGCGGCCTCCGCGCCTCCGTGCGCGCGGGCATGACCACTTCCGTGCGCGCCGTCGTGGGCAGCTGCATCTTCAGCTGCTCGCGGGCGATCTTCTCCACGCGCGCGGGCATGCCCCACGTCGACTGCTCGAGCTGCAGCTGGCCGAACTCGGTCTCGAAGCCGCGCGCGTCGGCCTGCGCGCGCTCGAGCTCGACGAAGAGGCGCCGCGCCTGGGCGGCGTCACCAGCGACGTGACGAGCACGACGCCGCGCGCAAGCGACCCCCACGGCCAGCAGCGCGAGCGCGAGCAGGGGCCGGTCGCGCGGCACGCCGTGCTCATCGGCGGCCCCGGCCGGCATAGCCGCCGGGCTCACGCGGCGCCTCGGCCACGCCGCGCGGCCAGCGGGAGGGCAGCGGCGCGCGGTGCGCTCGGCCACGCGCAGAATCGCGCTGCGCGCGCGCGATTCGCCGCCACCTCGGCGGCGCCGGGCTTCACCGCGCGGCCGACGAGCGCGAGCGCGACCGGCGGCAGGTCGGCGCTGCGCAGCGGCAGCCTTGCCGCGCCGGCGTCGCCCGCGAACGGCTGCGACGCGCGGACGAAGAAGCGCTTGACGATGCGGTCCTCCAGCGAATGGAAGCTGATCACGGCGAGCCGCGCGCCGGCGCGCAGCAGCGGCACGATGCGTGGCAGCGCCAGCGTCACTTCCGACAGCTCCGCGTTCACGAAAATCCGAAGGGCCTGGAACGTCCGCGTGGCCGGATCCTGACCCCAATCACCCCGCGTGCGCGCGCCGACGGCTTGGCCCACGACGTCGCGCAGTTGCCGCGTGCGCACGAGGGGCGCCCGCGCGCGCGCCGCCGCAATTGCTCCTGCAATCGATTGAGCAAACCGTTCTTCACCATAGTCGCGGATGACCTCCGTCAATTCGCGCACCGTGGCGCGGGCAAGAAAGTCGGCGGCGGACTCGCCGCGCGACGGGTCCATCCGCATGTCGAGCGGGCCGTCGTGGCGGAACGAGAAGCCGCGCGCGGCGTCGTCGATCTGCGGCGAGGAGATGCCGAGGTCGAGCAGCACGCCGTCGACGCCGCCGGGCGCCAGCGCCGCGGCGACCGCCGGCAGGTCGGAGAACCACGCGCGGCGGAACGCGAAGCGGGGATCCTCCGCGGCGAGCGCGCGCGCCGCGGCCTCGGCGTCGGGGTCGCGGTCGACGGCGACGACGCGGCCGTCCGCATCCAGGTGCGCGAGCACGGCGCGGGCGTGGCCGCCGCGGCCGAACGTCGCGTCGACGTACGTGCCGTCCGGGACGATCCGGAGCGCCGCCACGGCTTCTTCGAGCAGGACGGGGACGTGGACGCCATCGGCCATCAGAGCGTGAAGCCGGACAGTTCCGGCGGCAGACCGTCGGCAGGGAACGTGATCGCCTGCGCCGTCGCGTGCTGCCACTGCCCCTCGTCCCACAGCTCGAACTTGCGGCCCTGCCCCACCAGCACGACGTGCTTGTCGAGGCTCGCGAAGCGGCGCAGCGCGGGCGGCACCAGGATGCGCCCCGCGGCGTCCAGTTCGACGTCGTCGGCGTGGCCGACGATCAGCCGCTGCAGCCCGCGGATCTTTTCGTCGAACGACGAGAGCGCCATCAGCCGCGCCTCTATCGGCCCCCACGCGGCGAGCGGGTACAGGAGCAGGCAGCGCGAAGGGTCGGCGGTCAGGACGAGGCGGCCATCGCCGGCCGGCGCGAGCGCGTCGCGGTGCCTCGCCGGGACGGCGAGGCGGCCCTTGGCGTCGAGGACGAGCTGCGTGACGCCACGGAAGAGCGGCGCCCCGGCGCCCGCCGCCCCCGCTCCGCCCGGCACGTCTGCCGTGTCGTCCGCCTGTCCCGCCACGCCTGCCTTCTCCTCGTCGTCGGGTCCCGGGCGAGTGCTCGTTCACTCGATCGGTCGCGGATCGCATTCGCGCCCGAAAATCCCACTTTGACCCACTTTTTACCACTTCGGCGGACTATACGCGTGGACTTGGGGCGCGTCAAATCTTTTCTGGTTTTCGAACAAGGACTTAGGGAGCGATTTCGCAACAAACATCGAAATCTGGTAGCCCTCTGCAAAATAGAGACTTAGACGTGAAAGCGAACAGATTTTCAAAGGATTGGCGTGCAGGTTACCCCGCAGTTTATCGCACGAACGTTGATGCCGACGGCTGTAGGGGACAATCGCCGCACCGCCCCTCCCACTCGGGAAAACGTGACAATTCGCCGCCCTGCCCTGCGCTCCGGCGCAACAGCGCCGGCAGCGCCGCGCTTTCCGGCCTCCCGGAATTCGACACGGACCTCGACCGCGGCGGGAGCTTTCGCTGGGCGGGCGTCATCGCGTCGGGGTCGCTGCTGCGGCAGGTGACGCCGCAGTTCGCAGCCGGAGTCACGTTCCAGCGACTACGGCCGCCCCGCATTTGTCGCGCCGTGGGGCGACGTCATGCAACCGCGGGTCGGCCTCACGTTCGTCTACGCGCCCACGTCACGTTTCATCATCGCCGTCCTCACTGAGCCTGAAAAGCGATCCACGCGACGCGCTCGAGTACGGCGGCGTGGTGATCGCCTCAACGCGCTACGACGCCTCGGCGCGGCGATCTACCGGCAGATCGACGTGACTGCAGTTCGGCGATCGAGGAAGATCGACGAGCGCGACATCGACTACTCCAATCCGCGGCTGCCGATTGACCTACGCGTTCGCCGAGGTGACCGTCCCAACACCGACCGTTCGTACCGGTTCGCCTCGACAAGGACGAGCCCGGGGAGTTCAACGACCTGTCGCTTCCGCTGTTCGATGCTCGCGGAGCGCAGCGCCGGTTTCTTCACGTCGCCGCGCTCGCAACGGCGGCTGAAAGTGAAGAATGCGGCCTGTGCCGCTTGCAACGAATACGCGACCGCGCCCGCGCTGGGCCTGACGGTTCGCTCCTGGCTCTTCGCCACTGCCGCAATCTCGACCGCCGCCGTCGCGGCGCGCTCGCGCCGGCTGCGCCACCCGCTAACATCAAACGCATCCCGTCAGCAGACCGCGCCTGCACCTACCGCGTTGTCCCCCCGCCGACGCGGCCGCGCCAGCAGCCGCTTCGACGTCGTCCCGAGCCCGCTGCCACCGATGTCGCAGTATTCGTTCCTCGCGCCGCCGCCAGCGCGGTGGACCTCGTGGCGATCGGCGATAATCCGGCCTGTGCCGCTCCTACGAGGAGATGCGCCCGTGGTGCTGGCCGCTGCTGGCGCTCGCGCTCGCGACGGCCGCGGCCCTTCCGCCGCGCTTCGCTGACGCGCAGTCACCGGCGCCGGAGCTCGGCGGCCACCCAGGGGACGACGCGATCCTCGGCACGGTCGGTCGACGCCACGCTGCGGGTGCACCTGATCCGCTGGCAGCGCGCACGCCCTGTGCGCGCCTCGCGCGCGAGTCGCTCCGCAGGCAAGAGCCGCCGACCACGGTGTCGAGCGTCGCGATCACCGTCGACGCACGGACCGGCCAACGCTGACCGTCGTGCCCGGCGAGGGCCGCGCGTCGCGATCGACGTCGCTGCGCGCGAAGCGTGGCTGCTGCCCAAGGGCGAGACGTGGCGGCAGCAGCGACGTGTTCCGCCGGCGATGTCCGCCAAGACCCTCGCGGTGTCCACCCTTGCCGCGAATGCCTACGCCGCGGCGCGGCTGACGGCGAGCGAGGCGCGCATCGACCCCGCAGCACGCACGGCCGACCTGGCGGTGACCCTCGACAGCGGCCCGCCGTTCTACGATCGGCATGATCGACATCCAGGGCTTGTCGCGCTACTCGCCCGAGATGGTGCGCAACTTCGCCAACGTGCGCACCGGCGACCGCTACGACGAGCAGGCGGTCGACGAGTACGTGCGGCGGCTGCTGCATCGAGCTACTTCGCCAGCGTGCAGGCGGTCATCGACCCCGACCCGAGCGCGGCGGCGCACGCGACCGCTCACGCTGTCGGTGATCGAGGCGCCGCGCCAGCGGCTCGAGTTCGGCGCGGGCTACTCGACCGACACGGAGTATCGCGTCAGCGCCTCGTACAGCGACGAACCTCGACGGCCACGCGCTGCAGCTGTGGACCAGCGCGCGCCTCGAGTCGAAGCTGCAGCAGATCGACGTGCGTTTCGTTCCGCCGCCGCGGCCGGGCGGGTTTCCGTCGTGGCTCGCCGACGGGTGGATCGACACCTACGCCGGCGGCTGGCAGCGCACCGACATCGAGAACCTGGTGACGGTGACGTGGGCGGTGACGGCGCGCACCCGCGCGCTCGACGAGCGGCGCACGCCCGCGTTCGGCGTCGGCTTCTTCGAGAACGACCAGTCGCCGCAAGGCGCGCCGAGCGAGAAGTCGCACGCGCTGTACGTCGACGGCGAGTACACGTGGCGCAACACCGACGACATCCTCTCGCCGACGCGCGGGTGGATGGCCACCGCGCACGCGGGTACGGCGTTCCCGGCGTGTCGACCGAGCAGTTCGGACGCGTCGTCGGGAAGGCATCGTCGGATGGTGGCCGTTCACGCGCAGCGACCAGCCTCTACGCGCGCGCCGACGTGGGCGCCGTGCTGGCGCAGTCGCGCGTCGGCATCCCGTCGATGTTCCTGTTCCGCACCGGCGGCGACACCACCGTGCGCGGCTACGCGTTCGAGAGCCTCGGCGTGCAGGAGGGCAGCGCCATCGTCGGCGGCCGCTACTACGCGGTGGGCAGCGTCGAGGCGACGCACTGGATCAACCCGTCGTGGGGCATCGCCGCCTTCGTCGACGCCGGCAACGCCGTCGACAAGGTGGGGGACTTTTCGCCCGCCGTCGGTGCCGGCGCCGGCGTGCGGGTGCGCACGCCGATCGGCCCGTTCCGCCTCGACCTGGCGTACGGCGAGCGAGGTCGAGAGGTCCGCGTCCACTTCTCGGTCGGGCTGTCGTTCTGACCATGGCGGAGTCCGCCACGCCGCCCGCGCCGCGCCGCCGCTTCGGCCGCACGCTGGCGTGGCTCGCCGGCGAGCTCGCGATCGTCGCGGTCGCGCTCGTCGCCGGCGCGTGGGCGCTGCTCGGCAGCCAGGCCGCGCTCGACTACGCGCTGCAGCGCGCAATGCAGGCGTCCGCCGGGCGCCTGGCGATCGAAGGCGGCGAGGGCTCGCTGCTGTCGACCGTGCGCGTCGCGCGCCTCGCGTGGCGCGGCGACGGCGTCGCGGTCGAGGCGCGCGACGTCGCGCTGACGTGGAGCCCGCTGGACTTCCTGTCGCGCCGGATCAAGGTGGAGGGGCTGGGCGCGAAGCGGCTGTCGTTCGACTTCGCGCAGGCGGGCGGCGCCGGGGGCGGCCTGCCGGAGAGCCTCGCGCTGCCGCTCGACGTCGAGATCCGCAACATCGGTGTCGAGCGCGTCGAGTGGCGCACGGGCACGGGCGAAGGCCACGTCACGGGCGTCGCGTTCGCGTACGCGGGCAGCGCGGCGGAGCACGCGGTGCGCGACCTCCGGCTCGTCACCGCGCAGGGCACCTCACGGGCAACGCGCGTGGGCGCCACGCCGCCGTACGCGCTCGACGGCGCGCTCGCGTTCGCCGGCGACGGCGACTTTCGCGGCGGCGCGGCACGCGTCGCGGCAACGGGCACGCTCGCGCGGATCGGCGTCGCCGCCGACGGCGAGCTGCGCGGCGCGACGCTGGCGGCGAAGGCCACGCTCGCACCGTTCGCGCCGGCGATGCTCGAGTCCGCGGACGTGACGGCGCAGGACGTCGACCTCGCGCAGTTCGGCGCCGCGCTGCCGACGACGCGGCTCGCGCTCGAGGTGTCGGCGCGGCCGGAGGGCGCGGGCTTCGCGGGCACGCTCTCGGCGCGCAACGACGCTGCGGGAACGCTCGACGCGGGCCGCGTGCCGCTGACGGCGCTGGCGGCGCGCTTCGCATGGGACGGGGCGACGGCGACGCTGTCCGGCATCGACGCGCAGTTGGCCGGCGGCGGCCGCGCGACGGGGACCGCCGCGATCCCGGTGCGCGCCGATGCGGTGGCGCTCGACCTCGCGCTCACGGGCATCGACCTCGCGCGCATCCAGTCGTCGCTCGTGGCCACCCGCATGTCGGGCACGCTGGTCGCCGAGGTCGGCGGGCAGCGGCAGGTCGTGCGCGGCGACGTGCGGCAGGCCGACCTCTCGCTCGCGTTCGCCGCGACGGTCGAAGGCCGGCGCGTCGTCGTGGAGCGTGCGCGGGCGCGGGCGGGGGCGGGCGAGGTCACCGGCAGCGGCAGCCTCGCCCTCGACGCCGCACGCGCGCGTTCACCCTGTCGGCCCGCGCGACGAAGTTCGACCCGGCGCGGTTCGTGGCGATGCCCGCGTCCGCCCTCGACGGAACGGTCGAGGCGCGCGGCACGCTCGCTCCCGCGTGGGACGTGACGGCGAGCATCGTGCTGGACAAGTCGAGCCGCCTCGCGGGCCACGCGGCAAGCGGCACGGCGCGCGCACGCGCGACGCCGGGGGCCGCGAAGGACGTGGCCGTGGACTTGCGCGTCGGGACGGCCACGCTCAAGCTCGACGGCGCGTTCGGCGGCCGGCGACGCGCTCGCCTACGTTCGAGGCACCGCATCTCGCCGAGCTCGCGCCGCTCGTCGCGCGCGCCGCGACGGATGCGGTGCCGGCGAAGCTCGCCGGCGCGCTCGCCGCGCGCGGCCGGATCACGGGCGCGGCCCCGAGCCCGGGCTTTACCGTCGACGCCCACGGCAGCGCGCTGGCGTGGGGCGAAGCGTGGCGCGTCGCCAAGGTCGACCTGACGGCGAGCGTGGCGCCCGGCGTCGCCGCCGCGGGTCCGGTGCCGCTCGCGGCCCGACCCGTGGCGATCGCGATCGCGGCGGCGGGCGTGGTCGGCCCCGCCGGCACGTTTCCGGCAGCGCGCGCGAACGTGACCGGCACGCTCGCACGGCACGCGGCCTCGCTCGCGCTCTCCGGCGAAGGCATCGCCGCCGACGCGCGCGTCGCCGGCGGCGTCGTCGAGGGCAAGCGCGCGGACGGCACGCGCGAGCTCGCGTGGCAGGGCACCGTCGAGGCCCTCGACAACCGCGGCTCGATACCGTTCCGGCTCGAGGCCCCCGCGGTACTCGAGGTCGCGCCGGGCCGCGTGCGCGTCGGTGCCACGCGTCGCGGTGGTCGACGGCCACGCCGACATGGCGAGCCTCGCGCTCGACGACGGCCGCATCGCGACGCGCGGCACGTTCACCGGCATCCCGTTCAACGCGCTGGTGCGCCTCGCGGGCCGCGCGCCGCCGTTCACGTCGACGCTGGTCGTCGGCGGGACTGGTCGCTCGCCGCCACGCCGCGGCTCAACGGCGAGGTCAACGTCCGCCGCGAGCGCGGCGACTGGTACGGCACCGACAGCGCGGCGGCCGACGCGGCGAGCCTGGCGCTCGGCATCAGCGAGCTCGCCGTCGGCGCGCGCTTCGCCGACGACGCGCTCGCGGCCACCGCGCGCTTCCGTTCGGCGCGTGCGGGCAACGCCGACGCGTCGGCCAGGGTCGCGGCCAGCGCCGTGCCCGCGCGTCGCGGCCGACGCGCCGCTCGAGGCTGCGCTGAAGGCCGAGCTTGCGTCGCTGAAGCCTCTGCAGCCGTGGCTCAGGACCGCGGCCGTGATGGATGGTCGCGCGCAGGTCGACGTCACCGCGCGGGGCACGCTCGCCGCGCCGGTGCTCGCCGGGACGCTGACCGGCGACGCGCTGCGCTTCGACCTGCCGCAGTACGGCGTCCACCTGCGGGACGGGCGGCTGCGCGCGCGCGTCGTCGAGCGGGCGCTCGTCCTCGACGAACTGTCGCTCGCCGGCGGTGACGGCCGCTTCACGGCGCGCGGGACGCTGCTGCGCGCCGTGGACGCCCCCGACACCCGCAACGGCACCCGCGTCGAGTGGAGTGCCACGGACTTCACCGTCGTCAACCGGCCGGACCTGCTGGTGGTGGCCGACGGCGACGGCACGCTGGCGCTCGAGAACGGCCGGCTGGTGCTGGCCGGGAAGATCGCCGTCGACCGCGGCCGCGTGATCTACGAGGCGACCAGCGTGGGCCGCCTGTCCGACGACGTCGTGATCGTCGGGCAGCCGCGGCAGGCCGTTGCCGGACAGGGGGCGGACCTGCCGCTCGCGCTCGACGTCGAGGTCGCGCTCGGGCGCGACTTCCGCTTCAGCGGCGAGGGCCTGGAGACGCGGCTCGCCGGCCGCGTGCGGGTGACGACCACGCCGGCCGGCACGCTCGCGGCCAACGGCCGGATTCGCGCGGTCGCGGGCACCTACTACGTGTTCGGCCAGCGGCTCGACATCGACCGCGGCCAGCTGATCTTCGACGGACCCGCGAACAACCCGGCGCTCGACGTCGTCGCCGTGCGCCGCAACCTCGCCGTCGAAGCCGGCGTCGAGGTCACCGGCACCGTGCGCCAGCCGCGGGTGCGCCTCGTGTCGAACCCGCCGGTCCCCGACGGCGAGAAGCTGTCGTGGCTGCTGACCGGCCAGGGCCTCGACCGCGCCGGGCGCGGCGACGTCGCGATGCTGTCCGCCGCGTCGGCGTCGCTGCTCGGGCAGGGCCGCAAGCCGATTACGCAGCAGATCGCCAACACGGTCGGCCTCGACGACATCTCGGTGCGCGAGACGGCGGCGGGCGTCACCGGCGGCACGTCGGGCCAGGTCGTCGCGTTCGGCAAGCGCATCTCCGACCGCCTGACGCTCGTCTACGAGCAGGGACTGACCGTCGCCACCAACGCGCTGCGCATCGAGTACACGCTGTCGCGGTCGTGGACGCTGCGGGCGGAAGCGGGTGTCGTCAGCAGCTTCGGCATCTTCTTCCGCCGCACCTACGAGTGACGGTCATGAATCGCACGGGCAGCGCTTCGCGCCCGCCCGCGCGATTCATGACCGAAGCATCATGACCGAAGCAGTCAGCGCGAAAAGCTTGGGGCGGCCCGGCGCTTTCCGCGCGGAAAGCGCAACGAAGCGCGCCGTTCACAGGTCGCTTCGCTCCCGGCTCGGTTGCGCGTGCGTGCGGACTGAATGGCTGCGACGACCGGCGTAGACTTGCGCGCCGTCAGCATGCGTTAGCCGCGAGCGCCTGCATTGCGACGGCGACGACGTGCGCGGGCTCGAAGCCGAACTCCTGCTGCAGCGCCTTCAGCGGCGCCGACGCGCCGAACGTGTGCATGCCGACGACGGCGCCGCGCGACCCGACGTAGCGCTCCCAGCCGAAGGTGGACGCCTGCTCGATCGCCACGCGCGCGGTCACGGCGGGCGGCAGCACGCGGTCGCGGTACTCCGGCGGCTGCTGCTCGAACAGGTCCCACGACGGCATCGACACCACGCGCGAGCGCACGCCCTGCGCGACGAGGACGTCGTGCGCGGCGACGGCGAGGCAGAGCTCGCTGCCCGACGCGATGAGGATCAGCTCCGGCGCGCCGCCCGCGGCGTCGGCCAGCACGTACGCGCCCTGCGCGACGCCCGCCGCCGGCGCGTAGCGCGTGCGGTCGAGCGTGGGCAGCGGCTGCCGCGACAGCACGAGGATCGCGGGCCGGTGCCTGAACCGCAGCGCGCACCGGTAGGCCTCGGTCACCTCGTTGGCGTCGCCCGGCCGCAGCACCGTCATGCCGGGGATCGCGCGCAGCGAAGCGAGCTGCTCGATCGGCTGGTGCGTCGGCCCGTCCTCGCCGTCGCCCATCGCGTCGTGCGTGAACACCATCAGCGTGGGTAGCTCCATCAGCGCCGACAGGCGGATCGCGCCGCGCGCGTAGTCGCTGAAGATGAAGAACGTCGCGCCGAACGGCCGCAGCTTCGACAGCGCCATGCCGTTGACCACCGCGGCCATCGCGTGTTCGCGGATGCCGAAGTGGAAGTTGCGGCCCGCCGGCGTGCCCGGCTGGAAGTCGCCGGCGCCGTCGAACTTCAGCGTCGTCTTGTTCGACGGGCCGAGGTCGGCGGAGCCGCCCATGAACCACGGAATGCTGCGCGCGAGCGCGTTCAGCACCTGCCCCGACGCGTCGCGGCCGGCAACGCCGGTCGGGTCGGCCGGGAACGCCGGCAGGTCGCGGTCCCAGCCGTCGGGCAGGTCGCGCCGCTGCATCCGTTCGATCTCGTCGGCCAGCGCCGGATATTGCGCCCGGTAGGCGGCGAACTTCGCGTTCCACTCGCCGCGCAGGCGCGCGCCGCGCGCACCGATGCCGGCGGCGAAGTGCTCGCGCACGCCGGCGGGCACCAGGAACTGCGCGTCCTCCGGCCAGCCGTAGGCGCGCTTGGTGAGCTTCACTTCCTCGGCGCCGAGCGGCTCGCCGTGCGCGGCGGCCGTGTCCTGCCGGTGCGGCGAGCCGTAGCCGATGTGCGTGTCGAGCACGATCAGCGTCGGCCGGCCCTTCGTCGCGCGGAACTCTGCCAACGCGTGCTCGATGCGCGCGACGTCGTTGGCGTCGCCGACGGTGACGACGTTCCACTGGTAGGCGAGGAACCGCGCGACGACGTCCTCGGTGAACGCGATTTGCGTGCTGCCTTCGATCGTGATGTGGTTGTTGTCCCAGAGCCAGCAGAGGTTGTCGAGCTGGAGGTGTCCTGCCAGCGACGCCGCCTCGGCGCCGACACCCTCCATCAGGCAGCCGTCGCCGCACATCGCGTAGACGTCGTAGTCGAACAGCATGAACCCGGGCGCGTCGTAGCGCGCGGCCAGCCACTTCTGCGCGATCGCCATGCCGACCGACGTGGCGATGCCCTGCCCCAGCGGGCCGGTCGTCGTCTCCACGCCGGACACCAGGTGGTACTCCGGGTGTCCGGGCGCGTGGCTGCCGGGCTGCCGGAAGCGGCGGATGTCGTCGAGCGTGACCGCGGGCTGCCCGACCACCTCGTAGTCCGGGTTCACCGCCCGCACGCCGGCCAGGTGCAGCAGCGACCACAGCAGCATCGACGCGTGGCCGTTGGACAGCACGAAGCGGTCGCGCGCCGGCCAGACCGGGTCGGCCGGGTCGTAGCGCAGCACGCGGTTCCACAGCGTGTACCCCGCGGGAGCGAGCCCCATCGGCGCGCCCGGATGGCCGGAGTTGGCCGCCTGCACCGCGTCGATCGTAAGCGTGCGGATCGTGTCGATGCAAAGCGTCGCGACGTCCATGTCCTGCGGAAACGCCATCGTCGGCCCCTCGGAAGTCAGGCGGCCGCGCCGCCGGCGGCCGCCGCGTCGGCCATGATCAGCGCCCGCTGCCCGGTCACGCGGCCGGCGGGGATCGCCGGGTCGCGGCGCACGAGGCGCGCGACCATCGCCGCCTTGTCGGCGCCGGTGACGACGAACAGCACCGTGCGTGCGCGGTCGAGGAGCGGATACGTGAGCGTCATCCGCCGCCGGCCCTGGTACGTCCCGGTCAGCGCGACGTCGGCGTGGTCCTCGGCGAGCACCGGGTCGCCCGGCACCAGCGACGCCGTGTGGCCGTCGGGGCCCAACCCCAGGTGCACGAGGTCGAGCACCGGCGGCGTGCCCGCGAACGTCGCGAGTTCCCCCGCGTAGGCCTGCGCGGCGGCCGCGAGGTCGGTCGCCTCGACGCGCATCGCGTGCAGGTTGGCAGGCGGCAGCGCGACGCGGTCGACCAGATTGTCGTAGACGTGCGAGAGGTTGCGGTCGGGATCGCGCGGCGGCGCCACGCGCTCGTCGGCCTGGAACACGTGGACGTTGATCCAGGGCACGTCCTCGCCGGCGAGCGCGCGCAGCATCGCCCACGGCGTGCGGCCGCCGCTCACCGCGAGGTTGAAGCGGCCGCGCGCGAGCACGGCTTCGCGCGCCTTGCCCGCGATGTACGCGGCCGCGCGCCGCGCCACGATGTCGGCGTCGGCGAACGACTGCAGCTCGATCGGCGTCATCGGCGCGGCATCGGCCGGATCACGCCCGGACCACCGGGTCGCTCCACCCGCCGGGCGGCGCCAGCCGCGCGGCCTCCGCCGGCCCCCACTGCCCCGGCTCGTACGGATGGACCGGCACGCCGGCGGCGAGTGCCGGGTCCACGATCCGCCACGCCTCCTCGACGTAGTCCTCGCGCGCGAACAGCGTCGTGTCGCCCGCCATCGCGTCGCCCAGCACGCGCTCGTAGGCGTCGGGCTCGTCGGCGCCCGGCCGGTGGCTCACCAGGAGCTCGACCTGCGCGCCGACGCCGCGGTCGGCGGCGTCCATCACCGTGGCGCCCAGCGCCAGCGTGACGTCCGGGCTCACGCGGAAGCGGAAGTGGTTGGGCGGCGCCGAGCACGTCGGAAAGACGGTCGGCGGGCGTTTCAGCCGCAGCAGGACCTCGGTGCAGGTCACCGGCAGGCACTTTCCGGCGCGGATGTAGAACGGGACGCCCTGCCAGCGCCACGAGTTGATCGCGAGCTTCACCGCGGCGAACGTCTCGACGTTCGAATC
>JBGAMF010000017.1:0-49174 GCA_044223185.1 Casimicrobiaceae bacterium | reverse complement strand
GTACGGCGTCCGCCAGCGCGACGACGCCGAGCGCGCGGCCGCCGCGCACGATCCCGACGATCGACTTGCCCTCGCTTTCCAGCGTCAATATCTCGGTGGTCGGCGGAGCGAACCCGCGCTCGCCGACGAACGCCAGCGCGCCGAGCGCGGTCGCGTCGGCGTCGGCGCCGATGCGCGCGGCGACGCCGCGCCCGGGTATCGAAACGAAGTCCGCGACCGGCAGCGGCGCGACGCCCTCGGCCTTCGCCGCCGCGAGGATCGCGCGCGCGAGCGGATGCGTCGATCCCTGCTCGAGGCTCGCCGCCGCCTGCAGCACGTCGGCCCGACGGGCGTCGCCGAAGGCGACGACGTCGGTCACCGTGGGACGGCCTTCGGTCAGCGTGCCGGTCTTGTCGACGACGAGCGCCTGCAGACGGCCGGCGTGCTCGAGCGCCGCGGCGTTGCGGATCAGGATGCCCGACTGCGCGCCGCGGCCGGTGCCGACCATGATCGCCGTCGGCGTCGCGAGCCCGAGCGCGCACGGGCAGGCGATCACCAGCACCGCGACCGCGTGGACGAGCGCGGCGGTCGCGTCGCCGGCAAGCCACCACGTCGCGGCGAACGTGACGGCCGCGATCACGACGACGACCGGCACGAAGACGCCCGACACGCGGTCGGCGAGCCGCTGGATCGGCGCCTTGCTGCCCTGCGCTTCCCCGACCAGCCGCACGATGCCCGCGAGCAGCGTGTGGCTGCCGACACCCGTCGCCTCGCACGTGACGAGGCCGTCCTGGTTCACGGTGCCGGCGTAGACCTTCGCGCCCGGCGCCTTCGCGACGGCGCGGCTCTCGCCGGTCAGCATGCTCTCGTCGATTTCGGTCGTGCCGTCGCGCACGACGCCGTCCACGGGGACGCTCTCGCCGGCGCGCACGAGGAAGCGGTCGCCCGCGACGACTTCGGCCAGCGGCACGTCGACCGCGCCGCCGTCGCGCAGGACGTGCGCGGTCTTCGGCGCCAGCCGCAGCAGCCCTTCGAGCGCCGCCGACGTGCCGGCCTTCGCCCGGGCCTCGAGCAGCTTGCCCAGCAGCACCAGCGTGATGACGGCAGCACCCGCCTCGAAATAGACGTGCTGATCGTGGAGCCCGAACAACGTGACGGCCGCGCTGAACGCGTACGCCATCGTCGTGCCCAGCGCCACCAGCACGTCCATGTTGGCGCCGCCCCCGCGCAGCGCGTTGAAGCCGCCGACGTAGAACCGCCGGCCGATCCAGAACTGCACCGGCGTGGCCAGCGCGAGCTGCAGCCAGCGCGGCAGCAGGTCGGCGTGCGCGCCGCCGAAGAGGCCACCCCCGGCGAGCATCGGCACCATCTGCGCCAGCAGCGGCGCCGTGAGGAGCGCGGCGACGGCGAACTCACGCTTGAGCGCCGCGTACGCGGCGGCCTTGCGCGCCTGGTCGGCCTTGCGGTCTTCCTCGGGATCGCGGCGCACCGCCGCGCCGTAGCCGGCCCGGGTCACGGCGGCGATCAGCGCGTCGGGGCTGGCCACGGCCGGGTCGAAGCCGACGGTCGCCGTCTCGGTGGCGAAGTTGACCGTCGCCGCCACGCCCGGCACGCGGTTCAGCACACGCTCGATGCGCGTCGCGCAAGCGGCGCACGTCATGCCCGTGAGGCCCAGGTCGACGCGCTCGGTCGGCGGCTTCGGCGGGGTGGCGGGCGCAGCGGGGGCAACGGTGGCGTCCATCCCGGCACCATATACCCCCGTGGGGTACTTGTCAACATACCCCGCCAGGGTATCTCGAGGCCCGGCACGGCATGCGCCTCGCCGGCAGATCGACAAACCGAGCCAGGCTCGATTTGTCCTGTCGTGTCGAAAAACCGAGTCCGAAAAACCGAGCCAGGCTCGATTTGTTGAGCCAGGCTCGATTTGCGCGGAGGCCGCCCGGCCCCCCCCGCGGGGAGAAACCGAGCCAGGCTCGATTTGGGAGAAACCGAGCCAGGCTCGATTTGCGCGACTCGCGCGGCTACGCTCCCGGCACGGACCCGGCCCCTTCGCCCGGGCGGTCGCCGCAAGGCCGCGCGCAGCGAGTTACGCCTCGGGCTTCATCTGCGGGAACAGGATCACGTCGCGGATCGACGGCGCGTCGGTCAGCAGCATCACCAGCCGGTCGATGCCGATGCCCTCGCCGGCCGTCGGCGGCAGCCCGTACTCCATCGCGCGCAGGTAGTCGGCGTCGTAGAACATCGCCTCCTCGTCGCCGGCCTCGCGCGCCTCGACCTGGGCGCGGAAGCGCGCCGCCTGGTCCTCGGGGTCGTTGAGCTCCGAGAACCCGTTGGCCATCTCGCGCCCGGTGATGAAGAGCTCGAAGCGGTCGGTGACGGCCGGGTTCGCGTCGTTGGCGCGCGCGAGCGGCGACACGTCGGTCGGGTGCGCGACGATGAACGTCGGCTGCACGAGCTTCGCCTCGGTGGTCGCCTCGAAGAGCTTCAGCTGCAGCAGGCCGACACCGTCGGTGTCGAACACCTCGACGTCGAACGGCGCCAGCGCGACCTTCAGGTACTCGGGCTTCGCGAGCTCGGCCAGCGGATACTGCGGGTTGTACTGGTGGATCGCCTGCGCCATCGTCAGCCGGTCGAAGGGCTTGCCGAGGTCGATCGGCGTGCCCTGGTACTCGATCGCCGCCGTGCCGCGCACCTTCAGCGCGACCTCGCGCACGAGTTCTTCCGTGAGGTCCATCAGGTAGTGGTAGTCGCGGTAGGCCTCGTAGAACTCGAGCATCGTGAACTCCGGGTTGTGCCGGGTCGAGATGCCCTCGTTGCGGAAGTTGCGGTTGACCTCGAACACCTTCTCCATCCCGCCGACGACGAGCTTCTTGAGGTAGAGCTCCGGCGCGATGCGCAGGTAGAGCTGCATGTCGAGCGCATTGTGGTGCGTGACGAACGGCCGCGCGGCGGCGCCGCCCGGGATCGGGTGCATCATCGGCGTCTCGACCTCGAGGTAGCCGCGCCGGACGAAGAACTCGCGGATCGCCTGCACGATCTGCGAGCGCTTGACGAACGTGTCGCGCGACGCCTGGTTGGTGATGAGGTCGACGTAGCGCTGCCGGTAGCGCTGCTCGACGTCCGTCATGCCGTGGAACTTCTCCGGCAGCGGCCGCAGCGCCTTGGCGAGCAGCCGGATCTCGCCCGCCCGGACCGACAGCTCGCCGGTGCGCGTCTTGAACAGCGTGCCGGTGGCGCCGACGATGTCGCCTAAGTCCCAGCGCTTGAAGTCGTCGAGCGCCGCCGCGCCGACGGCGTCGAGCGTCACGTACAGCTGGATGCGCCCCGACATGTCCTGCAGCGTGGCGAAGCACGCCTTGCCCATCACGCGCTTCAGCACCATGCGGCCGGCAATCGCCACGCGCAGGCCCTGCGGCTCCAGCGTCTCGTTCGGGACCTCGCCATGCCGCGCGTGCAGGTCCGCCGCGAGCGCGTCGCGCCGGAAGTCGTTCGGGTACGCCTGTCCCTGCGCGCGCAGCGCCGCGAGCTTCGCGCGGCGCTCGGCGATGATCTGGTTCTCGTCCTGCGGCGGGGATCCGGTGGTGGGCTCGCTCATGGTCGCTCTTGTGGGTCAGGCGGCCGGCGTGTGCGCGCGCTCGGCCAGGTCGATGATGTCGCGCGGCGCGACGCCGCGGTAGTCGGCAAGCGCGGTCAGCACGTGGGGGCCGGCGAGCCGCGCCGCGGGTTCGCTCGACGTGATCGCGACCGCGCGCATCCCCGCCCGCCGCGCGCCCTCGATGCCGAGCGGCGCGTCCTCGAACACGACGCACGCGGCCGGGTCGGCGTCGATCCGCGCGGCGGCGAGCAGGAACAGGTCGGGGTGCGGCTTGCCGCGCGCGACGTCGTGCGCGCCGGCGGTCGCATCGAACTCGCCGGCCATGCCGAGGCCGTCCAGCGCGAATGCGATGTTGCGCGCGTCGCCCGCCGTCGCGCAGGCGATGCGGATGCCCGCGGCGCGCGCCGCGCGGGCGAACGTCCGGAACCCCGGAACTTCGCGAAACGCCGGCCGGAAGAGCTCCCGGTAGACGTCCTCCTTCTCGTGCACCAGCGCCCACGCCGCCTCGTCGCTCATCGCGCCGAACAGCTCGCGCATCAGCTCGACGCCCGTCCGGCCGGCCGACTGCCGCAGGAATGCCTCGCCGCCGTACGCCACGCCGCGGCGCTCGAGGAACACGCGCCACGACTCGCCGTGGAACGGCATCGAGTCGATGATCGTGCCGTCGATGTCGAAGACGAACGCGGTCACTACACGCCCTGCTTCAGGCTCGCCGCGATGAAGTCGTCGAGGTCGCCGTCGAGGATCGCCTGCGTGTTGCCGACCTCGTAGTTGGTCCGCAGGTCCTTGATCCGCGACTGGTCGAGCACGTACGAGCGGATCTGGTGGCCCCAGCCGATGTCGGTCTTGCTGTCCTCGAGCTTCTGCTGCTCCTCGCGCCGCTTGCGCAATTCCAGCTCGTAGAGCTTCGACTTCAGCATCGCCATCGCCTCGGCGCGGTTCCGGTGCTGCGACCGGTCGTTCTGGCACTGGACGACGATGTTGGTCGGCAGGTGGGTGATGCGAACTGCGGAATCCGTCTTGTTCACGTGCTGCCCGCCGGCGCCCGATGCGCGGTAGGTGTCGATGCGCAGGTCGGCCGGGTTGATGTCGACCTCGATCGACTCGTCGACCTCCGGGTACACGAACACGCTGGCGAACGACGTGTGCCGCCGCGCGTTGGAGTCGAACGGGCTCTTGCGCACGAGACGGTGCACGCCGACCTCGGTGCGCAGGTAACCGTACGCGTAGTCGCCCTCGACCTTGACCGACGCGCTCTTGATGCCGGCGACGTCGCCTTCGGACTCCTCCAGCACCTCGGTCCGGTAACCCTTGCGCTCGCAGTACTTCAAGTACATGCGCAGCAGCATCGCCGCCCAGTCCTGCGCCTCGGTGCCGCCGCTCCCCGCCTGGATGTCGACGAAGCAGTTGGCGGGATCGAGCGGATGGCTGAACATCCGCCGGAATTCGAGGTCGGCGACGGTCTTCTCGAGGCGCGCCGCATCCTCCCGGACCGCGGCGAGCGTCGCGTCGTCGCCCTCGGCCTTGGCGAGGTCGAAGAGTTCGCGGCCGTCGCGCAATCCCGCGTCGAGGCCGGTCAGCGTCCCGACGATCTGGTCGAGCGCCTTCTTCTCCTTGCCGAGATCCTGCGCACGCTGCGGGTCGTCCCAGACCCTGGAGTCCTCGAGCTCGCGCGCGACGACGGCGAGCCGCTCCGACTTCACGTCGAAGTCAAAGATACCTCCGCAGCTCGGCCGCGCGCTGGGCAACGTCGGCGAGCGTGTTGGCGATGGCGTTGATCTGCTCGGCTTCCATGTCGGCCATTTCCCTTGGGATAACAGGCGATTATACGCCCGCGCAAGCGGTAAAATGACGCTTCCCGATCAGGAGTTCCTCGCAATGCCTACCTTCTTCGTCAACAAGGAGCGCGTCGACATCGCGGCCAGCGTGCCCGGCGACACGCCGCTCCTCTGGATCCTGCGCGACAACCTCAACATGACCGGCACCGTTCGGGTGCGGCATGCGCCAGTGGCGCGTGCACCGTGCACCTCGACGGCCAGCCTACGCGCTCGTGCGTCACGCCGCTGTCCGCGCTCAAGCCCGGCGTCGAGGTCACGACGATCGAGGGGCTCGCGACGAAGGAAGGCCGTGCCGTGCAGGCGGCGTGGGAGAAGCTCGACGTGCCGCAGTGCGGCTACTGCCAGTCGGGCCAGGTGATGGCCGCGGCGGCGCTGCTCGCGAAGAAGAAGCGCCCGACCGACGCCGACATCGACGAGGCGATGACGGGCATCGCGTGCCGCTGCGCGACGTACGTGCGCATCCGCGCGGCGATCAAGGAAGCCGCCAAGGCGCTGGCGTAGGAGACGACGATGAATCCGATGCGCATGCGCCCCCGCGACGCTGTCCGCGAAACCACGATGTCGCGCCGCGTCTTCCTCAAGTCCACCGCCGCCGCCGGCGCCGGCCTCACGCTCGCGCTTCACGGGCGAAGCCGCCGCGCAGATGTCGGGCCCCGGCCGGACCGTCGGCAGCGCCGCGCCCGGCCTGCTCCGCGCCGAACGCGTTCCTGCGCGTCGGCCGCGACAACACGGTCACCGTCGTCGTCAAGCACCTGGAGATGGGCCAGGGCACGTACACCGGCCTGCCGACGCTGATCGCGGAAGAACTCGACGCCGCGTGGTCGCAGGTGCGCGCCGAAGGCGCGCCCGCCGACGCGTCGCGCTACAACAACCTGTTCTGGGGTCCGGCGCAGGGCACCGGCGGCTCGACGGCGATGGCCAACTCGTTCGAGCAGTACCGGCAGGCCGGCGCCGCCGCGCGCGCGATGCTGGTCGCCGCCGCCGCGGCCGGCTGGAAGGTGCCGGCCGACTCGGTCCAGGTGAAGAACGGGGTCGTCTTCCACGCCAACGGGAAGAAGGCGACCTTCGGCGAGCTGGCCGATGCGGCCGCGAAGCAGCCGGTGCCGGCGACCGTCAAGCTCAAGGACGCGAAAGACTTCGTGTTCATCGGCAAGCACGTGCCGCGCACGGACTCGAAGGCGAAGTCGAACGGCACCGCGCAGTTCACGCAGGACGTGAAGCTGCCCGACATGCTGACGGCGGTCGTCGCGCACGCGCCGAGGTTCGGCCAGGTGCTGGCGGGCTTCGACCCCGCCAGCGTCTCCGGCATCCCCGGCGTGCGCTTCGTGATCGAGATCCCGACCGGCGTCGCCGTCATCGCCACGTCGTTCTGGGCGGCGAAGAAGGGCCGCGACGCGCTCAAGGCCGAGTGGGACGCCAAGTCGGGATACAAGGGCTCGTCGGCCGACCTGATGGCCGAGTACAAGCGGCTCGCGGCCACGCCGGGCAAGGGCGCACGCAAGGATGGCGATGCCGCCAAGGCGATCGACGGCGCCGCGAAGAAGCTCGAGGCCGCGTTCGAGTTCCCGTTCCTCGCGCACGCGGCAATGGAGCCGCTCAACTGCGTCGCGAAGGTCACGGCGGACGGCTGCGAGGTCTGGAACGGCGAGCAGTTCCAGACCGGCGACCAGATGGCGATCGCCAAATACACGGGACTGAAGCCCGAGCAGGTGAAGCTCAACATGCTGTTCGCGGGCGGCAGCTTCGGCCGCCGGGCCAGCCCCGCGTCCGACTACGTGCTGGAGGCGGTGTCGATCGCGGCCGCGCTCGCGCGCGGCGGCCGTCCGGGCATCCCGGTCAAGCTGGTCTGGACGCGCGAGGACGACATGAAGGGCGGCTTCTATCGGCCGCTGTACTTCCACGCGCTGAAGGCCGGGCTCGATGCCTCCGGCAACGTCGTCGGCTGGCACCACCGGATCGTCGGCCAGTCGATCCTCGCCGGCACGGCGTTCGAGGCGCAGATGGTGAAGGACGGCATCGACGTCACCAGCGTCGAGGGCGCGTCGACGCTGCCCTACGCCATCCCGCACATGGCGGTCGAGCTGCACTCGCCGGTGGTGCCGGTGCCCGTGCTGTGGTGGCGCTCGGTCGGCTCGACGCACACGGCGTACGCGACGGAGACGTTCGTCGACGAACTGGCGGCCGCAGCGGGCAAGGATCCCGTCGCGTTCCGGCGCGGGATGCTCGCGAAGCACCCGCGGCACCTGGCCGCGCTGGAGCTCGCGGCGGAGAAGGCCGGCTGGTCGAAGCCGCTCGCGCCGGCAAGGCCGGCGAGAAGCGCGGGCGCGGCGTCGCCGTGCACGAGTCGTTCGGCACGGTCGTCGCGCAGGTCGCGGAGGTCACGGTCGACAAGGACAACAAGATCCGTGTCGACCGCGTCGTGTGTGCCGTGGATTGCGGCCTCGCCGTCAACCCGGACAACGTGCGCGCGCAGATGGAAGGCGGCATCGGCTTCGGCCTCACCGCCGCGCTGTACGGCAAGATCACGCTCAAGGACGGCGTGGTCGAGCAGTCGAACTTCCACGACTACCCGCTGCTGCGCATCAACGAGATGCCGGCGATCGACGTCCACATCGTGCCGTCCACCGCCAAGCCCTCGGGCGTCGGCGAGCCCGGCGTGCCGGTGATCGCCCCCGCGGTCGCCAACGCGCTGGCCGCGGCGACCGGCAAGCGGCTGCGCACGCTGCCGCTGGCGCTGGCGTAGCGACGCGCCGCCCCTCACCCCGGCCCTCTCCCCGTGCCGGGGAGAGGGAGGGAGACGGTGGAGTATCGGCGTCGCCCGCTCCCTTTCCCCGTCGAGAGGGAGGGAGACGGTGGAGCATCGGCGTCGCCCGCTCCCTCTCCACGTGCCGGGGAGAGGGAGGGCATTGGCGAGCGCTCGCGCCCACCGTTCTCTCCCCGCTTGCGGGGAGAGGGCTGGGGTGAGGGGCGGCGGCCGTGCCACAATACGCGGCAGGAGGAGCCGCGCAATGACCGAGGCAGCCGATCGCGAACTCATCGCCGACGCGAGCAACCCGCTCGGCCTCGACGGCATCGAGTTCATCGAGTATTCGACGAGCAAGCCGCAGGCGCTGGGGCAGGTGCTGGAGATGATGGGGTTCCGGCCGATCGCCAAGCACCGCTCGCGCGAGGTCCTGCTCTACCGGCAGGGCGAGATGAACGTCGTCGTCAACGCGCACTTCGCCGGCCTGCCGCGCAGCGTGCGGCCGACCGAGGTGCCGGTCATCGCGGCCGTCGCCCTGCGCGTGCGCGACGCCGCGGCCGCGTACCGTTACGCGATCGACCGCGGCGCGTGGGCGGTGCCGACGCACGTCGAGGTGATGGAGCTCAACATCCCGGCGATCCACGGCGTGGGCACGTCGCGCATCTACTTCGTCGACCGCTACCGCGAGTTCTCGATCTACGACGTCGACTTCACGCTGATCCCCACGGTCGACCCGCATCCGCCCGCGCTCGCCGGCATGCGCTGGTTCGGCATCGTCCAGTACATCGGCAACGACCGGATGGACGACTGGACGCAGTTCTACGCCGAGCTCTTCGGCTTCCGCAAGCTGCCGGACACCGAGCGCTACGGCATCCTGCCCAAGGGCCACGTGCTGCAGAGCCCGTGCGGCAAGTTCTTCCTGCAGCTGATCGAGCCCAAGCCCGGCATCCTCGACGTCGAGCCCGAGGAGAGCCTGCAGCGCGTCGGGCTCGGCACGCCGGACGTGCTGAAGGCGGTGGCCGCGCTGCGCGAGCGCGGCGTGGGCTTCGTCGAGTCGCAGGGCGTCCACTCGGACCCGCGCGGCGCGCTGACGCAGGGTTACCTGGGCGGCGTCATGTTCGAGCTCGTCCACGACGAGCGGCCCTGACGCGGACGCGAGCGGCACGCGATGAGCACCCCCCACATCAACATCGACGACTTCGGGATGGGCACGGTCTCGCTGGCCGGCACGCTCGAGTCGAAGCTCGCGGTCGTCCGCGCCGCCGGCTTTGCGCAGATCATGCTGTCGGCGCACGACGTCGTCGGGCACCCGGGCGGCATCGACGACGCGGCACGCGCGATCCGCGCGAGCGGCCTGCGGGTGACGGGATTCGAGGCGCTCACGGACTTCGAGGGCCTGACCGGACGCCTGCACGCGTACAAGGTCGACGTCGCCAAGTCGATGCTCGAGATGTGCGACGCGATCGGCGCGAAGCTGCTGCTCGTCGCGTCGTCGACGTCGGCGCACGCGACGGGCGACGAGGACGCCATCGCGCGCGACCTCTCCAGGCTCGCGATGCTGGCCGTTCCCCTCGGAATCCGGATCGCGTACGAGGGCCTGTCGTGGGGCCGCAGCGTGCGCGACTTCGCCGCCGCGTGGGACGTCGTGTGCCGCGCCGGCGCGCCGAACCTCGGCATCGCGATCGACTCGTTCCACACGTTCGCCGCGCAGGCGCCCCTCGACGACCTCGAGATGCTGTCGCCCGAGGACATCTTCGTCGTGAAGCTCGCCGACTTCATGTGGCCCGAGGCCGGCGGCGACGACGAGCGGATGGCGACCGACCGGCATCACCGCGTGTTCCCCGGCGAAGGCGCGCACAGCGAGGCGCTCGCCGACCTCGTCACGCGGCTCGACGCGCTGGGCTACCGCGGCGACTACGGCTTCGACGTCTACAACGACGACTACGCGCGGATGCCGCCGGCGACGGTCGCCGCCCGTGCGCGCCGGGCCGCGATCTGGCTCGCCGAGGACGTGCTGCGGCGCTCGGTGCCGCTGCCCAACCAGATCCGCCTGCGCCGTACGGCGGGCTGACGCCGCGCGGCGCAGGGGCAGGCGGGCGCCCGCCGCAATCCGATGCACACGCCCGAAGGCTTCACGCCGTCGCACGTCCTGCCCGCCGTCCTGGGGGGCGACGCGCACGCGTTCGCGTTCCGCGGCGACCGCGTCCTCGTCTTCGCGGGGCCCGACGACGCGCTCGCGGTCCCGACGCTCGGACCTCTCGCGCAGGCGGGCGTGCACGGGCCGGCGCACTTCCTGGGGACGCTGAATGCCGTCGCGTGCGTCGCGCTGAACCTCCCCGACGACGCGCCGGAGCCCCCCGGCATGCGCTACGCGGGGCTGCGCGCGCTCTTCTTCAAGGTGCCCGAGCCGCAGCTCGCGCTCGCGGCGCGCGCGTTCCAGGTCGTCGACTGGGACCGCTCGCACCGCTACTGCGGCCGTTGCGGGACGCCGACGCGCGACCGCGCCAGCGAGCGCGCGAAGGAGTGCCCCGCCTGCGGCCTCGTCGCGTACCCGCGCGTGTCGCCGGCGATGATGGCGCTCGTCACGCGCGGCCGCGATCTCCTGCTCGCGCGCGCGCACCGCTTCGCGCCGGGCATGTACAGCGCGCTGGCCGGCTTCGTCGAGCCGGGCGAGACCATCGAGGACTGCATCCGGCGCGAGGTCCGCGAGGAAGTCGGCGTCGAGGTCGGCGCGCTCACGTATTTCGCGAGCCAGTCGTGGGCGTTCCCGCACTCGCTGATGATCGCGTACACGGCGGAGTACGCCGGCGGCGAGATCCGCCTCGACGACGAGGAGATCGCCGAGGCACGCTGGTTCCCCGCCGACGCGCTGCCGAAGCTGCCGCCGTCGGTGTCGATCGCCCGCCGGCTCATCGATGCGACGGCCGCGCGCCTGCGGGGCGCCTGATCCGCCGGGGCTGCTAGAATCGCGGTCCCGGGCTGCAGGCCGCCCGGGGTCCGTCCGTGCCATCGCGATGCGTTCCCTTCCGCTCCTGTTCTCCCTGCTGCTGGCACTCGCCGCGCCGCCGGCGCTCGCGCAGTCGGACGCGACCACCGACCCGCGGGAGTTCAGCGAAGCCGCGCGGCAGGCGTACGGGCGGGCGCTGCGCGACGCACGCGGGCTGATCGCCGAGAAGAAGTACGCCGAGGCCATCGCGGTCCTCGACAAGCTGTCGGCGGAGCGCCCGCGCGAGCCGCAGGCGCGCTTCCTGAAAGGCGTCGCGCTGACCGACACCGGCCGGACCGACGAGGCGATCGCCGTGTTCCAGGCGGTGCTCGGCGACTACCCGGAGCTGCCCGAGCCGCACAACAACCTCGCCGTGCTCTACGCGAAGAAGGGCGACTACGAGCTCGCCCGGACCGAGCTCGAGGCGGCCATCGCCGCCGCGCCCGACTACGCGATCGCCTACGAGAACCTGGGCGACGTCCACGCGCGGCTCGCCGCCGTCAACTACGAGAAGGCGATCGCCCGCGACCCGCGCAACCGGACCGCGCCGGTGAAGCTCAGGCTCGCGCGCGAGGTGCTCGCGCCGGCCGGTGCGCCGGCCGCACCCGCTGCGCCTGCTGCACCCGCTGCGCCTGCGCCGGTCGCGCCCGCACCGGCCGCACCCGCGGCGGCCAAGTGAACGCCGTACACAGCTTCCACCCAAGGAGAACCACCATGCTGCGCAAGCTCTTCCTCGCCGCGGGTCTCGCCGCCGTCGCCGTGACGCCGGCGCTCGCCGCCAATCCGCAGGTCGAGTTCGACACCACGGCGGGCGTCATCAGGCTCGAGCTGTATCCGGACGCCGCGCCGAAGACCGTCGCCAACTTCCTCGACTACGTGAAGAGCGGCCATTACGTCGGCACCCAGTTCCACCGCGTGATCGACGGCTTCATGATCCAGGGCGGCGGCTTCACGACCGAGTTCTACCAGAAGCCCACGAAGCCCCCGATCCCCATCGAGTCCGAGAGCTCGGCGAAGGCGGGCCTCAAGAACGTCCCGGGCACCATCGCGATGGCGCGCACCGGCGACCCCAACTCGGCGACGTCGCAGTTCTTCATCAACGTCAACGACAACGCCCGGCTGAACTTCTCGGCGGCGACCCCGCAGGGCTACGGCTACACGGTGTTCGGCAAGGTGATCGAGGGCATGGACGTCGTCAACAAGATCGCCAAGGCGCCGAAGGGCGCGACCGACAAGGTGCCGCCCGGCATCAACCCCGCCGACGTGCCCGCGACGCTCGTCGTGATCAAGGGCGCCAAGGTCATCGGCGGCTGATGCCGCGCCAACCCGGAGACTGACATGGTCGTCCTGAAAACCAGCCACGGCGAGATCCGCCTCGACCTCGACGCGGAGAACGCGCCCGCCACCGTCGCCAACTTCCTGCAGTACGTGCGCGACGGGCACTACGACAACACGATCTTCCACCGTGTCATCGACGGCTTCATGATCCAGGGCGGCGGCATGGAGCCCGGCATGAACCAGAAGCCGACCCGCGCACCGGTCGCCAACGAGGCCACCAACGGCCTCAAGAACAAGGCCTACACGGTCGCGATGGCCCGCACGTCCGAGCCGCACTCGGCGACCGCGCAGTTCTTCATCAACGTCGCCGACAACGACTTCCTCGACTACAAGGCGCCGTCCGCCAACGGCTGGGGCTACTGCGTGTTCGGCAAGGTCGTCGGCGGCCAGGACGTCGTCGACCGGATCCGCGCGGTGCCCACCGGCAACAGCGGCTTCCACCAGAACGTGCCGAAGGAAGACGTGGTGATCGTCAAGGCCGAGGAGCAATAGGGTCAGGCACCATTTTCGTCACCGTGCCCGGCGCGGCGCCGGTGTCGCCGAAAATGGTATCCGACCCTCGGCCGACGCTGTTCCTGTCGGACCTGCACCTGTCGCCGGACCGACCGGCGGCCGTCGCGGCGTTCCACGCGTTCGCGGCCGGCCCCGCGCGCGACGCGGCGGGCGTCTACGTGCTCGGCGACCTCTTCGACTGGTGGGTCGGCGACGACCAGATGCGCAGCCGCTTCGCGGCGGCGATCGTCGCGTCGCTCGCCGGCGTGGCGAAGTCCGGCGTGCCCGTGTTCGTCGGCCGTGGCAACCGGGACTTCCTGCTGGGCGAGCGCTTCGCGCGCGCGTCCGGCGCGACGATGCTCGCCGACTTCACGGCGGTCGACCTGCACGGCGTGCGCACGCTGCTGTGCCACGGCGACGAGCTGTGCACCGACGACACCGAATACCAGGCGTACCGCGCGCGGATGCGCGCGCCGGAGACGCAGGCGCGGCTGCTCGCGATGCCGTACCTCGTGCGCCTCGGCATCGCGTGGTGGCTGCGGCGGCGCAGCGGCCGCGAGAACGCGCTGAAGCCCGAGGCGATCATGGACGTCGCGGAAGGCGCCGTCGTCGCAGCGCTGCGCGGGCACGACGCGCGGAGGCTGATCCACGGCCACACGCACCGGCCGGCGCGGCACGAGCACGACGTCGACGGCACGCGCCGCGAGCGCTACGTGCTCGCCGACTGGCACGACCGCGGCCACTACCTCGCCGTCGCTGCTGACGGCGTGCACGCGCGCGAGATCGGCGGGTAGCGCGACGACCCGGCCGGCGCGTTGCGAAGCGCGACGACGCGAGAACCGCCCCTCACCCCAACCTTCTCCCCGCGCGCGGGGAGAGTGAGCGCAGTGTCCGCGCTTCCTGCGAGCGCAGGCGAAAGCGACGACCGGTTGCTCGGCGGCACCGCGCTGCGGCGGCTTTCGCCCGCCGCAGGCGCGCCCCCTCTCCCCGCTTGCGGGGTGAGGGTTGGGGTGAGGGGCGACTCCGCGGCGAACCGGGGGTCAGACTCGAATTTCGGGAGGCGCCGGCGAGAGATCCGCGCGACCGTGCGCGAAATTCGAATCTGACCCTAGCCCAGCGCCTGCCGGAAGTCCGCGATCAGGTCGTCGCAGTCCTCGATGCCGACCGAGATCCGGACGAGCGAGTCGGCGATTCCCATCGCCGCGCGCCGCTCCGCGCCCATCTCCCAGAAGATCGTGTGCGCCACCGGAATCGCGAGCGTCCGGTTGTCGCCGAGGTTCGACGACAGCACGACCACCTTGAGCCGGTTGAGGAAGTCGAACGGGTCGATCCCGTCGGCGAGCTCGAACGACAGCAGGCCGCCGAACGCACGGAACAGCGCGCTCGCCAGCGCGTGCTGCGGGTGCGACGCGAGCCCCGGGTAGTACACGGCGCGCACCTGCGGCTGCTCCTGAAGAAACTGCGCGAGCGCGAGCGCGTTGGCGCAGATCCGGTCCATCCGCAGCGCGAGCGTCTCGGCGCCGACGGCGATGTGGTGCGCCTGCTCGGGCGCGAGCGTGCCGCCCCAGTCGCGCAACCCCTTCTTGCGCAGCTGCTGCAGGCCCCAGTTGCGCGGCGGCTGCGACTTGTACGCGTCGGCGATGTTGGCGAACTTCGTCCAGTCGAAGAGCCCGGTGTCGGTGATCGCGCCGGCCAGCGCGTTGCCGTGGCCGCCGACGTACTTGGTCAGCGCGTTGACGACGAGGCCGGCGCCGACGTCCTTCGGCCGGAACAGCCACGGCGAGGTCATCGTGTTGTCGACGACGTAGAGGATTCCCCGCTCGCGGCAAAGCGCGCCGATGCGCGCGAGGTCGGCGACCTGCACGCGCGGGTTGGCGATGGTCTCGACGAACACGACGCGCGTGGCCGGCGTGAGCGCCGCCGCGACCGCCGCGACGTCGGTCGCGTCGACGAACGACACCGGATGACCGTGCGCCTCCAGCGTCAGCAGCAGGCTCGACGTGTTGCCGAACACGAACTGGCTCGACACGACGTGGTCGCCCGCCTTGAAGAGCGCCAGCATGATCGCGCCGATCGCGGCCATCCCGGTCGCGAACGTGATCGTGCCGACGCCGCCCTCCATCGCGGAGACCTTCGCCTCCAGCGCCGCCGACGTCGGGTTGCCCTGCCGCCCGTAGGCGTAGCCGGAGGCACGGCCCTGGAACACCGCCGCCAGCTCGCGTGCGTCCCGGTAGCCGTAGGCGACGGACAGGTGCAGCGGCTTGTGCAGTGCGCCGTGCTCGATCGCCGCGTCGCGGTCGGAGTGGAGGATGGCGGTGGTGAAGCCGCGCTTCGTCTGATCGCTCATGATGCGTTCCCTGCGGGAAAAACAAAAAACCCGTTTGGGCGGCCGCCAAACGGGTTTCGTGTGCTCCGCCAGGCATCCCCTGGCTGGAGCGAACCTCGCTTTAGCGGAATTTATTAAGCGCCCGCAAGCTGAAGCCTCAAATCGGCGCAGTCCGTAGGCTACGCATTCGCGGGCGCACTGTCAAATCACGGCGGGCGCCGCGGGCCGGGGGCTTCCGCGATCGTGCCCGCGCTGTAGACTAGCGCCCGGGCGACGATGCGGCACCGCGCACGGCCGACCCGGGCGGGTGTCGACGCGCGGCGGGGAGCCGGGCAGGCGCCGCTCCAACGATCCCTCGGGAGCTTCTGGATGCCCCGTTCGCAGGCGAACGCTCGCACCGGCCGCGCGTCGACGGGATCGGCCGCGACGCACATCGCCGCGCACGCGGCGGCCGGCCGCCACGCGCAGGCGATCGCCGCGGCCGACGCCGCGCTGGCGATGCCGCGCGTGCCCGTCGCCGAACGCGTCGCGCTCCTCGACCTGCGCGCCGAGAGCCGCATGGCGTCGGGCGACCTCGCCGCGGTCGCGGCGGATGCCGCCACGATGGTCGAGCTCGCGCGCCGTGCGCGCAAGCCGGCGCTGCTCGCGCAGGCCCTCGTCCGCCGCGCGTACGTCGAAATCCGCAGCGGCAACCCGAAGACCGCACTCGCCACCGCCGGCGACGCACTCGTCGCCGCGCGCGACGGCGGCGACACGAAGCAGCAGGCGATGGCGCTGCTGCGGCTGGGCGAGGCGCAGTTCCGGCTGCGCGACAACGAGCGGGGCGCGCGCACCTGCCAGCAGGCGGCCCGCATGTTCAGGGCGCTCGGCGAGCCCCGCTGGGAAGGGCAGGCGATGTGGGGGCTCTCGGCCGCCCGCAGCGCGCAGGGCCGCGGGCCGGACACCGACCGCGCCGCGCGCGCGGCGCTCGCGCTCGCCCGCAGGAGCGGCGATGCGTTCGGCGTCGGCAACGCGCTCAACATGCTGACGTTCTACGAGGCCGACATCGCGAAGCGCAAGGACCTGCTGCGCCAGGCGCTCGCGGCGTTCGAGGCGGCGGGCTACGTCGACCGGAAGGCGATGATCGTCCACAACCTCGCGCTCGTGTACCACGAGCTGGGGCTGTACCGGCGCGCGCGCCGCCTGCTGGGGCAGGCGGCCGACATCTATCTGCAGACAGGCGCGCTCGGCGGCCTGGCGACAACGACGTGGATGCTTGCGCTGACGGAGCACGCGATGGGGCACCGCGCGGCGGCGCGCGCGCACGTCGAAGCCGCCGCCGCGCTGTGGGTAGCCGCCGGCGGCGCGACCGCGCCGATCCAGCGCGACGTCGCATTCGGCGTGCTCGCCACGTGGGAGGACGCGCCGGCCGAGGCGCTGGCGCCGCTCGAAGCCGCGGCGCGCGCGCTCTCCGGCACCGATCACGTCGCGCTGGAGATGATGGCGAACACCGCGCTGTGCGAGGCGCACCTCGCGCTGGGGAATCCGGCGGCGGCGCTCGCCGCGATCGAGGTCGCGGTCGCGCGGCACCGCGAGCACGGCAGCAAGGCGATCCAGGGCATCGACACGGTCTGGGTGCTGTGGAACCACTACGACGCGCTGCGGGCGAGCGGCCGCCATGCTGCCGCGCGCCGCGCGCTCGCGCACGCCTACCGCTTCGTCGTCGCGCCGATCCGCGCGATCAGGGACGAGGGGCTCCGGCGCAATTGCCTGGCGAAGGACCCCGACAAGCGCCGGATCGTGCTCGCGGTCGTCGCCCAGCGCGCGCGCGACCGCGCCGCGGCGGGTCGCCTGCCGCCGCACCTGACCGTCCGCGGCAACCTGCGCGAGCCCTTCGAGCGGCTGGTCGAGGCCGGACTGCGGCTGAACGAGATCCGCAGCCGCACCGAGCTGCACGAATTCCTGATCGAGGAGGCCACCGAGATCTCGGGTGCCGAGCGCGTGCTGCTGGTGGTCGACGCGCCGGACGGGCCGCGGCTCGCCGGCGCGCTGGCCCCCGACGGAGAGGACCCGGAGGCACTGCTGCGCGACGTCGCGCCGGAACTCGACCGCGTCCGCGCCTCGCGGATGGCGCTGCTCGACCACGTGCCGGCGCGCGCGGCCGCGACCGCGCAGCGCTCGCGCGTGATCGCGCCGCTGGTCGCCCGCAACGCGCTCGTCGGCGTGCTGTACGCCGACATCGACGGCGCGTTCGGCCGTTTCCACGAGACCGACCGCGACCTCCTCGCGATGCTCGCTAGCCAGGCCGCCGTCGCGCTCGACAACGCGCAGTGGTCGGAGGGCCTCGAGCACAAGGTCGCGCAGCGCACCGAGGAGCTGTCGGCGAGCAACCGGCAGCTGAAGCAACGCGCGGACGAGCTGGCGCTGATCAACGGCATCCAGGAAGGCATGGCGGCGAGCCTCGACTTCCAGGCGATCGTCGACCTGGTCGGCGACAAGCTGCGGGTGGTGTTCCGCACCGGCGACATCGGCATCCGCTGGCTGGACGAGGAGCGAAGCCTCGTGCTGTACCTGTACGAGTACGAGCACGGCGTCCGGCATCGCCCCGCCCCGACGCCTGCGCGCCGCGACAGCGCGGTCTACACGGCGATGCAGCGCCGCGAGCCGCTGGTGCTGAACCGCCGGGCCGATGCCGAAGCGCTGGGGATCGGCGTCCTTCCCGGCACCGACCGCAGTCAGTCGAGCGTGTTCGTCCCCATCGTCGGCGGCAACCGCGTGCTGGGCGCGATCGTGCTGGAGAACTACGAGCGCGAGAACGCGTTCGGTCCCGCCGAGGTGCGCCTGCTGACGACGGTCGCCGCGGGCATGGGCATCGCGCTGGAGAACGCGCGGCTGTACGCCGAGTCGCAGCGGCTCTTCCGCGAGAGCGAGCAGCGCGCCGCCGAGCTCGCGATCATCAACGGCGTGCAGGCGGCGCTCGCCGCCGAGCTCGACATCCAGGGCATCTACGACGCCGTCGGCGACAAGATCCGCGAGATCTTCCGCCAGTGCGACCTCGCCATCCGGATCTACGACCCGGCGACCGGCCTCGTCGACTACGTCTACCTGTCCGAGGGCGGGCGCCGCGTGGAGGTCGCACCGCACGCGCTGCCCGACCGCGGCTTCAGCCGCCACGTCGTCGAGACCGGCGAGACGATCGTCGTGAACGAGCGGCTCGACGAAGTCGCGGAGCGCTACGGCTCGCTGACCGTCCCCGGCACGCAGACCGAGAAGTCGGCGGTGTTCGTGCCGCTCAAGGTCGCCGGCCGCGTGCGCGGCATGATCCACCTGATGGACATGGAGCGCGAGCACGCGTTCTCCGACGGCGACGTCCGGCTGCTGCAGACGCTCGCCGGCAGCATGGGCGTCGCGCTGGAGAACGCGCGGCTGTTCGACGAGACCCAGCGCCTGCTGAAGGAAACCGAGCGGCGCTCGTCGGAGCTCGCCGTCATCAACAGCGTCCAGCACGGCATGGCGCGCGAGCTCGACTTCCAGGCGATCGTCGACCTCGTCGGCGACAAGCTGCGCGAGCTCTTCCGCACCGGCGACATGTCGATCCGCTGGCGCGACGAGCGGACCGACATGGTGCACCACCTGTACGACTACGAGCACGGGCAGCGGCTCGACCTGCCGCCGGTGCCCTACAAGCCCGAGGCGAAGCTCGCGCAGCGGCTCGCCACCGGCGTCCCGGTGGTCATTCGCAACCAGGCCGAAATGGCCGCATTGGACATCCGCACGGTCCCGGGTACCGACTCGAGCCTGTCGACGGTGTTCGTGCCCATCGTCATCGGCGGCGAGCTGCGCGGCTCGATCGCCCTCGAGAGCTTCGAGCGCGAGGACGCGTTCGACGAGGCGTCGGTGCACCTGCTGTCGACGGTCGGCGCGTCGATGGGCGTCGCGCTGCAGAACGCGCGGCTGTTCCACGAGACGCAGGCGCGCGGCCGCGAGGCCGCGGCGCTGGCCGAGGTCGGGCGCGACCTGTCGTCGTCGCTCGACCTCCCGACCGTGATGAACCGCATCGCCGGGCACGCGAAGGAACTGCTGCAGGCGAACAACAGCGCGATCTTCCTGCCCGAGCCCGGCACCGGCACTTTTCGCGCGATCGTCGCCGTCGGCGAGGCCGCCGACGCGATCCGCGCGACGACCATCGAGGGCGGGGTCGGCATCATCGGCAGCCTGCTCGAGAGCGGGCAGCCGGAGTTCATCAACGACGCCCGGGCCGACCCGCGCGCGGTGCAGATCCCCGGCACCGGGCGGCAGGACGACGAGCGCCTGATGGTCGTGCCGCTGCAGCGCGACGGCGCGGTCGAAGGGGCGATGGCGGTGTGGCGCGACGGCGGCGAGCCCTTCGACGCCCGCGACCTCGAGTTCCTCGCCGGGCTGTCGCGGCAGGCCACCGTCGCACTCAACAACGCCCGCCTGTTCGACGAGACCCGCGCGGCGCTCGAGCGGCAGACCGCGACGGCCGAGATCCTGCGGGTCATCAGCGGCTCGCCGACGGACGCGCAGCCGGTGTTCGACGCGATCGTCGCGAGCGCAGCGCGGCTGTTCGGGCGCAAGGCGGCGCTGCGCACCGTCGACGACGAGGGCCTGCGCCGGCGCGCGCGCAGCTACGATGCCGGCGGCGAGTTCCACGGCGCCGACGTACTGCCGATCGACGAGAGCAATCTCGCCGGCCGCGCGGTGCTCGAGTGCCGGGCGCTGCAGGAGGCCGACACGCGCGCGCCCGGCGCGAACCCCTACCTCCGGGCGAACGCCGAGCGGCTCGCCTTCCGGTCGATCGCGACGGCGCCGCTCGTGCGCGACGGCGCCGCCATCGGCGTGATCTCGGTCTCGTCGCCGGAGCCGGGCGCGCTGACGGACAGCCAGATGGCGCTGCTCGCCACCTTCGCCGACCAGGCGGTGATCGCCATCGAGAACGCGCGCCTGTTCAACGAGACGCGCGAGGCGCTCGACCAGCAGCGCGCGTCGAGCGAGGTGCTGGGCGCCATCAGCAGCTCGATCGCCGACACGCAGCCGGTGTTCGACGTCATCCTCGAGCGGTGCCAGCACCTCTTTGCCGGCGAGCGCGTCGGCATGACGCTGGTGCGCGACGACGGGATGCTCGTCGTCGGCGCCTACGCCGGCCCGGGCGACGACGAGCTGCGCCGGCTGTTCCCGCAGAAGCTGACGCGCGAGATGGCGTCGGGCATCGCGATCCTCGACCGCCGGGTGCTCATGTACCCGGACGTCGAGTCCGGCGACATGCCCGAGGCGTCGGTCAGGGGCTGCCACGCGATGGGGCTGCGCTCGATGATCTTCGCGCCGATGCTGTCCGAGGGGCGCGGCATCGGCACGCTGTGGATCGGCCGCGCCACGACGGGGCCGTTCACCGACAAGCAGGTCGCGCTGTTGCGCACGTTCGCCGAGCAGGCGGTGATCGCGATCCAGAACGCGCGGCTGTTCAACGAGACGCAGGAGGCGCTGGCCCGGCAGACCGCCACCGCCGACATCCTGCGGGTCATCAGCAGCTCGCCGACGAACGTCCAGCCGGTGTTCGACGCGATCGTCGGCACGGCGGTGCGGCTGCTCGCGTGCGACCTGACCGTGGTTGTCCTGCGCAGCGGGAATTCGCAATCGATGGTCGCCGGCGCGACCTCGGACGGGTCTCCCATCGGGATCACCCCCGGCGACACGCCGATCGACCCTGCCGACAACTTCCCGGCGCGCGTGTTCACGACGGGCAGGATGCTGCACCTGCCCGACTGGAGCGCCATCGAGCTTCCCGAGAGGGAGCGGCGAATCCGCGCCTCCAGCGGCATGACCGCGTCGCTGATGGTGCCGCTGCTCCGCGAAAGGGAGTGCATCGGCGTGCTGGTGTTCGGGCGCAGGACGCCCGGCCCGTTCCGCGACGCCGAGGTGGCGCTCGCCGAGTCGTTCGCCGACCAGGCGCTGATCGCGATCGAGAACGTCCGGCTGTTCAACGAGACGAAGGAAGCCCTGGAGCAGCAGACAGCCACCGCCGAGGTGCTGCAGGTCATCAGCAGTTCGGTGGCCGACACCGCGCCTGTGTTCGACAAGATCCTGCAGAGCTGCGCGCACCTCTTCGCCACCGAGCAGCTCGGAATCTTCCTCGCGCGCGACGACGGCATGGTGCACACGGCCGCGTGGCGGGGCTCGGCGCTCGAGGCCATCGTGCGCACGTTCCCCAAGCCGCTCGCCGAGACCATGACCGCGCGCGTGATCGACGAGCGGCGCGCGATCCAGATTCCCGACACGTCGGCGATGGCGGACCTGCCGCCCGCGCCGCGTGGCGTCGTCGATCTCATCGGCCACTGCTCGATCGCCTGGGTGCCGATGCTGTGGGAGGGGCGCGGCATCGGGTCGATCGTCGCGCTGCGCCAGCCGCCGCGGCCGTTCACCGACAAGGAGATTGCGCTGCTCACGACGTTCGGCGGCCAGGCGGTGATCGCGATCCAGAACGCGCGCCTCTTCAACGAGACGCAGGAGGCGCTCGCCCGGCAGACCGCCACCGCCGACGTGCTGCGCGTGATCAGCGGTTCGGTCACCGACACCCAGCCGGTGTTCGACGCGATCGTCCAGAGCTGCCAGCGCCTGTTCTCGGGCAAGGCCGTGGCGCTCGTGTTCCCGAACGGGAAGATGCTGGAAGCGGTTGCATACTGCGACGACAGTGGCGAGCAGCGGGGGCCCGGCGTGCTGAAGCCGTGGCCGCTCGACCGTGGCAGCGGCGCCGGCACGTGCATCCTGGACTCGCGGGTAGTCAACGTCCCGGACACCGGCGAAGGCGTGAAGCACTTCGCGCGCATGCGCGACCTGGCGGTGTCCCTCGGCTACAAGTCGTGCCTGTTCGTGCCGCTGCTGCGCGAAGGCAAGGCCATCGGCTGCATCACGATCCTCCGCGCGACCGTCGGCCGGTTCGACGAACAGGAGGTCGCTCTCGCGCAGACGTTCGCCGACCAGGCCGTGATCGCGATCGAAAATGCGCGGCTGTTCAACGAGACGAACGAGGCGCTCGAGCAGCAGCGCGCCTCGGGCGAGGTGCTGGCGGCGATCAGCGGCTCGATCGCCGACGCGTCGCCGGTGTTCGAGCGGATCCTGGCGAGCTGCGAGCGCCTGTTCGCCGGCAAGGTCGGCCAGATCAACGTCATCGAGGACGGCATGGTGCACATGGTCGCGTACCACGGTGCGAACCGGGCCGAGGTGGCCGCGCAGTTTCCGTTCCCGCTCGACGGCAGCAGCGCGACCGGGCTTGCCGTGGCGACGGGGCGGGTGCTCCACTACCCCGACATCGACGTCGAGCCGGACCTCCCGCCGCGCGCGCGGGCGGGATGGACGGCGCAGGGCCTGCGTGCGCTGCTCGTCGCCCCGATGCTGTGGGAAGGCAAGGGGGCCGGGACCGTGTTCGTGGGGCGCGAGCAACCGGGGCCGTACTCCGACAAGGAGATCGCGCTCCTGCGCAACTTCGCGGACCAGGCGGTGATCGCGATCCAGAACGCCCGGCTGTTCAACGAGACCAAGGTGGCGCTGGACCGGCAGACTGCGACCGCCGAGGTCCTGCGCGTGATCAGCGAGTCGCCGACCGACGTGCAGCCGGTGCTGGAGGCCGTCGCCCAGCGCGCCGGGCAGCTGTGCCACGCCGACGGCAGCCGCGTCTGGCTCGTCGAGGACGGGCGGCTGCACGCGAAGACCAGCTACGGCCCCGCGTACGCCGCGATGGAGGGCTTCGAGACGCTGCCGCTGTCGCGGGCCTCCATCGGCGGCCGCTGCGTGCTCGAGCGCCAGCCGATCCACGTCGAGGACGTGCTTCCGGTGATGGACACCGACTATCCGGACATCCGCACGATCCAGGCGCGCTACGGCTTCCGCACCGTGCTGAACGTGCCGCTGCTGCGCGAGGGCGAGGCGATCGGCGCCATCTCCCTGCTGCGCAACGAGGTGCGCCCGTTCGCGTCCGACGAGGTCGGCCTCCTGCAGACGTTCGCCGACCAGGCGGTGATCGCGATCCAGAACGTTCGCCTCTTCAACGAGACCAAGGAGGCGCTGGCGAGCCAGACCGCCAGCGCCGACATCCTGCGCGTCATCAGTGCCTCGCCCACGGACGTGCAGCCGGTGTTCGACGCAATCGTCACGACCGCGGTCAACCGCCTGGGCTGCGACATCGCCATCGTGCAGATCGTGAGCGGCGACACCTACTCGCCGAAGGCCATGGCCACCCCTGCCGGCCTGACGCCGGTGCCGGGATCGACGGTGATGCCGGTGGACCCGGACGCCAACTTCCCGTCGCGCGCGATCGCCGGCAGGACCATGCTGTACGTGCCCGACTGGTCGGCGATCGAGCTTCCCCCGCACGAGCGGGTGCGGCACGAGCAGCTCCGCCTCGACTCGGCGCTGTACCTGCCGCTGCTGCGCGGCGACGCCTGCGCCGGCGTGCTGGTGCTGGGCAGCAGGCGCGCGAACGCCTTTAGCGACAAGGCGATCGCGCTGGCGGAGTCGTTCCGCGACCAGGCGGTGATCGCCATCGAGAACGTCCGCCTGTTCAACGACACGAAGGAGTCGCTGGAGCGCCAGACCGCGACCGCCCGCATCCTGTCGGCGATGAGCGGCTCGATCACCGACGCGCGGCCCGTGTTCGAGGCGATCGTGGCGAGCTGCCACGGTCTGTTCGACGACAGCGTCGTCGCGCTGCGCCTGCTGCGGGACGGCGTGCTGCACGTGGAGGCCAACGTGGGCATGGACAGCGGCCCCGTGCCGCTCGATTCGCGGAGCCTCGTCGGAACGTGCGCGCTCGAGGCCCGGACGATCCACGTCCCCGACCTCGAGGTGGCGGCGGCGCAGTACCCGCGCGGCCGGCAGATGGCGCTGAAGATGGGCTACCGGGCGGCGATCTTCGCGCCGCTCTTGCGCGGCGGCGCGGCGCTGGGCACGATCGCCGTGTTCCGGCGCATGCCCGGCGCCTTCGGCGACAAGGACGTCGCGCTGCTCGAGACGTTCGCCGACCAGGCGGTGATCGCGATCGAGAACGTGCGCCTCTTCAACGAGGCGCAGCAGGCGCGCGCCGCCGCCGAGGCGGCGAACGAGGCGAAGAGCGCCTTCCTCGCGACGATGAGCCACGAGATCCGCACGCCGATGAACGCGGTGATCGGCATGAGCGGGCTCCTGCTCGACACGCCGCTCGACCGCGAGCAGCGCGACTACGCGGCGACGATCCGCGAGTCTGGCGACGCGCTGCTGACCATCATCAACGACATCCTCGACTTCTCGAAGATCGAGGCCGGCCGCATGGACATCGAGGTCGCGCCGTTCGACCTGCGCGACTGCGTCGAGTCGGCGCTCGACCTCGTCTCCACGCGCGCCGTCGAGAAGCACCTCGACCTCGCGTACCTGTTCGAGGGCGACGTGCCGGCGGCGGTCGCCGGCGACGTGACGCGGCTGCGGCAGGTGATCCTCAACCTCCTGTCCAACGCCGTGAAGTTCACCGACGAAGGCGAGGTGGTGCTGACGGTGACGGCGCAGCCGGCCGCGTCGGGCCGCGTCGAGCTGACGTTTGCCGTGCGCGACACCGGCATCGGCCTCACGGACGAGGCGATGGGCCGCCTGTTCCAGTCGTTCTCGCAGGCCGACTCGTCGACGACGCGCAAGTACGGCGGGACCGGCCTTGGCCTCGCCATCAGCCGGCGGCTGGCCGAGCTGATGGGCGGCCGCATGTGGGCGCAAAGCGCTGGGCCGGGACACGGGTCGACGTTCCTGTTCACGATCGAGGCTCCCGTGGCCGAGGTGCCGCCGGCGCGACAGCACAGCATCACCGGCGTGCAGCCGGGCCTTGCCGGCAAGCGGCTGCTGGTCGTCGACGACAACGCGACCAACCGGCGCGTGCTGGGCCTGCAGGCGACCAAGTGGGGAATGCACGTGCGCGAGACGGGCTCGCCGGCGCAGGCGCTCGCGTGGATCGACGCCGGCGAGTCGTTCGACGCCGCGGTCGTCGACATGCACATGCCGGAGATGGACGGCGTCGCGCTCGCGCGGCGGCTGCGCGACGCGCGCCCGGACCTGCCGCGCGTGCTGTGGAGTTCGCTCGGGCGCCGCGAGGCCGGCGACGACGACACGCTCTTCGCCGCCTATCTCGCGAAGCCGGTGCGGCAGTCGCACCTCTTCGACGCGCTGGTCGGCCTGCTCGCGCGCGATGCGGCGCGCCAGCCCGCGCCGGACACGGCGCCGCTCAAGCTCGATCCCGGGCTCGCCGCACGGCACCCGCTGCGCATCCTGCTCGCCGAGGACAACGTCGTGAACCAGAAGCTCGCGCTGCGGCTGCTGCAGCAGATGGGCTACCGGGCGGACCTCGCGTCCAACGGCATCGAGGCGGTGGAGTCGGTCGAGCGGCAGGCCTACGACGTCGTGCTGATGGACGTCCAGATGCCCGAGATGGACGGCCTCGAGGCCTCGCGGCGCATCAACGCGCGCTTCGGACCGGACGCGCGGCCGCGGATCGTCGCGATGACCGCCAACGCGATGACCGGCGACCGCGAGATGTGCCTCGCCGCCGGGATGGACGACTACCTGACCAAGCCGATCCGCGTCGAGCGGCTGGTCGAGGCGCTCGCCAACACCACTTCCCGCAAGGATCTGCCGTGATCTCCACCATCGACCCCGAAGCCTTCGCCGCGCTTCGCGACACGACGGGCAGCGACTTCGTCCGCGAGCTGATCGACACGTTCCTCCAGGAGGCGCCCGGTATGCTCGCCGACCTCGCGCAGTCGCTCGCTGCGCTGGACGCCGACCGCTTCCGCCGCGCCGCGCACTCGCTGAAGTCGAACGGCAACACGTTCGGCGCGCTGGCGCTGGGTGCGCTCGCGCGCGACCTCGAGACTGCCGGCGTGGACGCGGTGGCCGCGCGCGGGGCGGACGCGCTCGCCCCGGTCGAGGGCGAGTACGCGCGCGTGGCCGTGGCACTGCGGGAATTGCGGGATGAGTGACCTCGCCGCCGCACCGGCGCGGCTCCTGGTGGCCGACGACAACAAGGTCAACCGGCTGCTGCTGACGCGCAACCTCGAACTCCTCGGCCACACGGTGGCGAGCGCGGAGAACGGCCGCGTCGCGCTGGAGATGCTGCGCCGCGAGCGCTTCGACGTCGTGCTGCTCGACATGGAGATGCCGGAGCTCGACGGCTTCGCGGTGCTGGAGGCGATGAAGGGCGACCTCGCGCTGCGCGACACGCCCGTGATCGTCACGTCGTCGCTCGAGGGCCTCGACCACGTGGTCCGCTGCATCGAGCTGGGCGCCGAGGACTACCTTCCGAAGCCGGTCAACCCGGTGCTGCTGCGCGCGCGGCTCGCGGCGAGCCTCGAGAAGAAGCGGCTGCGCGACCGGCAGAAGGAGCTGCTGCGGCGGTTCGCGACGCCGGAGGTGGCCGCCGACCTCGAGCAGTCCGGGTTCGCGCTGGGCGGCCGGCGCGTGCACGCGACCGTCATGTTCGCCGACATACGCGACTTCACGCCGCTCGCGGAGGCGCAGCCGCCGGAGGAGACCATCGAGCTCCTCAACAACTGGTACGCGCTGATGTTCGACGCGATCAGCGGCCAGGGCGGCATCGTCACGCTGATGGTCGGCGACGGCCTGATGGCGGTGTTCGGCGCGCCGCTGCCCGTCGACGGCCACGCCGAGCGCGCCGTGCGCGCCGCGCAGGAGATGATCGAGCTCGTCGCGCTGTTCAACCGGGAGCGGGCCGCGGCGGGCAAGGCCGCGATCCGCATCGGCGTCGGCATCGCGTCGGGCGAGATGGTCGCCGGCTACACCGGCACCAAGGCGCGCGCGACCTACACGTGCATCGGCGACACCGTCAATCTCGGCGCGCGCATCGAGGCGCACACGAAGACGGCGGGCCGCGCGATCCTGATCGACGGCACGACGCGCGCGGCGCTGGGCGACCGCTTCGCCGTGGAGCCGCTCGGCGCCGTCCCGTTCAAGGGCTTTGCCGTGGCGGTCCCGGTGTTCGCGCTGGGCGCGGGGCCGGCGTAGCGCGCCCGGCCGCGGCCGGCGGCGTCACTGCAGCTCGAGGCTCGCGGCGTCGCTCGCCGCGACCGTCGGGGCGCGCCCGTTGCGCAGCATCCCGGCGATCGCCGGCCCGGTCATTGGCCGGCAGAGCAGGTAGCCCTGCATCGTCGTGCACCCGTTGCCGATCAGGAAGTCGGACTGCGCCTGCGTCTCCACGCCCTCGGCGACGACGTCGAGCTTCAGGCTGCCGGCGATCGAGATGATCGCCGCCACGATGGCCGCGGCCTCGTCGCTCTCGACGGCGTCGCGGATGAAGGCGATGTCGAGCTTCAGCTTGCGCAGCGGCAGGCGCCGCAGGTAGGACAGCGACGAGTACCCGGTGCCGAAGTCGTCGATGGCGATCGCCACGCCCATCGCGCGCAGCTCGTCGAGCGTGGCGAGCGCCGCGTCGAAGTCGCCCATCAGCGCCGACTCGGTGATCTCGAGCTCGATGCAGTCGAGCGGCACGCCGACGACCTCGGCGATCTCCCGCACGCGGCCCGCGAGCGCGGTGTCGGCGAACTGCACGCTCGACAGGTTGACGCCGACGGCGATCGGCGGCAGCCCCTGCTGCACCCAGTCGTTGTGCTGGATCAGCGCCGTCACGAACACCCACTCCCAGATCGCCATGATCAGCCCCGCCTCTTCCGCGACGGGGATGAACTCGGAGGGCGGCAGCAGGCCGAGCGTCGGGTGGTTCCAGCGCACGAGGGCCTCGACCCCCGTCACGGCGCCGGTCGTCACGTCGATCTGCGGCTGGTAGTGCAGCACGAACTGCTCGGACTCGATCGCCCGGCGCAGGTCGTTCTCGAGCGACAGCCGCTGCGCGGTGGCTTCGCGCATCGACGCGCGGTAGAACGCGTGGCGGTTGCGCCCGGCGGCCTTCGCGTCGCACATGGCGACGTCCGCGTTGCGCAGCAGCGCGTCGAGGTCGTTCCCGTCCCGCGGGTACAGCACGATGCCGATCGACGCCGACACGAAGACTTCGTGCGCGGCCAGCCGGATCGGCTGCGCGAGGGTGTCGAGGACCCGCCGCGCCGCGCGCGCCGCCTGCTCCTCGCTGGTCACGCCGGCGAGCAGCACGACGAACTCGTCGCCGCCCTGCCGGCACACGTCGCGCGCGGGCGCGCTCCCGCGCGGGGGTCCCGTCCCTTCGTCGACGCGCAGCACGCGGGTGAGCCGCTGCGCGACGACGCGCAGCAGCTCGTCGCCTACCGCGCGGCCGAGGGTGTCGTTGATGCGCTTGAACTGGTCGAGGTCGAGGAACATGAGCGCGAACGGCGTCGACGTGCGCGCCGCGACTTCGAGCGTCTCGACCAGCCGCTCGTGGAAGCGCGAGCGATCGGGGAGCTCGGTCAGCACGTCGTAGTACGCGAGCTGGTGGACCTCGTGGATCGCCTCGGCGTGCCTGGTCGCGTCCTGGACCGTCCCCACGACGCTGCCCTCGCCGCCGCTTGCGGCCACCAGCGCCTCGCCCATCATGCGAACCTGCAGGTAGGCGCCGTCGCGGGTCCGCACGCGGGCGTCGAGCCCGGGCGCCGTGCGGCCGCGGGCCAGGTCGACGAACCAGCGGCGGAACGCGCGGCGGTCGGCGGGATGAACGCGCGGCAGCAGCGTCCGCGTCGTGGCGGCGGCGCGCTCCGCGTCGATGCCCAGCATGCGCTGGAGCTCGGCCGAGCAGACGACGCGGTCGGTGGCGCGGTCCCACTCCCAGCTGCCGACGCGGGCGATGCGCTGCGCGCGGTTGAGGTGCCGCGCGAGCCGCCGCTTCTCCCGGCCGGCCATCTGGGCCGCCTTGCGCGCCTCCTTCAGTTCCTCGACGCGCTCGAGCGTGCGTGCGTGCAGCCGCTCCAGGCGGTCGGCCAGGTCGTGCGGCGAGTCCGCCGCCGGCAGTGCGTGCGGCTCCCCATCGGCGCCGCCGGCCTCGAACTGCCTCATCGCGCGGCGCAACCGCAGCAGCAGCTGCGCGTGCGACCGGACCAGCCACCCGACGGCGGCGGTCGGCACGACGATCGCGGTCAGCGCGTAGGCGGGCGTGGACAGCCAGCCCACGTGCAGCCCCGCCAGCAGCACGACCTGAAGGCCCGCCACCAGGCCCGCGGCGCGTACCGCGAGGCTGCCGAGGGACGGCCAGGGGCCGCCGGCGCGCGGAGGGTCGGCGACGGCGGAACCGTTCGAAGAGGTCGATAGCGCGAGCACGATCCCTGGTTTCTGCGAGCCGCAGGACGCCGCCCGTCGCCCGAGTGCGCACGACGATCGCGGCGTTGCCGCGAACCGGGCACGAGCGTACGGCGGCGCCATGTCAGCCCCGGCGAAGACCATGCAATGGGCATGCCACCTCTGGAATCGGCCGCCGGACGGCGTGCCGACCCTGCCCCGGCCAGGGCCGCGGGGCGCCGCCCCCGAAGCCGGGAGCGGCCGCTACCCTGGCTGCTTTTCCTCTTCCAGCAGGTCGGCCTCGGCCTGCCCGCGCGCCTCGTCGCGCTCGACGGCGAGGTGCGACAGGTAGTCGGCGGTGATGTCGCCGGTGATGTACCTGCCGTCGAAGCAGGACGCCTCGAAGTTGGAGAGCCGCGGATTCGCGGCGCGCACCGCATCCTTCAGCGCGTCGAGCTCCTGGTAGATGAGGAGGTCCGCGCCGATCTCGAGTGCGATCTCGTCCTCCGTGCGGCCGGTGGCGACGAGCTCGTTCTGGTTCGGCATGTCGATGCCGTAGACGTTCGGATGGCGCACCGGCGGGCTCGCCGACGCGAAGTACACCTTCTTCGCCCCCGCCTCGCGCGCCATGTTGACGATCTCGCGCGACGTCGTGCCGCGCACGATCGAGTCGTCGACCAGCAGCACGACCTTGTCGCGGAACTCGATGCCGACGGGGTTGAGCTTCTGGCGGACGCTCTTCTTGCGCATCGCCTGCCCCGGCATGATGAACGTCCGCCCGATGTAGCGGTTCTTGACGAAGCCCTCGCGGTACTTGAGCCCGAGGCGGTTGGCGAGCTCCAGAGCGGACGGCCGGCTCGAGTCGGGGATCGGGATCACGACGTCGATGTCCTGCGCCTGCGGCATGCGCCGGATCTTCTCGGCGAGCGCGCCGCCCATGTTGAGCCGCGCCTCGTACACGGAGGTCCCGTCGATCACCGAGTCCGGGCGCGCGAGGTAGACGAACTCGAAGATGCACGGGTTGAGCGACGGGTTCTCCGCGCACTGCCGCGCGTGGAACTGCCCGGCGTTGTCGACGAAGATCGCCTCGCCCGGCGCGACGTCGCGCAGCACGTGGAAGCCGAGCGGCTCGATCGCGACCGACTCCGACGCGACGAGGTACTCGGTGCCGCCCATCTGCTCGTTGCGTCCGACGATGAGCGGGCGGATGCCGTACGGGTCGCGGAACGCGAGCATCCCGTAGCCGGCGATCATCGCGACCACCGCGTACGCGCCACGGCAGCGCTTGTGGACGCCGGCGACCGCCTTGAAGATCGCGTCCGGGTCGAGCCGGTGGTGCTGCGCGGCGCGCTCGAGCTCGAGCGCCAGCACGTTCAGCAGCACTTCGCTGTCGGAGTTCGTGTTGACGTGGCGGAAGTCGAGCTGGAACAGCTCGCGCTTCAGCTCCTCGCTGTTGGTCAGGTTGCCGTTGTGCCCGAGCGTGACGCCGAACGGCGAGTTCACGTAGAACGGCTGCGATTCGAGGTCCGAGAACGCCGAGCCCGCCGTCGGGTAGCGGCAGTGGCCGATGCCCGCCGGGCCGGAGAGGTCGCGCATGTTGCGCGTCCGGAACACGTTCTGCACGAGGCCCGGGCCCTTGTACATGTGGAAGATCGGGCCCTCGCTGGTGACGATGCCCGCGGCGTCCTGCCCGCGGTGCTGCAGCAGCAGCAGGCCGTCGTACAGCAGCTGGTTGACGGGCGTGTGCGCTACTACGCCGACGATGCCGCACATCGAGGATCTAGCCCTTTCGTCCGGCGGGCGCGTGAACGCGCGGGCCGCCATCTCGGGAGTAATCGAGCCGGTCCGCCCACTCGGCCGGCAACCACGGCTTCAGCACCATCGCCGCGGCCGTGAGCGGCGCGGCGAGGATCGAATTCTGCCACCAATCGTACCGCGGCGCCGTCGTGAGGCCGGCGACCAGCACGAACGCCAGCACCAGCACGACGCCGCGCGCGACGCCGAAGATCGCGCCCAGGAAGCGGTCGACGAAGCCCAGCCCGGACTTGCGGATCACGCTCGACAGCGGCCAGGCGACGAGGGCGCCGGCCAGCAGCGCCGCGATCAGGATCGCCGCGAACGCGACGAGGTAGCGCACGACCGGGTGCCCGCCGAACTCGGGGATCATCGCGCCGACCAGCGGCGTGAACGCGACGGCGGCGAAGAACCCGACGACCCACGCCAGCAGCGCGATCAGCTCGCGCGTGACGCCGCGCACGTAGGCGATCAGCATCGACAGCGCCACCACGCCGACGACGGACCAGTCGAGTACGGTCATTGCCGCCTCCGGCCGCTACTTGACGGCCGCGACGATCCCGCTGTGGCCTTCGGCCTTGAGCTTGTCGCGCACGGCGGCGGCGGTCTCGCGCGACGGGAACGGGCCGACCCGCACGCGCCAGAGCGTGCCGCGGCTCGTCTCGAGCGGCTCCGTGTACGCCGTGTAACCGGATTTCTTGAGCCGGTTGGCGAACGCGTTCGCACCCTTGTCGTCGGAGAACGCCGCGAGCTGGACCGAGAATCCCGCCGCGCCGCCTGCCGCCCGGGCCGGCGCGGGGGCGGCGGCCCCGGGGGCGGGCGGGGCGGCCGGCGCCGGCGCGGCGGCCGCCGGCGCAGCCGGAGGGGGCGACGCCTTCTCCGCCGGCGTCGGGGCAGGAGAGGCGGGCGCCTTCGCCGGCGCAGCCAGGACGCGCTGCTCGGCCTCCTCGAGCGAGCGTTTCGGCGGAGTCGGCGGCGGCGGTGGCTCGGTCGCGGCGACCGCGACCGCGGGCGCGTCCTGGGCCGGCGCCTCGGCCTTGGCCGGTGCGGACGGCTCGGCATCGGCCTTCGCCGGCTCGGCCCTGGCGCCGTCCTTCTTCGCCGCGTCGGCCTTGGCGTCGCCCTTCGCGGCGGCCGCCTTGGGCTCGCCGCGGCCCTTCTCGCCCAGCTTGTTGACGAACTTGCCGTCGTCGACCGGCGGGATGCGCACGGAGACGTCCTCGCCGAGCGGCTTCGGCTCGCTCTCGAGCAGCATCGGCACGAACACGGCGGCGGCCAGCGCGAGCACGATGGCGCCGACGAGCCTCCGGCGCGCGCGCCGGCGCAGGTCGTCGAGGTTCGCTTCGGCAGGAGGAGCGGTCATGGGCGAATGCCTTGGCCCGCAGCGGCTAGCGCGCCGGCGCGGACAGCGCGGCGGCCACCGTGAGGAACGAGCCGAAAACGACGATTCTATCAGCCTCCCCCGCGGCGTCCCGCGCGGCGGCGAGCGCCCCGGCGACGTCGTCGAAGGCGCGGATCGCCGCGGCGTCGACGCCCGCCGCCGCGAGCGCGCCGACGAGCCGCGCCGCCGGAGCGCCGCGCGGCCCCGGCAGCGTGGCGACGTGCCAGCGGTCGATGCGTGCGCGCAGTGGCGCGATCACGCCGTCGACGTCCTTGTCCGCGAGCATGCCGAGCACCGCGATCGTCGTCGGAAAGAAGCCCATGTCGGGCAGCGTCGCGGCGAGCGCCTGCGCCGCCTGCGGATTGTGCGCGACGTCGAGCACCGTGGCGGGCCGTCCGGGCAGGACCTGGAAGCGGCCGGGAAGCGCGACGGTGACGAGCCCGTCGCGCACCGCGCCGGCGGGCACCGGCAGCCGCGGGTGCAGCAGGTCGAGCACGACGAGCGCCGTGGCGGCGTTGGCGAGCTGGTACGCGCCGCGCAGCGCCGGATGCGGCAGCCCGAACCGCTCGCCGCGCGGCCCGCGATATCGCCACTGCGTGCCCTCGGCGACGTAGCCGTATTCGCGCCCGATGCGGACGAGATGGGCGCCGGCCGCATCCGCCGCGGCGAGCAGCGACGCGGGCGGGTCGGGGTCGGCGCACACGGCCGGGCGGTGCGGGCGGTAGATGCCGGCCTTCTCGCGCCCGATGTCTTCGCGCGTCGCGCCGAGGTAGTCGACGTGGTCGATCGCCACGCTCGTCACCACCGCGACGTCGGGGTCGACGACGTTGACGGCGTCGAGCCGCCCGCCCAGTCCCACCTCGAGGACGAGCGCGTCGAGCGACGCGCGCGCGAACAGCCACAGCGCGGCGAGCGTGCCGAACTCGAAGTACGTCAGCGCCACGGGCCCGCCCTCGCCGGCGACGCGGGCGTCCTCCACCGCGTCGAACGCCGCGAGCAGCGCGGCGTCGTCCGCCTCGCGGCCGGCGATGCGCACGCGCTCGTGGTAGCGGACGAGGTGCGGCGACGTGTAGAGGCCGGTCCGGTAGCCTGCGCAGCGCAGCATCGACTCGACGAGCGCGCAGGTCGAACCCTTGCCGTTGGTGCCCGCGACCGTGACGACCGGGCACGCGATGGCCGCGTCCATGCGCGCGCGCACGGCGCGCACGCGGTCGAGGCCGAGCGCGATCGGCTTCGGGTGCAGCGTCTCGAGGTAGGCGAGCCAGCCGGGAAGCGTCGCGGGGCGGCTCAACGGCAGGCGAACGTCAGTTGGTCGGCGCCGGCTGCCGTGCCAGCAGCGCGAGGAGGCGCGCGAGCTCGTCGCGCAGCTGGCGGCGGTCGACGATCAGGTCGAGCGCGCCCTTCTCCATGAGGAACTCGGCGCGCTGGAAGCCTTCCGGCAGCTTCTCGCGCACCGTCTGCTCGATGACGCGCGGGCCGGCGAAGCCGATCAGCGCGCCGGGCTCGGCGATGACGAGGTCGGCGACGAACGCGAACGACGCGGACACGCCGCCCATCGTCGGGTCGGTGAGGATCGACACGAACGGCAGCCGCGCGCGGTTCAGTTCCTGCAGCACGGCGGTGGTCTTCGCCATCTGGAACAGCGAGTTGACGCCTTCCTGCATCCGCGCGCCGCCGGATGCCGACACGCTGACGAACGGCACGCGGTTCTCGTAGGCGACGCGCACGCCGCGGACGAAGCGCTCGCCGACGACGGAGCCCATCGAGCCGCCCATGAACTCGAAGTCGAAGGCCGCCAGCACCAGCGGCACGCTCTTCACGCTGCCCTGCATCACGACGAGCGCGTCGGTCTCCCCGGTCTCCTCCAGCGCCGCGGCGAGGCGATCCGGGTACTTCTTCTGGTCGCGGAACTTGAGGCTGTCGACCGGCACCACTTCGGAGCCGATCTCGAAGCGGCCTTCCGGGTCGAGCAGCTGCTCGATGCGCTCGCGCGCCGGCACGCGCGCGTGGTGCGCGCACTTGGGGCAGACGTTGAGGTTCTTCTCGAGGTCGGTGCGGTAGAGCACCGCTTCGCACGCGGAGCACTTGACCCACAGGCCCTCGGGGACCGGCGTGCGGCGCTCGCCCGGGGTGCGCTTGATGCGCGGCGGAAGCAGCTTCTGCAGCCAGGTCATCGTGTCCCCTCCCGCAACCGTCGGCGCCCGTCAGCGCGCCGGCTTGGCCGGCATCGCGTCGAGTGCGTGGCGGATGGTACCAAGCCACGCCCCGGCCCGGGAAGCGGCGTCCGCGGCGGCGCCCGCCTCGATCTCCTGGATGATCCGGCTGCCGATGACGACGGCGTCGGCGTGCGCGGCGACCGCCTGCGCGCTGTCCGCGTCGCGAATGCCGAAGCCGACGCCGACGGGAAGCGCGACGTGCCGGCGGATCTCTCCCAGCTTGCGCGCGACGTCCGCCGTGTCGAGGTGGCCGGCACCCGTCACCCCCTTGAGCGACACGTAGTAGACGTAGCCGCGCGCGAGCCGCGCCACGCTCTCGATGCGCGACTCCGGCGTCGTCGGCGACAGCAGGAAGATCGGCGCCAGCCCGCGGCCGGTCAGCGCCGCCGCGAAGTCGGCCGCCTCCTCCGGCGGATAGTCGACGACGAGCACGCCGTCCACACCCGCGGCGCACGCGCGGTCGGCGAACGCGGCCGTTCCCATCGCCTCGATCGGATTCGCGTAGCCCATCAGCACGACCGGCGTCGTCGCGTCGCCGCGACGGAACTCCGCGACCACGTCCAGCACGCCCGCGAGCGTCACGTGCTGCGCGAGCGCGCGCTCGGACGCGCGCTGGATCACCGGGCCGTCGGCCATCGGGTCCGAGAACGGGACGCCGAGCTCGATGACGTCGGCGCCGGCGCGCACCAGCGCGTCCATGATCGGCCGCGTGGCGGCGAGCGACGGATCGCCGGTGGTCACGTAGGGGATGAGCGCGGTGCGGCCGGCGGCCTTCAGGCGCGCGAAGGTGGCGTCGATGCGGTTCACGTCAAAGTCTCACAAAGAGGCGCAGAGACGCCGAGGGTTGTCCCGGCCGGACGGCGTCCGGCGAACACCCGGTGTTCTCGGCGCCTCTGCGTCTCCTGTGAAGAAGTTTCACCGCTTCGCCGGGTCGCACTCCGGCCGGCAGTAGAACTTGAGCCCCGAGCGCTCGGCCACCGTGTTCATGTCCTTGTCGCCGCGGCCGGAGAGGTTGACGAGCAGGATCCGGTCGCGGCCCATCGTCGGCGCGAGCTTCTTCGCGTACGCGAGCGCGTGCGACGATTCGAGCGCGGGGATGATGCCCTCGATCCGGCAGCAGTCGTGGAACGCAGCGAGCGCCTCGGCGTCGTCGATCGTCACGTACTCGGCGCGCCCGGAGTCCTTGAGCCACGCGTGCTCCGGTCCGACGCCCGGATAGTCGAGCCCCGCCGACACCGAGTGGGTCTCGACGATCTGGCCGTTCGCGTCCTGCAGCAGGTACGTCCGGTTGCCGTGCAGCACGCCGGGGCGCCCCGCCGTCAGCGACGCCGAGTGCCGGCCGGTCGCGATGCCGTCGCCGCCCGCCTCGACGCCGATCAGCCGCACGTCCGCGTGCGGGATGTACGGGTAGAAGATGCCCATCGCGTTGCTGCCGCCGCCGACGCAAGCGATGACGGCGTCCGGCTGCCGTCCGGCGAACTCCGGCATCTGCACGACGCACTCGTCGCCGATCACCCGTTGGAAGTCGCGCACCATCATCGGGTACGGGTGCGGGCCGGCGACGGTGCCGATGATGTAGAACGTGTTCTCGACGTTGGTCACCCAGTCGCGCATCGCCTCGTTCAGCGCGTCCTTGAGCGTCTTGGAGCCGGACTCGACCGGCACCACCCTGGCGCCGAGGAGGTTCATCCGGAACACGTTCTGCGCCTGCCGCTTCACGTCCTCCGAACCCATGTAGACGACGCACTCCATGCCGTAGCGGGCGGCGATCGTCGCCGTGGCCACGCCGTGCTGGCCGGCGCCGGTCTCGGCGATGACACGGGGCTTGCCCAGGCGCTTCGCGAGCAGCGCCTGGCCGATCACGTTGTTGATCTTGTGCGCGCCGGTGTGGTTCAGGTCCTCGCGCTTCAGCCAGACCTGCGCGCCGCCCAACTCGCGCGACCAGCGCTCCGCGTGGTAGACGGGCGAGGGCCGGCCGACGTAGTGCTTCAACTCGCGCTCGAACTCGGCGCGAAACGCGGGATCGGCGCGGAAGCGCTCGTACTGGGACTTGAGCTCGTCCAGCGCCTGGATCAGCGTCTCGGCGACGAACACGCCGCCGTACGGCCCGAAGTGGCCGCGCACGTCCGGCAGGTCATAGGGCATGTCCATCGTCCGCATTGCGCACTCCTTCGACGAACGCCGCGATGCGCGCCGCGTCCTTGATTCCCTTGCGCACGCTGCCGTCGGGGCCGCGCTCCTCGACGCCGCTCGACACGTCGACGGCCCACGGCCGCACGGCGCGGATCGCCTCGCCCACGTTCGCCGCGTCGAGGCCGCCGGACAGGATCACCGGCGCGGGCAGCTTCGCCTGCACGGCGGGCGTGAGCCGCGACCAGTCGAACGCGTGGCCGGTGCCGCCGGGCAGGTCTCCGGGCCGGAACGTGTCGAAGAGGAGGCCCGCAGCGTCGGCGTAGAGGGTCCCGTATTCTAGCAAATCGACCCCGTCCTTCACGTGGACGGCCTTGAGGTACGGACGGCCGAACGCGCGGCACAGGCCGGGCGGCTCGGCGCCGTGGAACTGCAGCACGTCCACCGGCACGGCGTCGAGGACGGCGCGCACCTCCGCAGGCTGCGGATCCACGAACAGCGCGACACGGGTCACGAACGGTGGCAGCGCAGCGGCGATTTCGCGGGCGCGGCCGACGGCGACGACGCGCGGCGTCCCGTCCCAGAACACGAGGCCGATCGCGTCGGCTCCGGCGGCACACGCCGCAAGCCCGTCCGCGACGCGCGTGATGCCGCAGATCTTGACGCGCGTGCGCCGGGAAGTCACGGCGGAGCCACCGTGACGTCGCGCACGGTGGGCGGCAGACCGAAGCGCGCGTCGTAGTCGGCGCCGGCGAGGTAGAGCCCGTCGGCGGAGAACGTCGGCGCGGCGAGCGTGCGGTCGCGTGCGGCGAGAAGCGACGCGATCCAGTCCGGCGGCTGCCGCCCGGCGCCCACGTACACCAGCGAGCCGACGATGTTGCGGACCATGTGGTGGAGGAAGGCGTTGGCCGTGAAGTCGAAGCGGACGAACGGCGGCTGCGCCGCCACTGCGACGCGCGACAGCGTCTTCACCGGCGACTTCGCCTGGCACTCCGCCGCGCGAAACGCCGAGAAGTCGTGCGTGCCTGCCAGATGTGCCGCGCCCGCGCGCATCGCCTCGACGTCGAGCGGCCGATGGTACCAGCCCGCGCGGCCGGCGCAGAGGCCGGGACGCTCCGCGCGGTTGAGCAACAGGTAGGTGTAGTGGCGCGCCGTCGCGGCGAAGCGCGCGTGGAAGTCGGGGCCGACCGCGCGCGCCCACAGCACGGCCGCGGCCGCAGGCAGGTGCGTGTTGACCCCGCGGACCCATGCGCCGCCCGGACGCTGTGCCACGGTGTCGAAGTGCACGACCTGCGAGACCGCGTGCACGCCCGCATCCGTCCGCCCGGCCGCGGCGACGGAGACTTCGTGGCCGGCGATCGCCCCGAGCGCCTGCTGGAGCGCGTCCTGCACGCCGCACTTCGACGGCTGCGACTGGAAGCCGCAGAACGCGTGTCCCGCGTATTCGACGGCGAGCGCGAAGCGCATTTCAGGAATCAGGCGTCAGGTATCAGGAATCAGGAATCAGAAAACACAAAGGCACCGCGCGCGCCACGGTGCTCGCCGGCGCTTGCGGTGCCTTTCCTGGTGCGCGGTTCCTGCGCCGACGCTCCGGATCGGGAATCTGATCCCTGATTCCCGATGCCTGATCCCTGAAGTCAGCCCAGCTTCGCCAGCAACGACTTCGCCTCCGCCTTCTGCTGGTCGTCGCCTTCGTGCAGCACTTCCTGCAGGATTTCGCGCGCGCCCTCGACGTCGCCCATCTCCTGGTACGCCTTGGCGAGGTCGAGCTTGGTCGCCGCGTCGTGCCACTGGCCGTCCAGCACCGACGGCGTCGGGTCCTCGAACGTCGAGCGTTCCGGGTCGAACGAGAGGTCGAGCTTGTCGAGCTCCAGCGCCGCCGCGGGCCGCGCGAGCTGCGACGGCGCGCCGCTCGTCACGGGGCCGCTCGCCGCAGTCTCGAGCGCCGGCTCGCGCGGCTTGCCCATCGGCGCCGGCTTTTCCGCGTCGTCCAGCTTGAAGTCGAGGTCGAACTTGCCTTCGGCCGCCGCGCTGCGCGCCGCCGCCTCCACCTTCTCCGAGATGCTCGTGCCGGCTGCAGCGACACCGGCCACCGCCGCGCCGGCGGCAGCGGCCAGGCCGGCAGTCGGCAGCTTGACCGTGCGGTCCGGATCGAAGCCGCCCGCCGGGGCCGCGGCCTTCGCGGTCTTCTCGAGCTCGGATTCCGCACCGGCCAGGATGTCCGCCGGCGACTTGGGCGCGGCGCCCGACGACGGCGAGATCGAGATGTCCTCGTCCATCTGGAAGTCGAGCGACGACTCGGCGCTCGCGGGTGCGGCGGCCTCGGTGTCGCGCTTCGCGGCGACGTCGGCGGCGGCGCGCGCCGACGGGGCGCCGCCTTCCGTGAACATCGGGTTGTTCGGGTCGAGCTGGCGCCCGAGCGTCACGGCCTTCTGCCAGACCTCGCCCTGCCCGCCCGTCACGGCGTAGAGCTCGGTCGCGACGGTCTCGAACGCCGACGGCTTGTTGTGCTGCGCGTGGATCTCGAGCAGCTTGAGGTAGATCTCCTGCCGCTGCGGGTCCTTCTTCAGCGCGTCCTTGAGGATCTCCTCGGCCTGCGCGTCGCGGCCGTACGCGAGGTACACCTCGGCTTCCGCGATCGGGTCGACTTCGTCGGTATCGATGTTGCCCAGGCCCTCGCGGCTGAAATCGCTGGCAAGCGAGTTGTCCCCGGTGTTCACGACGCCGCCGCCGGTGGAACCGAACACCGTGTTGGTCTTGATGTCGGTGCCCGAGATGATGCTGTCCTCGAACTTGGTGGTCTTGCGCCGGCGCGCGGCGAGCAATGCAGCGATGCCGCCGAGGATGGCGAGCGCACCCGCGCCGATCGCCCATCCCGGCGTGTTGGCGACGAGTTCCTCGAAGAACCCGGGCGGCTCCGCCGGCGGCGGCGCCTTGGCCGCCGGCTTCGGCGGGGCCGGCTTCGGAGGCTCCGCGGCCTTGGGCGGCTCGGCCTTCGGGGGTTCGGCGGCCTTCGGCGGTTCGGCGGCCTTCGGAGGTTCGACGGCCTTCGGGGGCTCGGCGGCCTTCGGGGGCTCGGCCTTCGGCGGCTCGGCTGCCGGCTTCGGCGGCTCGGCGGCCTTCGGGGGCTCCACCGCCTTCGGCGGCTCCGGCTTGGGCGGCGCGGTCGTGATCGGCGCGACCGGCGCCGGCGTCGTCGCCGGAGCCTTGCCCTTGCCGGCGTCGGTCTGCAGCTGCGCCATCGTCTGGTTCCGCAGCTCCATCGCCCGCTGCATGTCCTTCAGCGTCTTCTCGAGGTCCGCGATCCGGCTCTGCGCCTCGCGCAGCTGCGCGGCCTGCGCCGCGCTCGTCTCGGCGACGCCCGCGCCCTTTCCGGTGCCGGCGTCCTTCGACACGCGGAGCTGGTCGCTGCCCGGCCGCGCGGCCGGCGTGCGCTCCTGCACGGCGGGGGAAATGCGGCCGCCCGCCGCGCGTGCGGCGCCTTCGTCGGCCATCGGCGCCGCGCCTGCGACGCGGTCGCGATACGCGCGCCAGTCGGACGCCTGTACGCGCACCACCTGCGTCGCTTCCTGCGGCGCGGTGGCGGATGCGTCGACCGCGTTGGGGATGGTGATGATCGCGCCGGAGCGCAGGCGGTTCATGTTGGCACCGTCGAACGCGCTCTGGTTGCTCTTGAACAGCGCAACCAGCATCTGGTCGAGCGTCACCGTTTCCGGCTTGAACTCCTTCGCGATCTTCGACAGCGTGTCGCCACGCTTCACTTCGTAGGAATCGCCCGGCGCGCGCGGCGCGGCAGCGGCGGCCGGCGCAGCCGTCGGGGCGGCGGGGCGCGCGGCAGGCGCCGCGGTGCCCGCGCGCAGCGGCGTGATCGGCTCGACCGGCGGGGTCACGGTGCCCGGCGGGTCCAGCAGGAACGTGTAGTCGCGCACGACGCGCCCGGACGCCCAGTTCGCCTCGACCAGCAGGTCGAGGTACGGCTCGGCCACCGGCGTCGTCGACGTCACCTTGAGGTACGCGGTGTCGTTGGGTCCGCGCTCGAGCGAAACTCGCGTGCGCGCGAGCACGCCCTGGTATTGCAGGTTGTTCTGCCGGTAGAGCGACGGGTCGGCGATCTTCGCCGACAGCGAGTCCAGTTCCTCCTTGGTCGAGCCGAGGACCTCGATGCGAGCCACCAGCGGTTGCCCGACGTAGGATTCGACGGTCAGCTTGCCGAGGCCGAGCGGATACGCGGCGCCGGGCAGCGCGAGCGCGCCGGCGACGAGGCCGCATTTGAGGATGGGTTTGACGCGCATACCGCCCCCTTCGGGAATGCCGTTTGGCTCAAGCTAACATAACATCATGGGTTTAGCGGTGCAAGCTAAACCCCGGTATTAGCTTGAGTTTTCGCCATTCGACGCGCTCGCGCCGAAGCCAACTTCATGCCGCGGTGATACGCGGCAGCGCTACCTCTAGCGTGCGCATTCCGCGCTGGCTACAACATCTTGTGCCGCCGGTCGGGACGTGCGCTGTTGCGTTCGTGTCGCCGCCGTGCGGCGCAGCCGCCGCGGCGGGCATCGCCGCGATCCGCGCGAGAATTGCACAAATCGCGCCAGCGTCCGCGTTACGGCCCGACCGGGCGATTGTGGAAAGGCGGGTGCGCGGGGCAGCCCTCGCGCGTCCGCGCCCGCGCCGGGGACGTCTCCCCCGAACGGCGCTGCGCGCCGCTCCCCCCGGGGGGCCCGTGCCTTGGGGCGGCCCGGCGGCACTGGACGATCCCCCCGAACGGCGCTGCGCGCCGCTCCCCCCGGGGGGCACGTGCCTTGGGGCGGCCCGGCGGCACTAGCGTGCGAGCAGGATGCGCAGCATGCGGCGCAGCGGCTCGGCGGCACCCCACAACAACTGGTCGCCCACGGTGAACGCCGACAGGTACGTGGGACCCATCGCGAGCTTGCGCAGCCGGCCGACGGGGACCGCGAGCTTGCCGGTCACCGCCGCCGGCGTGAGCTCGCGCATGCTCTCGTCGCGGCGATTGGGAACGAGCTTCACCCACTCGTTGTCGCCGGCGATCATCGCCTCGATCTCCGGCAGCGGCACGTCGCGCCGCAACTTGATCGTCAGCGCCTGCGAGTGGCAGCGCATCGCGCCGATGCGCACGCACAGCGAGTCGACCGGAATCGCGTTTGCGTCCGTGCGGCCGAGGATCTTGTTCGACTCGGCGCCGCCCTTCCACTCCTCGAGGCTCATGCCGGTTCCCATGTCCTTGTCGATCCACGGGATCAGCGAACCGGCGAGCGGCACGCCGAAGTTCTGCGTCGGGAAGTTCTCGTCGCGCAGGATGCCGGCGACCTCGCGATCGATGTCGAGGATCGCCGACGCCGGGTCCGCCAGCAGGTCCTTCGCGACGCGGTGCGCCTCGCCCATCTGGGACAGCAGCTCGCGCATGTTCTGCGCGCCGGCGCCGGAGGCCGCCTGGTACGTCATGCACGTCATCCACTCGATCAAGTCGCGGCGGAAGAGGCCCGAAAGCGCGATCAGCATCAGGCTCACCGTGCAGTTGCCGCCGATGTAGTTGCGGATGCCCTTCGCGAGCGCGGCGTCGATGACGTCACGGTTGACCGGGTCGAGGATGATCACGGCGTCGTCCTTCATCCGCAGCGTCTTGGCCGCGTCGATGAAGTAGCCGTTCCACCCGGCCTCGCGCAGCTTCGGGTACATCGCCGTCGTCCAGTCGCTGCCCTGGCACGTGACGATCGTGTCCTGCGCGGCCAGCGCGGCCACGTCGCCGGCGTCCTTCAGCGGCCCCGTGGCGCGGCCGATGTCCGGCCCCTTGCCGCCGGCGCTCGACGTCGAGAAGAACGTCGGCTCGATGTGATCGAAATCGCGCTCCTCCAGCATCCGCTGCATCAGCACCGAGCCCACCATGCCCCGCCAGCCCACCATCCCTACTCTCATGACGTCACCTCGTATTCCGCTTCGTTCCCGATGCGGGGCGCCGTGCGCCGCCGCGCTTTCCCGATCGCGCTACCGGCCGCCGCGCTTTCGCAGCGTGCGCGTCGCCTTGCGCTGCACGCCTGCCGCAGGGGCGGCCGCGGCCACCGGCGGGCGCAGCCGCGCCATCGCGTGCGCGTCGACATACGTGCCGTCGCGCAGCGCGTACTGGCGCAGCGTCCCCTCGACCTCGAAGCCGAACTTCCGGTACAGCGCGAGCGCCGCCGCGTTGTCCTCGTAGACGGTGAGCTCGAGGCGCGTGTAACCGATCCAGCGGTCGGCGAGGTCGATCGCGGCGGCAAGCAGCGCCGTGCCGACGCCGCGGCCCTGCCAGTCGTCGCGCACCGAGATGCCGACGCTGCCGGCGTGCCGGCGCCGCGGCGAGCGTGCGGCCGCGTGGAGCCCGCAGTTGCCGACGACTTCCCCGCCCGCTTCCGCCACCAGCAGGTAGTCGTCGGGCGGGAACTCGGCGAGGCGCTTGCGCCACATCTCGACCGACGGCAGCGGCATCTGCAGCGTGCCCGCCTGTGCGCCGGGCGCCGCGAAGATCGCCTGCATCGCCTCCGCGTCGCGCGGCTCGGCGCGACGGACGGCGACCGCCGGCGGGCGGCGCGTGGCCATCACGCGTCCCGCAGCGCGGCGACCACGGCGTCGCCCATCGCGCGCGTGCCGATCGCGCGCTCGCCGGGCAGCGCGATGTCGCCCGTCCGATGTCCGTCCGCCAGCACGCGGCGCACCGCGCCCTCGATGCGGTCGGCGGCGTCCGCGCGGCCGAACGTGTAGCGGAACATCATCGCGAGCGACAGGATCGTCGCCAGCGGGTTCGCGCGGTCCTGCCCCGCGATGTCGGGCGCCGACCCGTGGATCGGCTCGTACAGGCCCTTCTGCCGCGCGTCGAGCGACGCCGACGGCAGCATGCCGATCGACCCGGCGAGCATCGACGCCTCGTCCGACAGGATGTCGCCGAACAGGTTGCCGGTGACGATCACGTCGAACTGCTTCGGGTTGCGCACGAGCTGCATCGCCGCGTTGTCGACGTACATGTGCGACAGCGCGACGTCGGGGTACTCGGACGCGAGCGCGGTCACCGTCTCGCGCCACAGGATGCTGGTGTCGAGCACGTTGGCCTTGTCGACCGAGCACAGCCGCCGGCCGCGCCGGCGCGCGGTCTCGAAGCCGACGCGCGCGATCCGCTGCACCTCGGCGACGCTGTAGTGCATCGTGTCGAAGCCCTCGTCGTCGCCGGCGGCCGACTTGCGCCTGCCCCGCGGCTGGCCGAAGTAGATGTCGCCCGTGAGTTCGCGGACGATCATGAGGTCGAGGCCGGCGACGACCTCGGGCTTCAGCGTCGAGGCCGCAGCGAGCTCCGGGTACAGCAGCGCCGGCCGCAGGTTGGCGAACAGGCCGAGCTCCTTGCGGATGCGCAGCAGTCCCTGCTCGGGCTTGTGCGCGCGCGGCAGCGCGTCGTATCTGGGGCCGCCGACCGCGCCCAGCAGGATCGCATCGGCCGCACGGGCGAGCGCGAGCGTGGCTGCGGGCAGCGGGTCGCCGGCCGCGTCGTACCCGGCGCCGCCCATCGGCGCCGATTCGGTCTCGATCGGCAGGCCGTCCGCGCGCAGCGCGGCGAGGACCCGCTGCGCCTGCCCGACGATCTCGGGGCCGATGCCGTCGCCCGGCAGGATTGCGATCTTCATTGGAACGGCGCTTTCACAAGGAGGCGCAGAGACGCAGAGAACTCTCTTCCGTCTGCTCGTTGTCTTGCTGCGTTCATGGTCGGCGGTCCTTCGTCAAGAAAGGCGCAGGGTGCAGGTGCCTTCCCTGCCTCCTCTGCGCCTCGGCGTCTCTTTGTGAGAAGTCGTTCCGGGGATCAGACGAGCCAGGGCTGTTCCGCCAGGCGTTTCGCCTCGAACTCGCGGATCGCGTCCGCGTGCTGCAGGGTGAGCCCGATGTCGTCCAGTCCGTTCAGCAGGCAGTGCTTGCGGAACGGCTCGACGTCGAAGCCGAACGCGAGCGCCCAGTCGACCGTGGCGACCACCTGCCGCTCGAGGTCGACCGTCAGCTGGAAGCCCGGGAAGGCGAACGTGTCGGCGAAGAGCCGGTCGACCTGCGACTCCGGCAGCACGATCGGCAGGAGGCCGTTCTTGTAGCAGTTGTTGTGGAAGATGTCGGCGTACGACGGCGCGATCACCGCGCGGAAGCCGAAGTCGGCGAGCGCCCACGGCGCGTGCTCGCGCGAGCTGCCGCAGCCGAAGTTGCGGCGCGCGAGCAGGATCGACGCGCCGGCGTAGCGCGGGTCGTTCAGCACGAACTGCGGGTTGCGCGGGCGCTTCGCGTGGTCCATCCCCGGCTCGCCGTGGTCGAGGTAGCGCCACTCGTCGAACAGGTTCGGGCCGAAGCCGGTCCGCTTGATCGACTTCAGGAACTGCTTCGGGATGATGGCGTCCGTGTCGACGTTCGCGCGGTCGAGCGGCGCGACGGTTCCCGTGTGAACGCGAAACGGCTGCATGGCGATCCCCGTGCTCCCTGCCTACTTCGGCTTCGACTTCTCGGCGGCGCTCTCGAGCGCCTGCCCGCCGGCCTTGAGGTCGCGGCCGACGCCGGCGACCGTGTTGCAGCCGGCAAGCCCGGCGGCGAGTACCGCGAGCAGCGCCAGTGCGAGGAGCTTGCGCATCGTCGGGGCCTCGCTAGTACAGGCGGCGCACGTCGACGAAGTGACCGGCGACGGCCGCGGCCGCGGCCATCGCGGGACTGACGAGGTGCGTGCGCCCGCCCGCCCCCTGGCGGCCCTCGAAGTTGCGGTTGGACGTCGACGCGCAGCGTTCGCCCGGCTCGAGCCGGTCGTCGTTCATCGCGAGGCACATCGAGCACCCCGGCTCGCGCCACTCGAAGCCGGCGTCGCGGAAGATGCGGTCGAGCCCTTCCGCCTCCGCCTGCGCCTTCACGAGGCCGGAACCCGGAACGACCATCGCGAGCTTCACGTTGCCGGCGACGCGCCGGCCGCGCGCGACCGCCGCCGCCTGCCGCAGGTCCTCGATCCGCGAGTTCGTGCACGAGCCGATGAACACCTTGTCGACGCGGATGTCGGTCATCGCCGTGTTCGGCGCGAGCCCCATGTACGACAGCGCGCGGGCGATGCCCTCGCGCCGCGTCGCGTCGCGCTCGCGGTCCGGGTCGGGCACCCGCTCGTCGATCGCCGCGACCATCTCCGGCGACGTGCCCCACGTCACCTGCGGGCGCACGGCCGCCGCGTCGAACACGTGCGTCGCGTCGAAGCGCGCGCCTTCGTCGGTCACCAGCGTGCGCCACTGCGCCACCGCGCGGTCCCACAGCGCCCCCGTCGGCGCGAACGGCCGGCCCTTGACGTAGTCGATCGTCCGCTGGTCGGCGGCGACCATGCCGGCGCGCGCGCCCGCCTCGATCGCCATGTTGCAGACGGTCATGCGCGCTTCCATCGACAGCGCCCGGATTCCCTCGCCCGCGAACTCGATCGCGTGCCCGGTGCCGCCGGCCGTGCCGATGCGCCCGATGATCGCGAGCACGAGGTCTTTCGCGGTCACTCCGGCGGGCAGGCGCCCGTCGACGCGGACCAGCATCGACTTCGCCTTCTTGGTGATGAGGCACTGGGTGGCCAGCACGTGCTCCACCTCGGACGTGCCGATGCCGAAGGCCAGCGCCGCGAACGCGCCGTGCGTGCTCGTGTGCGAGTCCCCGCAGACGACGGTCATGCCCGGCAGCGTCGCGCCCTGCTCCGGCCCGATCACGTGCACGATCCCCTGCCGCTTGTCGAGGAACGGGAAGTAGGCCTTCGCGCCGCTCTCGCGGATGTTGCGGTCGAGCGTCTCGACCTGCGTGCGCGAGATGGGGTCCGCGATGCCCCGGTCCCAGTCCTTCGTCGGCGTGTTGTGGTCGGCGGTGGCGACGACCGACGACACCCGCCACGGCGTGCGGCCGGCGAGCTTCAGCCCCTCGTACGCCTGGGGGCTCGTCACCTCGTGCACGAGGTGGCGGTCGATGTAGAGCAGCGCCGTGCCGTCCGCCTCCTCGCGGACGACGTGGCTGTCCCACAACTTGTCGTAGAGCGTGCGCGCCATGTTCGGTCGCGGCGTAGCGGAGTTTCGATCCGCCGCCGGACGACGATTATTGCATAGCAGCACGAACCCTGTCAGTGACGGCGGCAACGAGGTCCGGCCGCGCCGGATCGAAGGCCTCCGCCGGTGTCGCGCGCAGCCACGTCAGCTGCCGTTTCGCGAGCTGGCGCGTCGCGGCCACGCCCTTCGCGCGCAGTTCACCGTAGTCGATGGCGCCGTCGATGAACTCCCACGCCTGCCGGTACCCGACGCAGCGCATCGCCGGCAGGTCCGGCGCCAGCCGGTAGCGGCGGCGCAGCCCGGAGAGCTCGTCGACGAGCCCGGCCGCGAGCATCGCGTCGAAACGCCGCGCGATCGCGGCGTGCAGCGCCGCCCGGTCGGCGGGGACCAGCGCGACCGCGACCGTCGCGCCGAGCGCCGGATCCGCACGCCGCCCCTGCAGCGCCGACAGCGGACGGCCGGTGACCGCGTGCACCTCGAGCGCGCGCTGGATGCGCTGCGCGTCCGCGGGCGCGAGCCGCGCGGCCGTCGCCGGGTCGACGCGCGCCAGCTCGGCGTGCAGCGCTGGCCAGCCGGAGCGGGCGGCGCGCGCGTCGATGCCGGCGCGCACCGCCGCGTTCCCCGGCGGCAGCGCCGACAGTCCCTGCGTGAGCGCCTTGAAGTACAGCATCGTGCCGCCGGCGACGATCGGCACACGGCCGCGTGCGCGGATCTCCGCGACGGCGGCCAGCGCGTCGCGGACGAAGCGCGCCGCCGAATAGGCGTCGGTGGGATCGACGATGTCGATCAGGTGGTGCGGGACCTCGCCACGCTCGGCGGCCGACGGCTTGGCCGTGCCGATGTCCATGCCGCGGTAGACCTGCGCGGAGTCGACGCTGACGATTTCGCCGCCGAGCCGCTGCGCGAGCGCCAGCGCGAGCGCGCTCTTGCCCGACGCGGTGGGGCCCATCAGCAGGACGGCCGGCGGCACGGCGCGGCCTCAGCGGCCGCGCAGGAAGAGGCGGTCGAGGTCCGCGAGCGACAGCTGGTACCACGTCGGCCGCCCGTGGTTGCACTGCCCGCCGCGCTCGGTGGCCTCCATCTGCCGCAGCAGCGCGTTCATCTCGGGCACCGTGAGCGCGCGGTTCGCGCGCACTGCGCCGTGGCACGCCATCGTCGACAGCAGCTCGTCGCGCCGCGCGGCGAGCGCCTGCGTGCCGCCGAACTCGCGGATCTCGTGCAGCACGGCGCGCGCCAGCGCGGCGGGATCGGCGTCGGTCAGCGGCGCCGGCACGCCGCGCACGGCGAGCGTCCCGGGGCCGAGCGCCGACAGCGCGAAGCCCAGCGCGGCGAGCGCGTCCGCGTTCTCCCCGGCCGTCGCGACTTCGAGCGGCTCGGCGGCGAACGTCGCCGGCACCAGCAGCGGCTGCACGGGCACGCGCCCGGCCGCGGCCTTCAGCCGCTCGTAGACGATGCGCTCGTGCGCGGCGTGCATGTCGACCAGCACGAGCCCGGCGCGGTTCTGGGCGAGGACGTACACGCCGTGCAGCTGCGCCAGCGCGAAGCCCAGCGGATGCGGATCGTCGTCCGCGAGCACCGGCGGCGGCCCCGCGTCGCGCGCGCCGAAGAGCCTCGCGTAGAACGACGACGGCTCGGTTGCGCCGAGCGCGAGCGGCGCCTGCGTGCGCTCCCACGCCGCGCCCGCGCCCGCACCGGCGGCCGCCGGCCCCGCGCCGTAGCCGTCGCGCGCGGGCACGCGCGGCGGCATCTGCGCCGCCGCCACGCCCAGCCGCTCCGCCGCCGACACCGCCGGCTGCTCCGCCGCGGTCGCGGCGAGCGCACGCTCGACCGCGTGGCGCACGAACTGGTGGATCGCGCCGGCGTCGCGGAAGCGCACCTCGACCTTCTGCGGGTGCACGTTGACGTCGACGCGGCGCGGGTCGACGTCGAGCCACAGCGCGTACGCCGGCTGCCGGTCGTGGTGCAGCACGTCGCGGTACGCCTCGCGCAGCGCGTGCTGCAGCACGCGGTCGCGGACGAAGCGGCCGTTGACGAACACGTACTGGCCGCCGCCCTGCGCCGCGTAGGCGGGGCGCACGGCGAAGCCGGCCAGGCGCACG
>JBGAMF010000147.1:0-7723 GCA_044223185.1 Casimicrobiaceae bacterium | reverse complement strand
CACCTCGGCGGCGATGCGAACCGGAAAGCCGCTGGCGTCGAACTGGGTGATCGTCGCACCGCCGCTCTTGCCGGCGAGCAGCGCGGCCCAGGTCGATTCGAGGTCGTTGCCGACCGGCGTCACGAGGCCGATGCCGGTGATCGCGACACGGCGCCTGGATGGGGTCATTGCGCCTCCGGATTGCTCGTTTCGAGCCGGGCGGTGGACACCGTCTTGCCATCGGTGTCGGCGGAGAGCCTCAGGCGCTGCGGGTCGCTGCGGCGGGCTTCGATGCGCAGCACCTGGCCGGGTGCGATGAACGAGCGCATCTTCACGTGCGTCATGCGCACCGGCTTCGAGCCCGGCGCCGCGAGCTGCATCGCGAGCCGGATCTGGGCGTCTAGCAGCAGCGTCGCCGGAAACACCGGCCGGCGCGGAAAGTGGTCGTGGAAGAACGGCGCGTCCGCAGGCACCGCGAGCGTGCCCGTCGCGGACTCGCCCGGCACGCCGCCGGTGCGCACGACCGGCGGCAGCGCGACGCCGCGGAAGCGGCCCGGCGCCGCCCCGGCCGCCGTCAGCAGCGCGAAGCGCGCGGCAAGCGCCGCCGGATCGTCGAAGTCCGCCACCGGCAGCATCGGCCCGAGGCAGTCGTCGAGCTCGATCACGACGGCGTCCCCGATGCGCGCGTGGCCGCGGTACGCGACCGCCTCGTCGTCGCAGTGCTCGACGTCGACGGCGAGGTCGAGCCGGTCGCCCGGCCGTGCCGCGCGCAGGAACCGCGTCTCCATCGCGAGGGCGGCGACCGGCCGCCCGCGAAAGCCGATGTGCGCCATCGCTACCCACGCGGCGAGCTGTCCCACGGCCTCGGCCATCAGGCACGGCGGGAACGCCGCGACGTCCGCGGGGATCGCGAACGTGCCGCGCGCGCGCGCCGCCGGCTCGTGCAGGACGATCCGGTCGACGAACGAGAACGCGGCGAAGCGGTCGGTCATCGAAGGACGAATTCGAGCCTGGCTCGATTTTCCCGCGTCACGCCGCCGGCGGCGGCGCGTCGCGCTGCGCCTGCACGACCAGCTTGCAGAACGTCTCGGGGGTGAACAGGCGCGGAATGTCGGCGACCTTCATCGGTGACTTGAAGCGCTCGGCCGGCACCTCCGACAGGTAGGCCTTCAGCTGCGCCATGCCGACGTCGGTGACGATGCCCTTCTGCTCGAACTCGGCTTCCGTCAGCGTGCCGCGCGCGTTCTCGACGATCTTGCCGCGCGGGATCTTGATCTTGAACGAGCGCTCCAGGCGGAACACCATGTCGAGGAAGTCGATGGACTCGGCGTCGAGTCCCTCGATCAGCGACACGTTGGGCTTGATGTCCTCGACGTCGCAGCCGAGCGCGTCGGCCATCGTCGCCGCGACCGTCGGGAACACGGCGTCGATCTCTTGCTGCGTGATGGGTGTTGTAGTCGTCATCGCTTCCTCGCTTGCTTGCGTTTCAAATGCACCGAACCTTCATTCCAGGGCCTCCGCCGCCAGCGTGGCCGGCGAACGCCTGCATCGTCGGCCCTGCGTCGGTCGCTCCGCGACGCGCCCTTCGGGCCTGGCTCGACCTGCGGTCTCGCCGCGTTGCTCACTCCATCTTGAACCCGCCGTCCACCGTCAGCACCTGCCCGGTGACGTAGCCCGCGTAGTCGGACGCCAGGAACCACACCGCGTACGCGACCTCCAGGGCGGTGCCGTAGCGCTTCAGCAGGATCCGCGCCTTCACCTCGTCGCCGGCGAGGTCGCGCACCGCCTGCGACATCTCGGTATCGATGACGCCGGGCGCCACCGCGTTCACGGCGATCTTGCGCGGCGCCAGCTCGACGGCCAGCGCCTTCGTCAACGCGTTGATCGCGCCCTTCGACGCCGCGTAGTTGGTCTGCCCGCGGCCACCCTTCTCGCCCGACACCGAGCTCAGGTTGACGATGCGGCCGCTGCGCCGCGCGATCATGAAGGGCACGACCGCCCGCGTCACGTTGAACACGCCGGTCACGTTGGTGTCGAGGACCTCCGCCACGTCCTCGTCCGAGAACCCGGCGAGCGGCCCGTCGCGGATGATGCCGGCGTTGTTGACGAGGACGTCGATGCGCCCGGTGCGGTCGGCGATGCGCTCGACCGCCGCGACGCACGACGCCGCGTCGCGCACGTCGACGCGCTCGGCGGCGACCGTGTGCCCCGCCGCGCGCGCGGCCGCGACGACGGCGTCCGCCGCCTCCGCGTTGTCGCGGTAGAAGAACGTCACGTCGGCGCCGTCGCCGGCGAAGACGTCGACGATCGCGCGGCCGATGCCGCGGCTGCCGCCGGTGACGACGACCGTCTTGCCTTCGAGGCCGGAGGGAATGGGCAGCGGCATGTCAGTCCCGAAGGGCCGTCCCGAGGGACTGACCTGCCCCCCCGGGGGGCAGCGAGCGCAGCGAGCGTGGGGGCCGTTCAACCGAGTCCCGAAGGGCCGTCCCGCGGGACTGACCTGCCCCCCCGGGGGGCAGCGAGCGCAGCGAGCGTGGGGGCCGTTTCATTTCAGCCCGAGATCGCGAAGCCGCCGTCGACGACGAGCGTGTGGCCGTTGATCATCGCCGCCTCGGGCAGGCACAGCAGGTAGACGGCGTCCGCCACGTCCTGCGGCGTCAGCACCGGACCGGCCGGCGTGCGCCGGGCGAAGTCGGCGAGCAGCGCGTCGCGGTTGGGGAAGTACGACAGCGCGTCGGTGTCGACGACGCCTGCCGACACGACGTTCACGCGGATGCCGCGCGGCCCCAGCTCCTGCGCCAGCGCGCGGGCGAGCGCTTCGAGCGCCGCCTTCGACGCGCCCACGAAGCCGTAGCCCGGCATCGCGCGCTGCGCCCCGAGGCTCGACATCGCGACGACGCGCCCGCCCTCGGGCATCAGCGGCAGCGCGCGCTGCACCAGCAGGTTGAGCGCGAGCGCGTTGGTCTCGAGGCACCAGCGCCAGTGCTTCAGCGTCATCTCGACCGTCGGCTTCAGGACGCCGGAGGCGGCGTTCGACACGACGATGTCCAGCCGGTCGAAGTGGCGGCGGAACTCGGCGAACATCTCGTCGACGCTGTCGGGGATGCCGACGCTGCCCTGGATCGCGCACGCGCGGCGGCCGCCGGCCCGGATCTGCGCGCACAGCGCCTCGGCCGCCTCCGCGCTGTTGTAGTAGTTGACGGCCACGTCGCAGCCGGCGGCGGCCAGCTTCGTCGCGATCGCGCGGCCGATGCCGCGCGCAGCGCCGGTGACGAGCGCCGTCTTTCCCGCCAGTGCCTCTGCCATCGTCTGGATTTCGCGGATCGGGGTCGGGGGCTCCCGGAGGTCGCGCGGTGCGGCGAGGCCGGATCCCGCCCGGCTCGCCGCCGCGGCCGGAGCCCGGGGGCAAAGCCGCTATTCTAACTTGCCCGTCACCGCCGGCCTTGTACCGGCGCGACGGGCGCCGATGTAGCGCTGCGCCTCCTGCACCCAGTGCTTCTTGACGGAGTACCAGACGTCGGCCGCCCACAGCGTGTTGTCGGGCGCATCGGGCGGCGGCACCGCCGCCGGCGTGCCCGGCCGGTAGGCGTCGATCCACGCGCGCAGGGCCGGGTCCGCGGCAAGCCCCCGCGACGCCGGCATCACGACGTGATTGTTGCCTGCCGGCAGCGTGACGTTGCGCACGCGCGCGCGGCCGCTGGCGGTGAACGTGCGGGTCGCCTCGACCCCGGGCAGCGTCCACGCCCACGTGTCGAAGTCGATCCAGAAGCCGGTGAACTCCTCGACCGAGTCGGGGATCACGAGCAGCCGCCCGATCATCGTCCACTGGTTGGGGAGCAGGAACGCCGCGCCGCCAGCCCCGACTGCGGACGCGTAGGGCATCCGCAGGCCGACGACCGGCTGCCGGCGGCCGGTGACCGGGTCGTCGATCGCCGTCCGGCCATCGGCCGTGTCGGTCAGCGGGTTCCAGACCGCGACCTCGTCGCCGAACGCGCCGGCGAGCACCAGCAGGATCTTGACCGCCTGCATCCCGCCCTGGCTGTGGCCGATCAGCAGCGGCCGCGTGCCTTCGCGCTCGTAGTACCACGCGAGCGTGCCGGCCTGCTGCTGCTCGTCCTCGTAGGGGCTGTGCGACCACCCGCCGTCGCGCGGGTGGCGGATCTGCGCCTCGGGATACCCCATCCCCACGAGGAACTCGGCGAACGAGCTCATTGCGAGGTGCACCGGGTAGATGCCGCCGTGCAGCAGCAGGATCCGCGGGGCCGGCCCGCGGGCGAGCGTGTCGCGGACGTCGGCCGCCGTGACCCGTTCGGGGTCGAGCGCCATGATGCGCTCCTCGGCCGCCCGGTCGAGCGCCGGCGGCGGCGGCAACTGCGGCGGCGCCGCCCCCTCGCGCAGCGGGCGTACCGTGCACGCCGATGCCGCGACGAGCAGCGTCGTGGCGAGCACTCCCAGGGCAAGGCGGCGGCACGGACTCATGCGAGGCTGCGGGCGGTGGCGACGAACGCCGCGACTATTCTATCGATGTCCTCGCGGCGGAACGCGGCCGTGCGGTAGGACACGCCGATGTGCAGGCTGTCGCCGACCGACGCCGGCGCGATCACCATCGGCGAGAACGGGCCGGTCGAGATCGCGCGCAGGTAGTGCAGCACGTGCGCCTGCCCCGGCGCGTCGCGCCACAGCGACGCCACCGAGAGCATGGAGACGCCGGCCCAGACCGGGTAGTTCTTCGCGTACATCTGGCGGCGCTGGCCGGGCGTCATGTGGCGCCACGCGAGCCCGCCCCACGCGAGCAGGTGCAGCGTCTGCAGGTAGAGCTTGCGGCGCTTCACCCGCCGCGTCTGCTCGTGGACGTCGCGGGCGAGCGCCTCGACGCCCACCTCCGCCGGCACCGGGTGCGAGACGAGGAACGAGCTCAGGAACTGGCCGAACGCAGTGTCCGGCGACGTGCCGAATTCGCCGCGGATGTTGATGACCGAGGCGATGGCGATCTCGCGCCGGCGCTTCGCCTGCAGGCGGTCGGGCACCTCGGGCGCGAGCGCCTTCAGCAGCAGCGCGATCAGCAGGTCGTTGCGCGTCAGGCCCCACGCGCCGGCCGCGCGGATCACGGCGGCGTTGAGCGGCGCCGGCAGCTCGAACGACGTGAACGCGTTGGTGAAGTCGTCGCCGTGCGGGTAGCGCGGGCGAAACGCCCGCGCCGAGCGCCGCAGCATCCCGGGCAGCGAGTACTGGCCGAGGTAGGCCTTGCCCGCGTTGCGCAGGAACAGGCGCGCGTACGCGGGCGGGTAGAGCTCCGGCGCGGTGCAGGCCGCCGCGCCCGTGTCCTCGTAGCGCGACGCGATCCCCTTCAGCAGCGCGACGATCGAATCGCCGCCGGCGATGAAGTGGTCGTAGGCCACGCCCAGGTGGAACGTGGCGCCCGCGTCGACGGCGAAGAACCGGAACGGCACGTACGCGCCGTCCGGCGGGAACGGCAGGTTGAGGTGGCGCTCCATCTCGCGCTCGATCACCGCGAACGCGTCGGCGCCGCCGGCCAGCACCGGCACCTCGACCGGCTGCAGGCCGCCGGCGTATTCGTACCGGCGGTGCCGCAGGTCGAGTGCGAACCCCGTCACCCCGAGCGCGGCCAGGTGCGCGGCCACCGCGGCCGCGAGCCGCGGGCCGGCGAGCGGCCCGGCGAGTTCGGCCACGTGCACGGCGTTGTACGGTGCCAGTTCGCGCCAGCGCAGCATCGCCGCCTGGAACAGGTTGAGCCGGCCTCGCATGCGTCGCGACTCCACGCTAGGCCGGCCCGCGCAGCGCGAGCCGCCGCTGGCCCTCGCGGCACCAGTGGACGCGGATGCTGTGCCAGAGGTCGGCGGCGTGCACGAGGTTGCGCACGTCCGCGTCCGCGGTCTCCGGAAGCGGCGGCGGCGCGTCGGGAACGTACGCTTCGATCCACGCGCGCGTGGCCGGCTGCGCCGCGAGGTGTTCGGTCGCGGGCAGGCCGATGTGCGTGTACGTCGCGGGCAGGAGGACGTTGCGCACGGTCGCCGTGCCCGTGGCGACGTACGGCTCGGCGGTGGCGAAGTTGCCGGCGATCGGGTCCCACGGCACGGTGAATCCGGTGAACGCGAGCGCCGTGTCCGGGATCTTGCGCAGGCGAGGCAGCATCGTCCACTGGCCGAGGAGCAGGCGCGGCAGCGCGCCCGTGGCGAGCGCCGCGGCGAAAGACACCCGCACGCCCACCACCGGCCGCTCGGCCTGCGTGTAGGGATCGCGGATCGACGTGCGGGGCAGCGGACGGCCCTGCACCGGGTCGAACACGGGGATCGCGTCGCGAAACGCGCCCGCCAGCTCGTGCAGTGTGCGCACGACGAGCATGCCGCCCTGGCTGTGCCCGACCAGCATCGGCCGCATCGCGTCGCGCTCGTAGTACCAGGCGACCGCGCCCGCGAGCTCGGCGCTGTCGGTGTAGCTGGACAGCGCGAGGCTGCCGTCGCGGGGATCGCGCAGCGACGCCTCGGGGTAGCCCATCGCGATCAGGAACTCGGCGAACGGCTGCATCGTGACGATCGGCACGCTGCCCGAAAGCCCGATCACGCGCGGCGCGGGCAGCGCCGCAAGAACGTCCGCCGGCGGCCCGGCCGGCTGCGTGCAATCGGCGGCTGCCGCGGCGGCTGCAGCGGCGGCGGACGCGACGGCCGGCAGCGGCGCCGCGGCCGCGACGAGCGCCGCGCCGGCGACGAATACTCCACGGAGGCGGCGCGGGAACATGGGAGACGGCGGCGGCTGGGCGGCACGGCGCCCGTGGTTCGAATGCGCAATTATCGCAGCCCGGCCGGCCGGCCGAGCGGGCGCGCTTACCGGAAGCGGGGCAGGAACCGCCCGGTCCGCGCGAGGTAGCGCGCATAGTCGTCGCCGTGGCACGCGAGCATGTGGCGCTCCTCGTTGGCGGCCTTGACGACCATGAGGCCGACGTGGACGGCGCCGACCGCGAGCATCGGGACCGTCGGCACGATCGCCACCGTGGCGAGCATCAGCAGGATGGACAGCGCGTAGATCGGGTGGCGCACCCGGCTGAACATGCCGTCGGTGATCAGCGCCTGGTTCTCCTCGCTGGTCACGGCCATCCGCCAGTCCTTGCCCATGCGCGCCCAGCAGCGGATCGTCGCGCCGAGGCACGCGACGGCCACCGCGGCGGCGGCCCAGCGCACGGCCGCGTAAGCGCCGTCCTGCGCGAACCCGGGCAGCCCCCACGGGGGCCCGGCGCGGTGCAGCGCCAGCCATGGAAGCGTGGCCCACGCGGCCACCAGCGGCACCCAGACCAGCCACATCGTGCGCTCCAGGCGCTGCTCCGGCACCACGCCGACCACGCGGCGCGTGTGCCGTCGCACGCGCACGATCATCGCCCCCACGCCGATCCAGTACGCCCAGATCGTCGCGGTCAGCACCCAGCCTGGCACATCCATGCGGTCCCTTGTCTGCAACGTTCGTCCACCCGCCATTCTACGTGGTGCGCCCGGGGTGCCGGCGCCCGGCGCGCCCGCACGACGCCGGGTCCGCGCTATATTGGGCGATGCGCCGCGCGCTGACTTCACCGGCTTCACGCTGCGCGCTCCGGCGCTCGCCCTCGGGGCGGCCCTTCGGGACGATCGGACTTCCGGCACGCTCCGCGTGCCGGTGCTCGCCCTCGGGGCGGCCCTTCGGGTCGATCGGACTTCCGGCACGCTCCGCGTGCCGGTGCTCGCCCTCGGGGCGGCCC
>JBGAMF010000146.1:0-7704 GCA_044223185.1 Casimicrobiaceae bacterium | reverse complement strand
CGGCGGCCGCGAGCGCAAGCCGGATCGTGCGGAGGCCCGCCGGCCGCGCATCCGGCGCCGTCGTGCGGACGGCGCGCGGGTGCGGCATCACTGCGGGCGCAGCTTGCGGACGACGTCGTCGGGCGGCAGGTAGTCCTTGCCGTCGGCGTAGCGCCAGTCGACCATCACGCCCTTGCCGTCCTTTACCGCGGTGCGGCCGACGTACGCGCCCATCGTCGACTGGTGGTCGAGCGGACGGAACGTGACGCTGCCGAACGGCGAGCCGAACGTGAGGCCCGACAGCGCGGCGACGATCTTCTCCGGGTCGGTGGAGCCCGCCTTCTTCAGCGCCGCGGCGGCGGCGATCACCGTGCTGTAGCCGACGACCGAGCCCAGCCGCGGATAGTCGTTGAAGCGCGCCTGGTACGCGCTGCGGAAGCGCTTGTGCTCCGGCGTGTCGAGCGCGTACCACGGGTAGCCGGTCACGTACCAGCCGGCCGGCGCCTCGTCCTTCAGCGGGTCGAGGTACTCGGGCTCGCCGCCCAGCAGGTTGAACACCGGGCGGTCCTTGAAGAGGCCGCGCAGCTGGCCCTCGCGCACGAAGCGCGCGAGGTCGGCCCCGAACAGCGACGAGAAGATCGCGTCCGGCTGCGCGTCGAGCAGCGCCTGCACGACCGGGCCGGCGTCGATCTTGCCGAGCGGCACCGCCTGCTCGACGAACTCGAGCCCGCCGGGCTGCAGCGCGTTCATCTGCTTCTTGAACGCCGCGGTGGCGGCCTGCCCGTACTCGTAGTTCGGGTACACGATCGCCCAGCGCTTCCTGCCGAGCTTCGCGGCCTCGGGCACCAGCATCGCCGTCTGCATGTACGTCGACGCGCGCAACCGGTACGTGTACCGGTTGCCGTTCTCCCAGACGATCTTGTCGGTCAGCGGCTCGGCGGCGAGGAACGGCACCTTGCGCTGCTTGGCGAAGTCGGCCACGGCGAGGCCGACGTTCGACGGGAACGTCCCCAGCAGCATCACGACCTTCTCGCGCGACACCAGCTCCTCGGCGACGCGCACGGCGTCGCCGGGCGTGCCGTTGTCGTCGCGGATCACGATCTCGAGCTTGCGCCCGAGCACGCCACCGGCGGCGTTGACCTCCTCGAGCGCGAGCTCCATGCCGCGCTTGTACGGCTCGAGGAAGGCGGGAAACACCTTGTAGCTGTTGAGCTCGCCCAGCTTGATGGTCTGCGCGGCGGCCGGCAGCGCGACGGCCAGCGCCAGGGCGGGCAGGAGGGCGAAGCGACGGGCGAGCATGGAATCTCCGGCGGAGTGGGGCGGCGACGACGGCTACAACGGTCGCCGCCGCGCGCGAGTTGACACCGCCATTATGGGCCATGCGGTCCGGCGGACCGTGGTGCCGTGCGTGCCACCGGGCGCCGGCATCCGGCCGCGCTATCATCAGCGAGCCGCCGGCACGCGCGCCACGCCGGCGTCGCCACGGCCCGCGGCGCGCCCGTGAGCCCCGAACGATGAACGTTGCCGACACGCTTCGCCGCCAGTCCCTGGCCACGCCTTCCGCAATCGCGTACGCGAGTGCGCAAGGCGCGACGGTGAGCTACGAGGCGTTCGAACGCACCGTGGCGGCGCTCGCACGCCGCGTGGGCGAGCTGGGTGTGGCGCCAGGCACGATCGCGACGATTGCCACGCGCGACCCGTACCGGCACCTCGCCGTCGCGCTGGCGCTGGGCCGCGTCGGCGCCGTCTCCGCGCCGATTGCGCTTCCGGGGCACTTCGCCGACGTCGTGCTGGTCGACGAGGGGCTTCCGGGCAACGGCTGCGCGCGTGTGGTGCGGCTTGCCGACGCCTGGCCCACCGCCGCCGACGTCGCCGCCGCGTCGCCGCTCGCCGGTCACGCGGGCGGCGCGGCGACCTTCATGCTCTGCCCGACGTCCGGCAGCACGGGCGCGCCGAAGTTCGTCCCGGTCAGCCACGACCTCGCGCTGCGCCGCATCGCCGGCCGCGCGCGCGAGGTCGCCGACGCGGTGGGGGGCCGCGGCCCCGGCGCGCTGCGCCAGGCCTGCTACATCGGCATGGGTTCGTCGTACGCGTTCTCGAGCGCGATGCTCGTGCTGGCGTCCGGCGGCACCGTGCTCGAGCCCGACCTCAACGCGGACACGATGGCCGCCTGGTTTCGCACGTCGGGCGTCAACCGGATCGTCGCGTCGCCGCTCGTGCTGCAGAAGATCGCGGCGCGGATGCCGGAGGAGGGGGTTCCCAACGCCCTCGACACGATCGAGGCCGGCGGCAGCGCGCTGCCGCTGCGCGTGCGCGCGCTGGTGGAACGGCGGATGTGCGCCCGCATCGTCGTCACCTACGGGCTGACCGAGTGCGGGCGGGTCGCCGGTGCGCCCGCGGCGGCGCTGCCGGACCTGCCCGGCGCCGTGGGCCGCCCGTACCCCGGCGTGACCGTCGAGATCGTCGACGAGGACGGCCGTGGCGTTCCGGCCGGCACCGAGGGCCTGCTTCGCGTGCGCAGCGACCGCTGCGCCGACGCCTACTTCGCCGACACCGCGGCCACCGCGCGCGTGTTCCGCGACGGCTGGGTGTACCCGGGCGACCGCGGCGTCCTGGAGCGCGACGGCACGCTGCGCGTCGTCGGTCGCGCCGACGACGTCATCAACCGCGGCGGCGCAAAGGTCGACCCGCACGCGCTCGAGGTGGCGCTCTGCGCGCTGGGCGACGTCAGCGAAGTGGCGGTGTTCGGCGCCTCCGACGGCACGAGCCTGACCAGCGTCTGCGCGGCCATCGTGAGCGCCGCGCCGCTCGACGTGCCCGCGTTCCACGCACGCTGCCGCGCCGCGCTGGGCGCGCGGGCGCCGGCCTTCGTGATGCAGCTCCCGGAACTGCCGCGCGCCGCGAACGGCAAGGTGGATCGCGGCGCGCTGGCGCGCATGGCCGTCGAGGCGAGCCGCACGCGGCGCGCGCCGGGATAGCGGCGCGATCGCGGCGCCACCGGCGCGGCGCGGGCGGCAGCCGCGGCGCGGGTAAAATGAGCGGCTTTGCCCCGACAGCGCCTGCGCGCGCTGCGGATCCCATGCCGCGCCCCTGACCCTCGCCCACGGCCTCGCGTTCGCCGACCTCTACTCCGACGACGGCGCGCGGCGCATCGACGCGCTGTTCGGCCGGCAGCTGCGCGATGCCGACGCGGCGCTCGCCGGCCGGCTGGCAGCGGCGCGTGACGCGCCGGCGTCGCTCGCCGCGAAGGACGAGTCGGCGCTGCTGCTGGCGCTCGCGCCGCACGTCGAGGACTTCCTCGCCGCGCTGTTCGGCATCGAGCCCGAGGTGCAGGCGCTGGCGGCGCGCCACCACGAGCTCGCGCCGCTCTACGCCGTCAAGCGGCAGTTCGTGCAGCGCAAGGCGATGAACGCGCACAAGGCGGACGTCGCGGCGACGTTCGACGGCTCCGCGCTGCGCGGCGAACTCGAGGCGGCCCTGGGCGGTCCGTTCACCGAGCTCGGTTTCGCGACGAAGGTGTCCGCCTGGCTCGCCGACGAGGCCGCGCACGCGGCGGCGCTCGACGTCGCGCTGCGCTACGCGGCGTGGGCCGCGCACACGCCGGCCGGCCGCGCCGCGCACCGTGGCGGCGTGCTGTTCCGCGCGCCGCGCAAGCTCGACTTCGTGAAGCTGGTCCCGCTCGAGGCGGAGACGCGCGACGGCGTCGCCGCGTGGCGGCTGCCGGCCGCGCACCCGCTGCGCGAGCGCGACGGCTTCGCGCTCACCGACCCCGGCACCGACCTCGTCGGCGGCCTCGACCAGGCGCACTACTGCATCTGGTGCCACGAGCAGGGCAAGGACTCGTGCGCGCGCGGCCTGCCGGAGAAGAAGCCCAATCCTGGCGAGGCGCCGTTCAAGAAGTCGCCGTTCCACGTCCCGCTGGCCGGCTGCCCGCTCGACGAGCGCATCTCCGAGTTCCACAAGCTGCGCGCGGACGGCGTGGCCGTCGGCGCGCTGGCGATGGTCTGCGTCGACAACCCGATGGTCGCGGCGACCGGGCACCGGATCTGCAACGACTGCATGAAGGCGTGCATCTACCAGAAGCAGGACCCGGTGGACATCCCGCAGTCGGAGACGCGGCTGCTCAAGGACGTGCTGGCGCTGCCGTGGGGCTTCGAGGTCTACTCGCTGCTGACGCGCTGGAACCCGCTCAACCTGCGCCGCCCGCTGCCGGGACCGCGCACCGGCCGCCGCGTCCTCGTCGTCGGCATGGGGCCCGCCGGCTTCACGCTCGCGCACCACCTCGTCAACGACGGCCACACGGTCGTCGGCATCGACGGGCTCAAGATCGAGCCTCTGCCGCCGGCGCTTTCGGGCATCACCATCGCCGGCGAGCGCGTGCCGTTCGCGCCGGTCCGCGACGTGGCCGAGCTGTACGAGCCGCTGGACGAGCGCGTGATGGCGGGCTTCGGCGGCGTGGCCGAGTACGGGATCACCGTGCGCTGGGACAAGAACTTCCTCAAGGTGATCCGGCTGCTCCTCGAGCGGCGCGGCCGCTTTGCGCTCTACGGCGGCGTGCGCTTCGGCGGCACGCTCGACGACGCCGGCGCGTTCGCGCTCGGCTTCGACCACATCGCGCTCGCGACCGGTGCTGGCCGGCCGACGGTGCTCGAGCTGCCCAACGGCCTCGCCAGCGGCGTGCGCACGGCGTCGGACTTCCTGATGGCGCTGCAGCTGACCGGCGCCGCCAGGCGCGACTCGATCGCGAACATGCAGCTGCGGTTGCCGGTGGTCGTCGTCGGCGGCGGCCTGACCGCCATCGACACGGCGACCGAGTCGCTCGCCTACTATCCGGTGCAGGTCGAGAAGTTCCTCGCCCGCTACGAGACGCTGTGCGCCGAACGCGGCCGCGAGTCGGTCGAGGCCGCGTGGCTTCCGGACGAACGCGCCGTCGCCGCGGAGTTCATCGCGCACGCGCGCGCGCTGCGCGGCGAGCGCGCGGACGCGCGGCGCGAGGGACGCGCGCCGCGCATCGTCGCGCTGCTGCAGGCGTGGGGCGGCGCCACGATCGCCTACCGGCGCCGGCTGATCGACAGCCCGTCGTACACGCTGAACCACGAGGAAGTGGAGAAGGCGCTGGAGGAGGGCATCCGCTTCGCCGAGGGGCTGACGCCGCTCGCGATCGAGGTCGACGCTGCTGGCGCGGCCACCGGGCTCACCGTGTCGGTGCAACACGACGACGGCGACGGCGTCTGGCACGAGGCGGGCCGCGCGACGCTGCCGGCGCGCACGATCCTGATCGCCGCGGGCACGCAGCCCAACACGGTGCTCGTGCGCGAGGACGCCGCGCACTTCCACCTCGACGGCAAGTACTTCCGCGTGCTGGACGAGGACGGGCAGCCGGTCAAGGTGCTGCGCGGGCTCGCGAAGCCCGAGCGCCCCGCCGTGCTGACCGACATCCTGCCCGACGGGCGGGCGACCAGCTTCTTCGGCGACCTGCACCCGTCGTACTTCGGCAACGTGGTCAAGGCGATGGCGAGCGCGAAGCAGGGCTACCCGATCGTGTCGCGGATGCTCGCGAAGGTGGCGCCGGCGTCCGCCGCCACCGACACCGCGTTCTTCATGACGCTCGACCGGCTGCTGCGGGCCACCGTGGAGCGCGTCGAGCGCCTCACGCCGGCGATCGTCGAGGTCGTCGTGCGGGCACCGGCGGCCGCCGCGCAGTTCGAGCCGGGCCAGTTCTACCGGCTGCAGAACTACGAGACGCTGGCGCCGGTGCGCGCGGGCACGCGGCTCGCGATGGAGGGCCTGGCCCTCACTGGCGCGTGGGTCGACCGCGAGCGTGGCCTCGTTTCGACCATCGTGCTGGAGATGGGCGGCTCGTCGGACCTGTGCGCGCAGCTGGCACCCGGCGAGCCCGTCGTGCTGATGGGCCCGACCGGCGCGCCGACCGAGATCGAGCCCGGCGAGACCGTCGTGCTCGCCGGCGGCGGCCTGGGCAACGCCGTGCTGTTCTCGATCGGCCTCGCGTTCCGGCGCGCGGGCTCGCGCGTCCTCTACTTCGCCGGCTACAAGAAGCGTGGCGACCGCTACAAGGTCGCCGACCTCGAGGCCGCGGCCGACGCCGTCGTCTGGTGCTGCGACGAGGCGCCGGGCTTCGCCGCCGAGCGGCCGCAGGACCGCGCGTTCGTCGGCAACATCGTCGCCGCGATGCACGCGTACGCCAGTCGCCATCGGCTCCGACCGGATGATGGCGGCGGTGGCGCAGGCGCGCCACGGCGTGCTGGCGCCGTTCCTCAAGCCGTCGCACCGCGCGATCGGCTCGATCAACTCGCCGATGCAGTGCATGATGAAGGAGATCTGCGCACAGTGCCTGCAGCCGCAGCGCGACCCCGCGACCGGCAAGGTGAGCTACGTGTTCTCCTGCTTCAACCAGGACCAGCCGCTCGACCACGTCGACTTCCCCGCGCTGGCCGCGCGACTGGCGCAGAACGCCGTCCAGGAGAAGCTGACGGCGCAGTGGATCGCGCACGCGCTGCGCACGGATGCCGGAGGTGCCCCATGAATTGCACCGGGTTCGCGCCGTGAACGCCACGGAGCCGTTGCGCCGCCACGCGCTGGTCGCGCCGGACGCGGTCGCGTGGGTGCGCGCCGACGGCGTGCCCCTGACCTACCACGCGCTCGACCGCGCCGTCGATGCGCTCGCGCACCGGCTGCGCGCGGCCGACCTGCGTCCCGGCACCACCGTCGCGCTGTTCGCGCACATCCCGCTGCGGTTCTGCCTGGCCGCGCTGGCGCTGGCCCGGCTCGGGGTGGCCTTCGCGCCGGAGATGCCCGCCGGACGGCTCGCGCCGGTGGCGCTCGTCGACGGCGAGGATCCGCGCGCGGCGGAGTATGCGCGCGCGCTGCCGCTGGCGGAGTTCCTGCCCGAGGCGGGCCCCGCGGCGGCGGCGGCGCCGCTGCCGCTGCATCCCGACCCGGACGCCGTCCTCATGTACTGCCCGACGTCCGGGACGACGGGCCGGCCGCACTACACGCCGGTGAGCCACGACCTCATGCTGCGCCGGGTGGTGCTGCGCGTGCTGACGCTGGCGCCGCTGGCGGGCACCCGCGGCCTCGCCGCGACGCGGCAGGCGTGCCTCGTCGCGCCGGGCTCCTGCTACGGCTTCGCGACGGTGCTGCGCGCGCTCTGGGGCGGCGGCACCGTCGTCCAGCTGGGGCAGGACGTCGGGGCGATCGCCGAGCGCATCGCGGAGTCTGGCGTGACCTCGCTGGTGGCGTCGCCCATCGGCGTGCAGCGGATCGCCGAGGCGCTGGCGCGCAGCACGCCCATTCCCGGCCTCGAGATCCTCGAGATCGGCGGCGGCCTGCTGCCGCCGGGCGTGGCCGAACTCGCGCAGCAGCGGCTTTGCCGCAACGTCGTCGTCGCCTACGGGTCGAGCGAGACCGGGCCCGTGGCGTCCGCGCCGCTCGCGCGCGCCGGCGCGCGGCGCGGCGCCGCCGGCTATCCTTACCTCGGCGTGACGATCGAGATCGTCGACGACGGCGACCGGCCGGTCGCGCCCGGCGTCGAAGGACACGTGCGCATTCGCAGCGAGTACGCGGCCGGCGTCTACGTCGACGATCCGGAGGCGAGCGCGCGCGTGTTCCGCGGCGGCTGGGTGTACCCCGGGGACGTCGGCGCGCTGGAGGCCGACGGCATGCTGCGGATCGTCGGGCGCGGCGACGACCTCATCGACCACGGCG
>JBGAMF010000145.1:0-8885 GCA_044223185.1 Casimicrobiaceae bacterium | reverse complement strand
GCCAGCGCCGTCGCGACCTTGGCGGCGATTGCCGCCAGCTGCGCGTCGCCGCGCACGTCGACCGGGTTCGCGCGCGCGATCTCGGCCGGCAGCAGCGCGTCGAGGCCCGCGACGGTCTCCTTCGCGAACTGCGCGAGCGCGACCCCGGCGTCGGCGGCGCTGTCGGCGGCCAGCACGCCGGGACCGCGCCCGTTCGAGACGATCGCGAGCCGGTTGCCGCGCGGGATCCGGCCCATCGCGAGGATGCGGGCAGCGGCGAAGAGCTTCGTGTACGTCAGTGCGCGCATGGTGCCGGCGCGCTTCAGCGCGGCATCGAACACCGCGTCGTGGTCGATGAACGGCTCGCCGGTCGTCTTGCTCGCGGTGCAGCGAGGAAGGCTGCCGACCGGCCTTCAGGACGACGACGGAGCTTATCGCGCGGCCACGCGCGCAGCGCGAGGCAGAACGTCCGCGCGTCGCCGACGCTCTCCACGTAGAGCAGGATGCCGTCGGTCGCCGTGTCGTAGACGAGCGCCTCGAGCAGCTCGCCGAAGCCGACGTCGATGCCGCCGACGAGTCACCGTCGAGAGACCGATTTGCGCCAGCGCCGCGAAGTCCAGCATCGACGCGCAGACGGCGCCGGACTGCGCGACCAGCGCGAGCCAGCCGGGCAGCGCCATCAGCGCAGAAGATACGCCGTTGAGGCCGATTTCGGTGCAGACGATACGACACGCCCGGGCAACAAACGGGATGCCGCGCCAGCAAGCGACCATCATCTGCTGCGCCGCCAGGCGCGGGCCGCGGCGGCGTCCGCCATCTCGGGGAACGACATCAGGACCGCGCACTTCAGGCGTGCGCGGTCGTCGCCGAGGATCTCGGAGATCAGCGCCGGCGGCATCGCGACGATCGCCAGGTCGATGGGCTTGCCGATCGCCGCGAGCGACGCGTAGGCGCGGCGGCCAGGCTACGCTGCGGTGGTGCAGGTTCACCGCGTAGATGTCGCCCTTGAACTGCCCGGACAGCAGGTTCTCGAACACGGTCCGGCCGAGCGAGCCCACGCGATCCGATGCCCCGACCAGCGCGACGGACTGCGGGCGGGAAACCGCCAGCAGAGGTATTGGTCATCACCGGCGGACGCCGACGATCAGCGCCCCGCCATTCTACCAGGCACCTTCGCCCCGCCCGGCGCAGCTCGCGCAGCGCCAGCTGCATAATCGCCCTCGCACGACGACGCCGGACGACGCCCGTCGCCCGCAGGACCCTTGCGGCGGGCCTGTAGCTCGAGCGGTTGAGCAGAGACTCCTGTCCATGGTCGCTGGTTCAGATCCAGCCGGGCCACCCCTGCCGCGCCGCGCGCCGTGAGCGCACTTGTCCGCTTCGTAACATATTGTTACATTTCCATGGTTTAATGGTGCCGCGCCCGTCAGCACGCCGTTCAGGGCCATTTCGCGCCTCGAAGGCGCGGCGGCTCCGCCCGTTCATTCCGAGACCGGCCAAGCCGGCAATCGCTTCCTTTCCTGGGGGACCACGTGTTCGAAGTCCCATCCGCGAAGCCGGCGCGCCCGAACGCGCACGCGCGCATCGGCCACGGCCCGGTGCGCGGAGCGCGCCCGTCGCTGCTGATCGTCGCGGGCACGCGTCCCGAGTGCATCAAGCTGGCACCCGTCGTCCGCGAGCTCGCGCGGCGGCACACGTTCGCGGGCATCGTCGTCAACAGCGGCCAGCACGTCGAGGCGGTGCGGCGGACGTTCGCGGAGTTCGGCATCGCGTGCGACGGAGAGCTGCCCGCGCTGGGCGCGCATCCGGACCTGACCGCGGCGAGCCGCCATCTCGTGCACTCGCTCACCGGCGCGATCCGCCACCACCGGCCGTCGCTCGTCGTCGTGCAGGGCGACACGCTGACCGCCTACGCCGGCGCCCGTGCCGGGGTCGCCGCGGAGGTCCCGGTCGTCCACGTCGAGGCGGGGTTGCGCGCGCCTTCGGTGTCCGATCCGTTCCCGGAGGAGTGGTTCCGCCGCCGCATCGCGCGGCACGCGGACCGCCACTTCGCGCCCTGCGCGTCGGCGCACGACAACCTGCTCGCGGAAGGCGCGCCGGCCGGGCGTGTCCACGCCGTCGGCAACACGGGCATCGACAGCCTGCGCACGCTGCTCGCGCACGGCGAGGTGCCGCGCAGCCCCGCGCCGCACGCGCGCACGCAGGTGCTGGTCACGCTGCACCGGCGCGAGAACTGGGACGGCAAGGCCGACGTCATCTGCGACGCGCTGATCGCGCTGGCCGCGCACCGGCCGGACCTCGCGCTGCTCGTGCCCGTCCACCCGAACCCGCGCATCGCGCCGCGGCTGCGCACGCGGCTCGCGCCGCACCCGCAGTTCACGCTCGTCGCGCCGATGGCCTACCGCGACTTCATCGCCGCCGTGGCCCTCGCCGCGCTCGTCATCAGCGATTCGGGTGGCATCCAGGAGGAAGCGCCCCACCTCGGCGTGCCGCTGCTCGTCCCGCGCGCGAGCACCGAGCGGCCCGAGGGCATCGCCACCGGCTTCGTGCGGCTCGTCGCCGTCGACCGCGAGGCCATCGTCGCCGCGGCGCTCGCGCTGCTCGCGCGCCCGCCCGTGGCGCCGCTGCCGTTCGACCGCCACGCGCCGTACGGCGACGGATCCGCGGCGGCGCGCATCGTCGACATCCTCGAGTCCGCGCTGGCCGAGTCCGCGGCCGCATGAGCCGTGCAGGCCACCCCGGAGCCGCGAAGTCCGCTGCGCGCCGGCGCGCGACGCGACGCCGCCCCGATGAACCCGCGCGTCGGCCTGCCCGCGGCCATCGCGGAACACGGCACCCGCGCGCCCGGCGACACCATCGCCGCGTGGCTGCTCGACGGACCGGCGCAACTGCGCGACGGCCCGCACGCCGGTGCAATCGCCGGCACGATCGCCGAGGCCGGCGCGCCGGCCTACGTCTATCCCGAGATCGCCGGCTATTACCTGCAGTGGCTCGCGTGGCGCGCGCGCACGTTCGGCGGCAGCGCCGCGCTGGCGCCGCGTGCCGATGCGGTCCAGCGCTGGCTCGCGGCGTGGCTCGCGCACGACGGCCCGCCGCCGACGCGCGTCCACCTGGCCGCCTCCGGCGACGACTGGCTGCAACGGCGCCGTGTTCTTCTTCGACGTCGCGATGGTCGCCCGCGGGCTCGGTCGGCGGCCGGCGCCGGCCTCGATGGTGCCCGACCCTGCGCTGATCGCCGGCGTGTCGCGGCTCCTCGCGTCGCTGATCGACGCCGACGGTCTGTTCGCCGCGTGCCGCGCGCACGATGCGCGCACGACGCTGCCGGACCGATGGTCGACGCGCGCGGCGCGTTTCCTCGCGAAGGCCGCGGCTGGCGTGGTCGGGCGGCGCGCTGCCGGGCCTCACGGCGCCGGTCACGGCGGCGGCGGCGCGCGACGTTCGCGGCGGCGATCGACTGGACGCTCGCGCAGCCGCATCCCGAAGCGCACCCGCGGCTGTACGCGTGCGAGGGCCTGATGGCGTTGCCGGAGCATCCGCGGTTCCGCGATACGCTGCCGGCGGTCGGCGCGCAGTTGGCGCGCGCTTCGCGGCGGACGGGCCGGACGGCCGCGTCGAGACGCTGGACGCACTGGACGCCGGGCACGGTCCGGCGCGCGTCGACGTGCTGGCGCAGGCGCTGCGCATCGGCACGCTGCTCGCGGCGCACGCGCCCGGACACGCGCCGGCGCCCGCGGTGCTCGGCCGCGCGCGCGACCTCTCGCATCGGCAGGTGTGGCCGACCGGGATCGGTCGCCTTCGCCGTCGACGCGCCGTCGGCTGCGTGCAACGTGTGGGCGGCGATGTTCGCCGACCAGGCGCTCCTCGCTGCCGCGCAGCCGATGGACGCCGCGTGGCGCGGCGGCGATCCGCTGCTGGTCTGATGACTACACGCACGCCGCAGGCGGCGCGGCGCCCGGGAGCGCGCCATGTGGGCACGAGCTGGAGCAACTGCGCCTGGCCTCGCGCGTCACGTTGCCTCGCGCGCCGATCGCCTGTCGGCACGCGCGCCCGCGCCACACCGCGGCCCACGGCGCGGCCGTGGCGGCCGGGCATCACCGCGATCGTCCCCGAGCACGACGCGCCAGAGATGATGCTGGCGGTACAGCTGCGCGCGCCGCGGCGCTCTTCACCGCGTCGACGAGCCGCGGCAGGTCGTCGTCGTCGCCAACGGCGCGCCGCGCTTCGACGTATGCCGGCGTCGCCGCGCGCGCCCCGGACGTCGAGTGGGTGCACGCCGACGCGCCGCTGCCGTTCGCCGCCGCGGTCGAGCGCGGCCTGGCGCTCGCGCGCCACGACGGCACGTACCTGCTCAACAACGACATGACGCTCGAACCCGATGCGCTCGCCCTGCTCGTGCCCTGGCGTGCGCCGGACGTGTTCGCGCTGGCGTCGCAGATCCTGCAGGTCAGTGCCGACGGCCGGCGCGAGGAGACCGGCTTCGTCGACTGGTACGCCGACCGCGCCGGCGTCCACCTGTACCACGCGCCGGTGCCCGTGACGGACGCGCCCGTGCCACACCTCGCGGCGAGCGGCGGTGCGGCGCTGTTCCGCACGGCGCCGCTCGCCGCGTACGTGCAGGCCAGCCGCTGCTGACCCGTTCTACTGGCAGGACGCCGAGTGGGGGCTGCGCGCGTGGCGCGACGGCTGGCGCGTGCTCTTCTGCCCCGCGTCGCGCGCGACGCACGCGCACCGCGCGACGACCGCGCGCTTCTATGCGCCCGCGGAACTCGCGCGCATCGTCGAGCGCAGCCGCTGGCTGTTCGACGCGCGCCACGGCGCGGGCGGCGGCGCCGCGCGGCTCATGGCGCGCGTGCGACCTGCCCTACGCGAGCCAGCGCGAGCTCGCGCAGCCGCGGGTGGCGGCCGGCGTGTTCCGCCAGCGTCGCGCGCCGGCGCGCGCTCCCGCCGGCGCCGCCGCGGCTGTCCGCGCCGGACGCCGCCGCCGTCGCGCTCGCCGCTTCGTCGTACAGCTACCGGCTGCGCGCGTCGGACCCGGGCCGGGCGCGCCCGGCTTGCTCGTCGTGTCGCCGTTCGCCGTGCTGCCGCCGCGTCACGGCGGCGCGCGGCGCGTGGCCGAATTCCTGCGCGGGCTCGCGGCGGACTTCGACGTCGCGCTCGTCACCGACGAGGCGTCCTTGTACGACGCGCGCAGCTTTGCCGGATTCGACGGCCTCGCCGCCGTCCATCTCGTGCAGCGGACCGGGGAGCGCACACCGTCCGCGGAAGCGCCGGACCTCGCGCAGCGCATGCGCACGCACTGCCACCCCGATCTGGTGGCCGCCGTCGACGCGGCGGTCGCCGGGTTCGCGCCGGACCTGGTCGAGGTCGAGTACGCCGAGCTGGCGGCGCTTGTGCGGCGGCGCGCGCCGGGGACGCGCTGGATCCTCGACCTGCACGACGCCTACGGCCCCGCCGATTTCGCCGTGCCGGCGGACGCGGAGGCGTTCGCGCGCGACCTGGCGGCGTTCGACGCGCTCGTCGTCTGCTCGGAGGAAGACCGGGCGCTGCTCGCGCATCCGCGCGTCGCATGCGTGCCCAACGGCAGCCGCCCGGCGGCCTCCGCGTACGCGCCGTCGGCCGGGACGCGGGTGCTGTTCGTCGGGCCGTTCCGCTACGGGGCGAATCGCGACGGCATCGCCGCCTTCCTGCGCGACGCGTGGCCGGCCGTGCGCGCCCGCGTGCCGCAGGCGACGCTGCTGGTGCTGGGCGGCGACGAGCACCCGGCGTTCACGCGCGGCGACCCGCTGTTCGCGCAGGACGGCGTCGGCGTGTCCGGCCACCGCGACGACGTGCCCGCGCTGCTCGCGGAAAGTGCGCTCACGATCAACCCGCAGCTCGAGATCCGCGGCTCGGCCGTGAAGCTCGTCGAGTCGCTCGCCGCCGGCCGCGTGTGCGTCAGCACGCGGGCGGGTGCGCGCGGGTTCGCCGCGGAAGCCCCCGCGGCGCTGGTGACGGTCGCCGACGTCGCAGCGATGGCCGAGCCGGTCGCGGCGCTGCTCGAAGAGCCGGCGCGCCGGCACGCGCTGGAGGCGCCGGTGGCAGGCGCCCTCGCGGCGTTCGCGTGGGAGCGCAGCGTGGCGCTGCAGAAGGCGCTGTTCGATGCGCTGCTGCGCGAGCGGGGGGAGCGATGAGCGCCGCCGGGCCGCCCCAAGGCGCTCGCCCCCTGGGGGGGGCGGCGCGCAGCGCCGCTCGGGGGGGGCAATGAGCGCCGCCGGGCCGCCCCAAGGCGCTCGCCCCCTGGGGGGGGGCGGCGCGCAGCGCCGCTCGGGGGAGCGATGACCGACAACTACGACCGCATCGCCCGCTTCTACGACGTCGACATGGCGCGCAACATGGCCTTCGACGACGTCGGCTTCTACGCGGAGCTGTGCGCGCGGCACGGCGGGACGGTCGTCGAGCTGGGCTGCGGCAGCGGCCGGATCCTGCTCGAGCTGGTCGCGCGCGGCGTCGACGCGATCGGCGTCGACACGTCGGCCGGCATGCTGCGCGAACTGCAGCGGAAGGCCGCGGCGCGCGGGCTGCCGGCGCGGGTGGCGCGGATGGACATCGCCCGGCCGGCGTTCGCGGGCGGCTGCAGCGTGATCCTGTGCCCTTATTCGCTCGTCACCTACGTCACCGCGGACGGTGCGGCCGCGCGGATGTTCGGCCGATGGCGAGAGTTGCTGCGGCCGGGGGGCGTGCTCGTCGTCGACGCGTTCGTGCCGCGGCCGGTCGCTGCGCAGGCGGAGTTCACGCTCGACTACCGGCGCCCGTTCGGCGCGCACACGCTCGCGCGCTGGAAGCGCGTGCGGCCGCTGGACGCGGCGACCAACCGCATCGAGCGCCGGTACCAGCTCTGCGCCGCCGACGGCACCGTCGTCGAAGAGGCCGACGTCGCCGAGACCATCCGCCCGTACGCGCCGGCGACGCTGCGCGAGGCCGTCGCGGCCGCCGGGCTCGCCCCGGCCGGCGAGTGGTGGGACTACGGGCACTCCGCGCCGGACGCGGCGCAGTTCTTCACCCTCGCGGCGCACGCGCCGTGAGGCTCGCCTAGAATGTCGATGCGGCGGCCCCCAGGATGCCGGCCACCGCCGCCGACCATCCGCCGCCGACCGCCATGACCCACACTCCCCTCGTCTGGATCGGACTCGGCGGCGTCGCCGCCGACGACAACGCGGTCGCGCACGAGTGGCAGCGCCGCCTGCACTGGATCATGGTCGCCGTCGCGCTGGCGTCGGTGCCGGCCTACCTGCTCGCCACTGCCGACATCGACCCGGTCTGGCACCGCGTGTCCTCGGTCCTCGACTTCGTGATCCTCGTGGCGTTCGCCGCCGAGATGGTCTGGATGATGGCGGTGTCGAGCTTCCCGTGGCGCTACTTCTTCGAGAACTGGCTCAACGTCGTGATCATCGCCGGCGCGGCGGCCGCCGCGTTCGGCGCCGCCACCGAGTGGATTGCCATTGTCCGCGCGATGCGTGCCGCGGTCGCGTTGCTGGTGGTCGTGCGCGCCGCCACCGAGTTCCGCATCCTGTTCACGCGCAAGGGCGCGCCGATGCTGCTCGGCGTCTCGTTCCTGACGATGCTCGCGCTGGGCGCCCTCTTCTACTGGCTCGACCCCGCGATCGAGTCGTTCTGGGACGGCCTCTGGCTCGCGTTCATCACCGGCGCCACCGTCGGCTACGGCGACGTCGTGCCGACCACCGGCGGCACCCGTTTCATCGCGGTGCTGACCGTGCTGATCGGCGTCGCGCTGATGACGCTGTTCACCGCCAACGTCGTCACGTTCTTCATCGGCGGCGAGGAGGCGCGCAACCGCGAGAGCCTGCAGCAGGACATCGTCGCGCTGCGCGCCGACATCGCGCAGCTGCTGGACGCCGAGGAGCTGCGGCTGACGCTCGAGCTGCACCGGGAAATCCGGGCGCTGCGCGCCGAGCTCGCGCAGTTGCGCGGCGAGATGCGCACGCTGCTGCCCCCCGCCGACGACGAGTAGCGCGAGGGCCGGCGTGGCGACGGCCCGGCTACCGGCGGTCGAGGTAGCGCGCGTCGTCGAACGTCGCGACCCACTGCGGCCGGTACACGACGAGCAGCGTGACCAGCATGCCGGTCAGCGTGCCCTCGGCGAACGCGAGATAGAGCAGGATCGGCACGTAGTCGCCGAACACGACGCCGGCATCCGCGACCCCGGTGAGCGCCAGCGCCGACGCGCCGGCGAGACCCGCCGCGCCGAGGCCGAGCGCCGGCGCGAGGAAGCCCGCCGCGAACGCGTACACGAAGAAGTTCGGCGGCAGGTGCCGCTGCGTCGCGCGCAGCAGCGCGAGCGCCACGCCCACCGGCAGCGCGACCGACAGCAGGAACACCAGCGGGACGTTCGCCAGCGGCGTGCCGTGCACGAGCGCCGAGATCGCGACGACGGCGGCCCCTCCCACCAGCGCGAGCGGCCCGCCGGAGGCAAGCGCGAAGCCCGCGGTGCCGAGGAGGTGGATCACGACGGTCTTGTCGATCGTCGCGCGCACGCTCCACAGCACGACGAGCGCGAAGATCGTGCCGTACCAGACGTGGACGGCCTCGCTGGACGCGAACCGCCGCCACGGTGCGCGCCACAGCGCGTAACCCAGGACCGCGAGCGCGGCCAGCGCGCTGCCCGCGATCCAGGCCGGCGACAGCGGCGCAACGGCTACGTCCATGGGCGAATCCGGCGCATGCGGGGGTGCCGTCGAGTGTGATGTGGAGACGTGGCCATGGCGCCGCCACCGCCGCGAACGGGAGTCCCGGAGTCGCCCGACGAGCGTCGCTGGGTCCCCGCCTGCGCGGGAACGACGGGCGTCCCGCGGGAGCGGACGCCCATTGTCGCAAAGATCGGCACGCGCGCGCCGCCGCGCGGGCGGCTCGCG
>JBGAMF010000144.1:0-7841 GCA_044223185.1 Casimicrobiaceae bacterium | reverse complement strand
GACGGCCGCGCCCATGGGCAAAAGCGACATCCTCGAGAAGATCGTCACGACCAAGGCGCAGGAGGTCATCGCCGCGCAGGTCGAACGCCCGTTCGCGGCGGTGGACGCCGCCGCGCGCGCGCTGCCGCCCCCGCGCGGCTTCGCCCGGGCCCTGCGCGAGCGCATCGGCGCCGGGCGCCCGGCGGTGATCGCCGAGATCAAGAAGGCGAGCCCGAGCAAGGGCGTGCTGCGGGCGCAGTTCGACCCGGCGGCGATCGCCGCCGCCTACGAGCGGGCCGGCGCCACCTGCCTGTCGGTGCTGACCGACCGCCCGTTCTTCCAGGGCGCGCCCGAGTACCTGCAGGAGGCCCGCGCCGCCTGCGCGCTGCCGGCGCTGCGCAAGGAATTCATCGTCGACGAGTACCAGGTGGCCGAATCGCGGGCGCTGGGCGCCGACGCGATCCTGCTGATCGTCGCCGCGCTGGAGGACGCGCAGATGGCGGCGCTGGAGGCCTGCGCGCTGGCGTACGGGATGGACGTGCTGGTCGAGATCCACGACGGCGCGGAGCTCGACCGCGCGCTGGCGCTCAAGACCCCGCTGCTGGGCATCAACAACCGCAACCTGCGCAACTTCAGCGTCACGCTCGACACGACGTTCAACCTGCTGCCGCGCATCCCGAAGGACCGGCTGGTGGTCACCGAGAGCGGGATCGCCACGCAGCGCGACGTCGCCATGATGCGCGAGCGCGGCGTGAACGCGTTCCTCGTCGGCGAGGCGTTCATGCGCGCGCCGGACCCCGGCGCCGCGCTCACCGGGCTCTTCGGCTGACGGCAAGTCCGCTTTTCGCTATGATGCGCTGCCGCGTCCGCGGGGGGCGCCGCACGACCCGCAACACCAACGTCAGGCCCTGGAGCGCACGGTGTCGGCCATCGCCGTCGAGAACGTCAGCAAGCACTGGACGACCGCCGACGGCCAGGTGCGGGCGGTCGACGCCGTCTCGTTCGCGCTGGACCCGGGGACGCTCAACGTGCTGCTGGGACCTTCCGGCTGCGGCAAGTCGACGACGCTGCGGCTCATCGCCGGGCTCGAGGCCGCCGACGGCGGCCGCATCGCGATCGACGGCCGCGACGTCACCGCGCTGCCGCCGGCCGCGCGCAGCATCGCGATGGTGTTCCAGAGCTACGCGCTCTTCCCGCACCTGTCGGTCGCCGAGAACATCCTGTTCGGGCTGCGCGTGCGGCGCACGCCGCCCGCGGAGTGCGACGCGCGGCTCGCGAAGGTCGCCGATCTCCTGGGGCTGACGGCGCTGCTCGCGCGCAAGCCGTCGCAGCTGTCCGGCGGCCAGCAGCAGCGCGTTGCGCTGGGGCGCGCGATCATCAACGAGGCGCCGGTGTGCCTGATGGACGAGCCGCTGTCGAACCTCGACGCGCAGCTGCGCGCCGAGATGCGGCAGGAGATCCGCGCGCTGCAGCGCAAGCTCGGCATCACGATGGTGTACGTCACGCACGACCAGGTCGAGGCGATGTCGATGGCCGACCGCGTGATCCTGCTCAACGCCGGGCGCATCGAGCAGAACGGCGCGCCGGTCGAGCTCTACGAGGCGCCGGCGAACGAGTTCGTCGCGCGCTTCATCGGCACGCCGCCGATGAACCTGCTGGTACTCGCCGCCGGGCGCGACGGCGCGGTGGTCGCCGGCACCGAGGGGCCCGCCGTGCTGCCCGCGGACTGCGCCGGCGGCAAGCTCGGCGTGCGCCCGGAGCACATCGGGCTCGCCGCCGACCGCGGCCACCGGGCCACCGTCGACGGCGTCGAGTACCTGGGCGGCGACTCGCTGCTGACCTGCCGCATCGGCGGCCAGCCGCTGGCCGTGCGCGTGCAGGGCAGCGTCGGCCTTTCCCGCGGCGACACCGCGTGGCTCACGTGGCCCGCCGGCGCGCAGCACTGGTTCGACGCGGGCGGGGTGCGGCACGCGCCGCCGGCCCGTCACGCTTCCGCAACGCAGATGGCGTAACAACGCGAGCGCGAACGCTCGCACACCGAGAGGGAGGGCATCATGGGGAACCGCATCATCCGCAGCATCGTCGCCGTGGCCGCGGCGGCGCTGGCGCTGGCCGTGCCGGCGGCGAACGCGCAGCCGGTCGAGGTCTCGTTCTACTACCCGGTCGCCGTCGGCGGGCCGATCACGAAGATCATCGACGGGCTCGCCGCCGACTTCGAGAAGGAAAATCCCCAGATCAAGCTGAAGCCGATCTACTCGGGCAGCTACCAGGAGTCGATCACCAAGGCGCTCACCGCGGTCAAGAGCGGCGAGCCGCCGGTGATGTCGATCCTGCTGTCGACCGACATGTTCACGCTGATCGACGAGGACGCGATCGTCCCCTTCGACGGGCTCCTGAAGACGCCGGACGACCAGGCGTGGCTGAAGTCGTTCTTCCCGGCGTTCATGGAGAACAGCCAGACCGGCGGCAAGACGTGGGGCATCCCGTTCCAGCGCTCGACGATCGTCCTGTACTGGAACAAGGACGCGTTCAAGGAGGCCGGGCTCGACCCGAACAAGGCGCCGGCCAACTGGAAGGAACAGGTCGAGTTCGCGCAGAAGCTGACGAAGCGCGACGCGACCGGCAAGGTCACGCAGTGGGGCATCCAGATCCCGTCGTCGGGCTTCCCGTACTGGCTGTTCCAGGCGCTGGCGATCCAGGCCGGCACCAATCTCATGAATTCCGCCGGCACGGAGACGTACTACGACAAGCCCGAGGTGATCGAGGGCCTCACGTACTGGGTCGACCTCGTGAAGAAGTACAAGGTGCATCCGGAAGGCATCGTCGAGTGGGGCACGACGCCGAAGGACTTCTTCGAGAAGAAGGTCGCGATGATGTGGACGACCACCGGCAACCTGACCAACGTCAAGAACAACGCGAAGTTCGACTTCGGCGTGGCGATGCTGCCGGCGGGCAAGCAGCGCGGCAGCCCGACGGGCGGCGGCAATTTCTACATCTTCGCGAAGTCGACGCCCGCGCAGCGCGACGCGGCGCTCAAGTTCATCAAGTGGGTGACGACGCCGCAGCGCGCCGCGCAGTGGGGGATCGACACCGGCTACGTCGCCGTGCGCGGCGACGCGTGGGACACGCCGGTGATGAAGCAGTACGTCGCCGGCTTCCCGCCGGCCGCCGTCGCGCGCGACCAGCTGCCGTACGCGAAGGCCGAGCTCTCCACGCACGACAACCAGCGCGTGACGAAGGCGCTGAACGACGGCCTGCAGGCGGCGCTCACCGGCACCAAGACCCCCGAGCAGGCGATGAAGGACGCGCAGCGCGAGGCCGAGCGGCTGCTGCGGACGTTCAAGAAGTAGGGGCCGTTCGGCAAGCGGCGCGGACCGGCGCGGGCCAAGCTCCCTCTCCCCGGAACGGGGAGAGGGTTGGGGTGAGGGGCGGATGGTGCATGCAACGACGTGTCAGGTCGTCCGCCCGGCCGATGTGGCGCAGCGGCGCCCGCAGGTACTCTCCCTCTCCCCGGAACGGGGAGAGGGTTGGGGTGAGGGGCGTCGAGTTCGCACGTGGACTGCGCAAGGCCCAGACGGACGCCGAGGCGGCGCTGTGGTGGCGCCTGCGCAACAGGCGACTGGGCGGAGTGAAATTCCGGAGACAGCACGCAATCGGACCGTTTTTCGTGGACTTCGCATGCCCGGAGCGGATGCTCGTCGTCGAACTGGACGGTGGGCAGCGCGTGGAGCAGGCCCGGTACGACGACGGGCGGACCGCATGGCTGCGTTCCCGAGGCTACAGCGTGCTTCGCTTCTGGAACGACGACGTACTCGCCGACCTCGACGCCGTGCTTGAAAGCATCCTGATGCAGCTGTCGGTGCCCGTCGCCGCCGCCCCTCACCCCAGCCCTCTCCCCGCGAGCGGGGAGAGGGAGCACGGTGCCGCGCATGACACGGTCGCCCCTCACCCCAGCCCTCTCCCCGCAAGCGGAGAGAGGGAGCCCCCTGCCGGCGGCTTGCGCGAACATGCGCCGCGCCGGCCGCGAGTGCCCCGCGGATGACCCGCACCACCCAATGGCTCTACGGCTGGCTGCTGCTGCTGCCGGCGATGGTGCTGCTCGCGCTGTTCACGCACTACCCGGCGGTGGCCACGCTGTGGCAGAGCTTCTTCTCGACGCCGAAGGGCAGCCGGCCGTCGGTGTTCGTCGGCGCCGACAACTACCGGCAGCTCGCCGACGACCCGATCTTCTGGCAGGCGCTCGGCAACAACCTCTGGTACGCGGCCGGTACGATCCCCGCGTCCATCGTCATCGCGATCCTGATGGCGGTGTGGGTGAACGAGCGCATCGCCGGCCGCGGCTTCCTGCGGCTCGCCTACTTCACGCCGACGGTGCTGCCGATGATCGCCGTCGCCAACATCTGGCTCTTCTTCTACACGCCGGAGTACGGGCTGCTCGAGAAATTCCTCGGCGCGTTCGGCTTCGACGGCCACAACTGGCTCGGCAGCAAGAGCACGGCGCTGCCGGCGCTGATGCTGGTGACGGTCTGGAAGGAAGCCGGCTTCTTCATGATCTTCTACCTGGCCGCGCTGCAGTCGATGTCCCCGCACCTCGCCGAGGCCGCGGCCATCGAGGGCGCGTCGCGCTGGTACTTCTTCCGCCGCGTCACGTTCCCGCTGCTGATGCCGACGACGCTGTTCGTGCTGGTCAACGCGGTGATCAACGCGTTCCGCCTGGTCGACCACATCTTCGTGATGACCCGCGGAGGCCCGGACAACGCGACGGCGCTGCTGCTCTACTACGTGTACGAGGTCGGCTTCCGCTTCTGGGACACCGCCTACGCCGCGGCGCTCACCGTCGTGCTGCTGGCGCTGCTGGCGCTTGTGGCGCTCGCCCAGTTCTTCTTCCTCGAGCGCAAGGTGCACTACCAATGACCTCCGCACCCGCCGGGACGTCGCCGTGAGCACGATGGTCTACGAGCCGCGCGGCGTCACGCGCACGCTGGAGACCGCCGCCGCGTGGCTGCTGGGCTTCCTGTGGGTGCTGCCGCTGCTCTACTCGTTCTGGACGGCGTTCCACCCGGGAGAGTTCTCGACGCGCTTCGTGCTGACGGCCCCGCTGACGCTCGACAACTTCGCGCGCGCGTGGGCGGCGGCGCCGTTCGCACGCTACTTCCTCAACACGGTGCTGCTGGTGACCATGGTGCTGGCGGCGCAGCTCGTGCTGGTGACGCTCGCCGCGTACTCGTTCGCGCGCTTCGAGTTCCCCGGCCGCGACGTGCTGTTCGCGCTGGTGCTCGTGCAGCTGATGATCATGCCCGACGTGCTGATCGTCGAGAACTACCGGACGATGACGGTTCTCGGCATCAAGGACACGATCCTCGCCATCGGGCTGCCGTACATGGCGAGCGCCTTCGGCATCTTCCTGCTGCGGCAGACGTTCAAGACCGTCCCGCGCGAGCTCGACGAGGCGGCGCGCGTCGAGGGCTGCTCGCCGCTGCAGGTGCTGTGGCGCGTCTACGTGCCGCTCGCGCGGCCGACGTACCTCGCCTACGCGCTGGTCAGCGTCAGCTACCACTGGAACAACTTCCTGTGGCCGCTCATCATCACCAACTCGGTCGAGGCGCGGCCGGTCACCGTCGGGCTGCAGGTGTTCTCGGCGACCGACCAGGGGCTCGACTGGTCGATCATCACGGCGGCCACACTTCTGACGACCGCCCCGCTGCTGGTCGCGTTCCTGCTGTTCCAGCGGCAGTTCGTGCAGTCGTTCATGCGGGCGGGGATCCGGTGAAACGTCTGCACAGGAGGCGCAGAGACGCCGAGGAAGGCCCGTTCGCGATTTCTCTGCGCCTCTGCGCCTCTTTGTGAAAGGGTTTTCGCGATGAAGCTCATCACGTGGAACGTGCAGTGGTGCCGCGGCGTCGACGGCCGGGTCGACGCGGCGCGGGTCGTCGCCGAGGCGAAGCGGCTGGCCGACTTCGACGTGCTGTGCCTGCAGGAGATCGGCGACAACTTCCCCGACCCGCGCCTGCCCGGCCACTCGGGCGAGGACCAGTTCGCGCGAATCGCCGCGCTGCTGCCCGGGTACGCGGCGGTGCCCGGCGTGGCGGTCGACCACCCGGGTGACGGCGGCCGGCGCCGCCGCTTCGGCAACATGATCGTCTCGCGGCTTCCGGTGCGGCAGGTCTTCGCCCACCTGCTGCCGTTCCCCGCCGACCCCGGCGTCCCCGGGATGCCGCGCATCGCCATCGAGGCGGTCGTGACCGCGGCCTTCGGCGACGTGCGCGTCGTCACCACGCACCTCGAGTACTACGGCCGCGCGCGGCGGACGGCGCAGGTCGAGGCGCTGCGCGCGATCTACGCCGAAGGCGCCGGTCACGCGCGCGCGCCGTCCCCGACCAAGGACGACGGCGGCCCGTTCGAGTCGCTGCCGCGCCCGGCGGCGACGGTCGTCACCGGCGACTTCAACCTCGCCTACGCCGATCCGCTGCACGCGCGCATGGCGGCGCCGTTCGCCGACGGCACCGCGCCGCTCGTGGACGCGTGGGATGCCGCGCACCCGGGCGAGCCGTACCCGCCGACGTTCCGCATCTACGAGAAGGAGTTCCCGGAGCAGGCGGCGTACGCGTGCGACTTCGTGTTCGTCAGCGCGGACCTCAAGCCGCGCCTCGCGTCGGTGATCGTCGACACCGCCACGCAGGTGTCGGACCACCAGCCGGTGATCGTCACGCTCGCCTAGCGCTGCGGCCCCGGGGCGGGCGGCTACAATATCGGGTTGGCCGCGGGTTCCCGCACGGGAACCGCCGCGGTACCCACGCCCCCGCCGCCTTGACCGCCGCCGCCCACCCCGCCGCCACGCTCGCGTTCACCGGCGAGCGCTTCCTGCCGGACGTGCGCGGGACGATCTGGTACGAGCACTGGCACCGCTACGCCGCGGTGGCGCCGCTCGCGGCCGGGAAGCGCGTGCTCGACGCCGCGTGCGGCGAGGGCTACGGCAGCCACCTGCTCGCGCAGGACGCGGCGCACGTGACCGGCGTCGACGTGTCCGCGGAGGCGGTCGCGCACGCGCGCGAACGCTACGCGCGCGCCAACCTCGAGTTCGCGGCGGCGTCGGTCACCGCGCTGCCGCTGCCGGACGCGAGCGTGGACCTCGTCGTGTCGTTCGAGACGGTCGAGCACCTCGCCGCGCAGGAGGCGATGCTCGCCGAGTTCCGCCGCGTGCTGGCGCCGGCGGGCGCGCTCGTCATCTCGTCGCCGAACCGCCCGGTCTACAACGAGGGCGGCGGGGTCGAGAACCACTACCACGTGCGCGAGCTCGACCGTGCCGAGCTGGCGGCGCTGCTGTCGCCGGTGTTCCCGCGGCAGGCGTGGTACGCGCAGCGTGTGATCGCCCAGTCGGCGCTGTGGGCGGAGGGTCCCGCCGCCGGCCCGGCGTCCTTCGTCACGCTCGGCGCCGGCCGTCCCGCGGTGGCGCCGTCGCCGGCATCGCCGATGTACTTCGTCGTGGTCTGCGGCGGCCCGGACGCGGCACTGCCCGCACTGCCGTCGCTCTCGCTGTTCGACGACGGCGCGCTCTCGCTGTGGCGCGACTACGCACGCGCGCTGCTGCGCGAGCAGGAGCTCGTCTGGGAAGAGCGCGACGCGCGCAACATCGCCGACGAGCGCGAGGCGCGGCTGGTCGCGGCGGTGAACGCGCTCGCGAGCGCGCGCGAGGCGACGCACGTGCAGGCGCAGCGCATCGCCGGGCTCGAGGCGGAGCTCGCGGCGACGCAGGCGCGGGCACGCGACGCGCTCGCGGGCCTGCAGGCCGAGCTCCGGGCGGAGACCGACGCACGCGCACAGGCCGCCGCGGCGCACGCGCGCGAGTCCGCCGCGCACGACGC
>JBGAMF010000143.1:0-8029 GCA_044223185.1 Casimicrobiaceae bacterium | reverse complement strand
CCCCCCCCCCCCCCCCGCGGCCGCGAGGGCGGACGGGCGGATGCGCGATCCTTGATCTTGCCCAAGGCGCCCGGCGCCACGGACGGCGAGGATCCGGCCGTCCCGACTCCCGCAGCCGCACCGCGATGACCCTGCGCAACACCCCCTCGTCGTTTGGCTCCGTCGCCCGCGCCTTCCATTGGGGAATGGCGCTGCTGGTGGTCGTGGCGATCGTGCTGATCGAGTTGACCGACCTCGCGCCGAAGGGTAGCGCGCTCCGGCGGGGCATGCGCGAGTGGCACTCGCAGGCGGGGCTGCTCGTGCTCGCCCTCGTGTGGTTCCGGCTCGCGTGGAAGCTCGTCAATACCGAACCGGCGATCGTCCCGCCCCCGGCCGCATGGCAGCGCAAGGCCGCGCACGCCGTCGCGTGGACCTTCTACGCGCTGATGGTGGTACTGCCCGTGCTCGGCATCCTGATGCTGCAGGCCGACGGCAGGCCGGTCGCGCTGCTTGGCCTTCCGCTCCCGGTCGTCGTGGGCGTCGACAAGGCGCTCGCCCATCGCCTCGAAGACGTGCACGAGTGGCTCGGCAACGCGATGCTGGTGCTGATCGGCCTGCACGTCGCCGCGACCGTCTGGCACGGCGTGGTGCTGCGCGACAACCCGCTGGCGCGGATGCGCTGACACCCCCGGCGCATCGATCCGGCGACGTCCGATGCAGCCGGCGCCTCGCCGGTTGCGCCAGCTGTCCGCGGTCCCGCCGCCGGGGCGCCCGCCCGTGTCTCGGGCCGCCCGGCCGCGATCCGCGACCGGCAGCGGCGTAAGATGCGGCAGTGTCACCTACCGAGAAGACCCATGAACGCCCAAGTCAGCATTCGCTTCGGCCCCGGCCTGATGATCGAGTACAGCGTTCCCTTCGCCGCCGACGCGGCGGCGCAGGAACGGGCACGTGCGTGGCTCGATCGCGCCTACGACGAGTTCGGCTGCGTGCCGATCCGACCGACCGGCAAGGTGCTCCTGCTCGACAAGATCCTCGGCATCGCGGATGCCGCCGGGGAGCGGCACTTCCAGCAGGACCAGGCGTGGGGCAAGGCGTACGCACAGGCCGTGAGCAGCGCGCTCGACCGGATCGGCGTCGAGATCGACGTGGAAGGGCGCACGGTCAGCAGCTGACCGGAAGGAAACGCCCTTCGCCTCGGGCGGAGTCTCCGCCGGCCACCGCGTCAGACGTACGGCGCCGCGTTGCGGGCCGGCGTGGCGAAGAAGCGCGCCGCCGCGTCGGCCGCGCGCGTCCACCAGAGCGGCGCCGCCGCGGCGGTGCCGCCGCGCACCGGCATCCTGGCGGCGAGGTCGCCGCCGATCGCGCAGAACGTCGCGTCGTTCTGCGCCTCGACGAGGGTGAGCCCGTTGCGCTCGACCACCCAGTTGTCGCCGGCGCGCAGCACGATGTCCTGCGTGTCGTCCTGCTGCGTGATCCACAGGGTGCCGCGCGTCACGCGCAGCGTCGTGCCGCGGACGTCGGGGAGCGAAAGCGTTTCCCGGGCGGCGAGGTCGACGATCGTTGCATGATTGAAGCAGGCCATGGCGGTTCTCCGTTGACATGCGTAGAATGCATCCGGCTCCGGGGCGGCTCCGCGTCGGGTTCCGGGCCTGCCGCAGGCAGTTTTCCCTGCGACTGAGGCCGATTTTCGGCGCCGCGCCGCCGCCCTGCAAACGCTGATTCCGCATGCCTTGCATGCGCCGAGGGAATGCAAAGGACGCTGCGCCGCCTGCCGTCGCTCGACTTCCTCCGCGGTTTCGAGGCCGCCGGCCGCCGGCTGTCGTTCACGCTCGCCGCCGAGGAACTCTTCGTCACCCAGTCGGCGCTGTCGCGGCAGGTGAAGGCGCTCGAGGACGCACTCGGCGTCGCGCTGTTCGAGCGCCGGCACCGCGCGCTCGCGCTGACGCCCGCCGGCGCGGCGTTCCACCGCGCCGTGAGCGAAAACCTGCGCGACCTCGCCGCGGCGGCCGACGCCGTGCGTGTCGTCGAGCGCGAGCCCGGCCTCACCGTGTCGACGACGGTGTCGTTCGCCGCGCTGTGGCTGATCCCGCGCCTGCCCTCGTTCCGCGCGGCGCACGCCGCGATCGACGTCTACGTGTCGGCGGACGATCGCGTCGTCGACCTCTCGCGCGGCGACGTCGACGTCGCGGTCCGCTACCTGACCGACGCGGCCGCCCCGCGCGGCGCCGTGCGGCTGTTCGGCGAGCGGCTGCTGCCCGTCGCGAGCCCGGCGCTCGTCCGCCGCGGCCCGGTGCTGAAGTCGCCGTCGGATCTCGCCCGCCACGTGCTGATCCACCTCGACGACCCGACCGGCCAGATGCCCTGGCTCAACTGGCCGGCGTGGCTCAACTCGAACGGCCAGCCCGGCCTGAAGCCGGTCGGGTCGGTCAGGTTCTCGCTCTACGACCAGGTGATCCAGGCGACCGTCGCGGGGCAGGGCGTGGCGCTCGGCCGCATCCCGCTCATCGCGGAGTACATCGCCGACGGCCGGCTCGTCGCGCCGTTCGCCAGGCGCTACGACTCCCCGCGCGGCTACTTCGCGCTCGTCGCGCCGCACGCGGCGGCGCGGCCGGAGGTCGCGGCGTTCGTCGCGTGGTTGCGCGGCGAGGCAGCGCGTCGCGCCGGCGGCGACGCGGCGGCGAAGCGCGTGCCGCGCGTGCCGAAGGCGGCGCGAGCGTGAACGTGGCGCGCCCCGATCCGCACGCGTCGCTCGCGCCGTCGCCGTGGATCGTGCGCTTCGCGCACCTGATTCCGCCGGGCGCGCGCGTACTCGACTTGGCCGCCGGCGCGGGGCGCCACGCGCGCTTCCTCGCCGCGCGCGGCGCGCGCGTGCTGGCCGTCGACCGCGACGCGGACGCGCTCGCGGCACTCGCCAGCGTGGCCGGCGTCACGACACGCGTGTGCGACCTCGAAGGCGGCGCTTGGCCGCTCGGCGGCGAGCGGTTCGACGCGATCGTCGTCGTCAACTATCTTCACCGGCCGCAGTTCCCGCACCTGCGCGCGGCGCTCGCCGCTCCGGGCGTGCTGCTCTACGAGACGTTCGCACAGGGGAACGAGGCGTTCGGCCGGCCGGCCAATCCCGACTTCCTGCTGTGTCCCGACGAGTTGCTGTCGCTCGCCCGCCTGCCGCCCGCGCCGCTCACGGTGGTCGCGTTCGAGCAGGGCCGCGTCGACGACGGCGCGCGGCCGGCGGTCGTCCAGCGCATCGCGGCCGTCGGCGGCGAACGGCCGTGGCCGCCGGCGCTGATCGAGTCCGCCGGCTGACGGAACGATGACGCGGCGCGTGAGGTCGAACGCGGGAGCGGCGGCCCGGTGCCGAATGCGGTAAAATGCCCCTTTTGGCTCAAGCCCTTGCATGCTGACAGGTAGCCTCGTAGCGATCGTGACGCCGATGCAGGACGGGGGTGCCCTCGACCTGCCGGCCTTCCGCCGCCTCATCGACTTCCACGTCGCCAACGGAACCTCCGGCATCGTCGCGGTCGGGACGACCGGCGAGTCCCCGACCGTCGACTTCGACGAGCACTGCCTGCTCATCAAGACCGCCGTCGAGCACGCCGCCGGTCGGATTCCCGTGATGGCCGGTACCGGCGCCAACTCCACCGCCGAGGCGGTCGAGCTCGCGGCGTACGCGGCCAAGGTCGGCGCCGACGCGCACCTGTCGGTGGTGCCGTACTACAACAAGCCCACGCAGGAAGGGCTCTACCGGCACTTCCGCACGATCGCCGAGAAGGTCGCGCTGCCGATGGTGCTGTACAACGTGCCGGGCCGCACGGTCGCGGACCTCGCCACCGAGACGACGCTGCGCCTGGCGCAGGTGCCCGGCATCGTCGGCATCAAGGACGCGACGGCGGACGTCGGCCGCGGCAGCGAGCTCATCGCTGCGCTGGCGCACGCCGGCCGCCGCGACTTCGCCGTCTACAGCGGCGAGGACATCACCGGCCTGCCGCTCATGCTGATGGGCGGGCACGGCGTCATTTCCGTGACCGCCAACGTGGCGCCGAAGCTCATGAGCGAGATGTGCGCGGCGGCGCTCGCCGGCGACGTCGCCACGGCGCGCGCGAAGAACGACCGGCTGCTCGCGCTGCACCGCCGGCTGTTCGTCGAGGCCAATCCGATCCCCACCAAGTGGGCGCTGGCCGAGATGGGCATGATCCACAACGAGTTGCGGCTGCCGCTGGTGAAGCTGTCGCCGCAGGTCCACGACACGGTCCGCGCCGCGCTGCGCGACGCGGGCTGTCTCGCGCAGGGTTGACGACGGGATCGATCTCCATGGAAAAGACGCTTCGACCCAACGCACGCGGCGCGCTCGCCGTCGCGCTGCTCGCGACGGCGCTGGCCGGCTGCGACACGCTCTCCGGCATCTCGCCGACGAAGCGCATCGACTACAAGTCGGTGTCGTCGACGCCGTCGCTCGAGCTGCCGCCGGACCTGACCACGCCGAAGTACGACGACCGGTACAAGGTGTCGACGGCCACCGGGCTCGCGCAGGCCGGCGCCAACCAGGGTACGCGCTCGGAGTTCCTGCCGACGTCGCCCGACGCCCGCATCGTGCGCGCCGGCAACGAACGGTGGCTCGTGGTCAAGGCCACGCCCGAGCAGGCATGGAACACGTCGCGCGAGTTCTGGCAGGAGCAGGGCTTCGTGCTGGCGATCGAGCAGCCGCAGGTCGGCGTGATGGAGACCGACTACGCCGAGAACCGCGCCGACATCCCGGCCGACTTCCTCCGCCGCACGGTCGGCAAGTACCTCGACCTCCTCTACACGACTTACAAGCAGGACAAGTTCCGCACGCGCATCGAGCGCGGCGCCGACCAGGGCACCGTCGAGATCTACATCTCGCACCGCGGCATGGAGCAGGTGCCGACCGCGAAGATCGACAACTCGTCGCCGGCGGCGTTCGCGTGGGCGGTGATGCCCCCCAACCCGGGGCTGGAGGCGGAGATGCTGACGCGCCTCATGACCAAGTTCGGCGCGCCCGAGCCCGCGGCGCGCGCCGCCGTCGTGCAGGCGGCCATTGCGCCCGAGCGCGCGCGCGTCGAGCGCGGCCCCGACGGCACGTACAAGCTGACGGTCGACGACCAGTTCGACCGGACCTGGCGCCGCGTGGGCCTGGCGCTCGACCGCGCCGGCTTCACCGTCGTCGACCGCGACCGCTCGAAGGGTGTCTACTTCGTGCGCTTCGGCGATCCCGACGACATCGCCGCCAAGAAGAACGCGGAAGGGTGGCTCACCAAGCTGCAGTTCTGGAAGTCGGACGAGAAGGACAAGCCCGACCAGTACCAGATCGTCGTCGCCGAAGCGCCGCCGAACAGCGTGGTGAGCGTCGCCGACCCGGCCGGCGCGCCGGACAAGACCGCCGCCAGCGAGAAGATCCTCGCGCTGCTCAAGGACCAGCTGAAGTAGCGCGTCCGGGCGCCGCGGCGGTGCGCTTCGCCTCGATCGGCAGCGGCAGCGAAGGCAACGGCCTCGTCGTCGAGGCGGGTGCCACGCGCATCCTGATCGACTGCGGCTTCGGCGTGCGCGACGCCACCGCGCGGCTCGCGCGCATCGGCATCGCGCCCGACACGCTGTCCGCGATCCTCGTCACGCACGAGCACTCCGACCACGTGGGCGGCGTGCCGGCGTTCGCGGCGCGCCACCGGATTCCGGTCTGGCTGACCTTCGGCACGCTGTCGGTCGTCGGCGAGCGCTTCGCGGGCATGGAGCGCGTGTACGGCTTCGACAGCCACGACGACTTCGTGATCGGCGACCTCGAGGTGCGGCCGTTCCCGGTGCCGCACGACGCGCGCGAGCCGGTCCAGTTCGTCGTCACCGACGGCGCGTCTCGCCTCGGCGTCCTGACGGACCTCGGGGTGGTCACGCCTTGCGTCGAGCAGAGCCTCACCGGCTGCGACGCGCTGGTGCTCGAGTGCAACCACGACCTCGACCTGCTGGCCGGAAGCGACTATCCGGCGTCGCTCAAGGCCCGCATCGCGGGTCGCTTCGGCCACCTGCACAACGAGGGCGCGGCGGCGCTGCTGGCCACGATCGACGTGAGCCGGTTGCAGCACGTCGTCGCCGCGCACCTCTCGCAGCAGAACAACACGCCGGCGAAGGCGCGCAGCGCCCTCGCCCGGGCGCTCGCCTGCGCCCCCGACTGGATCGGCATCGCCGACCAGGCCGAAGGCTTCGCGTGGCGCGCGCTCGCCTGACCACCGCACGGGAACCCCGATGGAAAAGACAAAAGAGCTCTACCGCGGCAAGGCCAAGACCGTCTACGCCACCGACGACCCGCACCGCCTCGTCATGCACTACCGCGACGACGTGTCGGCGTTCGACGGCGTCAAGCTCGCCAGGCTCGACCTGAAGGGCGAGACGAACAACCGGATCAACGCGTTCGTGATGGGCAAGCTCGCCGAGGCGGGTGTTGCGACCCACTTCGTGCGGATGATCAACGAGCGCGAGTCGCTGGTGAAGGCGATGAAGATGGTGCCGGTCGAGTGCGTCGTGCGCAACGTGTGCGCCGGGTCGATGGCCAAGCGCTACGGCATCGAGGAGGGCCGCCGGCTGCCCGAGCCGATCTTCGAGTTCTTCCTCAAGAGCGACGCGCTGCACGACCCGCTGTGCAACGACGACCACATCCGCGTGCTCGGCTGGGCGAGCGCCGCGGAGATCGGCGAGATGCGCGCGCTGACGCACAAGGTCAACGCCGTGCTGAAGCCGCTGTTCGCGAACGCCGGCATCGACCTCGTCGACTACAAGCTCGAATTCGGCCACCCGACCGACGACCCGCAGGGACCCCTCGTGCTGGGCGACGAGTTCACGCCCGACGGCTGCCGGCTGTGGGACGCGAAGACCGGCGAGAAGCTCGACAAGGACCGCTTCCGCCGCGACTTGGGCGAAGTCATCGAGCACTACCGGGAAGTGGCACGCCGGATCGGCGCGCCGCTGTAGGCCGGCCGCCGCGCGGCGACCGGCCTCGCGCTTTCGCCCGTCACTTCTCCGCGAAGCAGTAGAAGAACCCTTCGCCGCCGGTGCTGACGAGGCCCGCCGGATCGCAGCCGCGCGACGGGTGCGCCGAGTTCCACGAGATCGCCCACGGCGATGCGATCGGGCCCGCGCGGTCGTGGTGGCCGGTCATTGCGGACCCGTCGGTGCCGCCCTTGGTCCAGTTGCCGCACGTCATGTCGGGAAACGGCGCGCCCGGGAACGCCGTGCCGTCGGGCCGCGAGCCGGTCAGCATGTCGTGCTTGTTCGGCTTGTCGGTGCGCCCGTTCACCAGCTTGCCGTTCTCGTCGAGCGCGGTGTCCTTGGTCAGGTTGTTGCCGGCCGAGTGCAGGTCGTCGACGCTGCGCGCGATCACGACCCCGTTGCGGTTCTGCCACGGGCCGGGGCCGATGCGGTCGCGCGCGTTGACGAAGTTCGGGTCGGCGAGCGCGGGCGCCTGCGTGCTGAGGTAGGCGCGCCACGGGCGATCCGGCGCGCCCGCGGCCTTCGCGAGCTTGCCGCAGTGCGCGTCGGCGCCGGCGAGGCCGCCGAGGTTCCCGCCGCTGCCCGGACCCGTGCTGGTGACGAAGAACGTCATGTCCTTCGGGCCCGGCGTGGCAGGCGTGCCCGCGCATCCCGCCAGCATCGCCGCGCCGGCCAGTGCCAGACACGTTGCCCGCATCGTTTCGCCCATCGCGTTCTCCTGTCCTCTTGTCGGAATGTCAATGCGGCCCGCAGGCAGGCCCTCGAACCCGCGCGCGGTCTGCGGCAGGACGGGCGATTCTTGCGACTATTGCCCACCCCGTCAACGACCATTCGCTCAACGCGTCGACGTGCAGGAAAGACGCATCGCGCGACGGAATTGCGCGCGGCCCGGCGATGTTTGCCAACATCCGGCGCGCGCCGCGTGCGCCGCCAGAAAGACGAAGGCCGGCATGCGCCGGCCTTCGTCACGCACGACGTGTCGCGCGACTACTTCTTCGGCGCTTCCTTGGCCGCATCCTTCGGCGGCTCGGCTGCCGGTGCCGCGGGCGCGGCGGCAGGC
>JBGAMF010000142.1:0-8135 GCA_044223185.1 Casimicrobiaceae bacterium | reverse complement strand
GGGCGGACTTGGCGTTCGCCGCCGCGGACTCGCTCAAGCGCACCGCGTGGCGCGACGGCCGGCTGCTCGCCACGCGGCGCGGCGAGCGCGCGGATCTCAACGCCTATCTCGACGACCACGCGTTCCTGCTGTCGGCGCTCGTCGAACTGATGCAGACGCGCTTCCGGCGCGCGGACTACGACTGGGCGTGCGCGCTCGCCGACGCCCTGCTCGAGCGCTTCGAGGACCGCGAGCACGGCGGCTTCTGGTTCACGAGCCACGACCACGAGCGCCTGTTCCACCGCACGAAGCCCGGCCACGACAACGCGACGCCGTCCGGAAACGGCGTCGCCGCGACCGCGCTGGCGGTGTTCGGCCACCTTTCGGGCGACCTGCGATACGTCGAGTCCGCGCGGCGGACCGTGGCGCTGTTCGCGCCGATGCTGGCCGAGTCGCCGGGCGGCTATTCGACGCTGCTCGCTGCGGCCCTGACGCTCGACACGCCCCCGGCGTCCGTGCTGCTGGCCGGCGCCGCAGCCGACTGCGCGACGTGGCAGCGCACGCTCGAGGCCACCTATCGCCCGGACGTGCGCGTGCTCGACTTGGCCGCGTGTCCGGACGTGCCGCCGGCCCTGGTCAAGGGCGCCGCGCCGGCGTCCGGCGCGGTCGCCTGGGTCTGCCGCGGCACGACCTGCCTGCCGCCGCTCGTGTCCATCCTGGACGTCGCGGAGGCGCTGGCGCCGTCGGGCGCCCGAGTCCGGTAGAATCGTGCGGTTTCGCCTGCCGGGCGGACGCCGGCCGCGCACCGTCGCGGAAGCCCGGCGCCGCCGAGCTCATCCACCCCCGTTCCATGGAGTCGCCATGAAAGCAGTCCTGGTTTCGCTCGCCGGCGCCGCGTTGCTCGCGTCCGGCGCCGCCCACGCCGCGCTCGACAACGCGAAGGCCGAGGCGATGATGAAGAAGGATGGCTGCGCCGCGTGCCATGCCATCGACAAGAAGCTGGTCGGCCCGTCGTACCTCGACGTCGCGAACAAGTACCGCAACGACAAGGGCGCCGCTGCGAACCTCGCCAAGAAGGTGAAGGCGGGCGGCTCCGGCGTCTGGGGCCAGATCCCGATGCCGCCGAACGCCGCGGTGTCGGACGCCGACATCAAGGACCTCGTCGAGTGGATCCTGACGCTCAAGAAGTGACGTGACCGCGCCGGGGCCCGCCACGGCCCCGGTTGCCCGGCCCGCACGCGGGCCGGTAGAATTCGAGGGTCCGTGCAGGAGAGCGCGGCGCGGGGGGGCGACGAACCCCGGCGCCGCCACCGAAGGCGCATTCCCGACAACCGCTCAGGTACCGAGGACTGCACGCGACGCAACCGCACTCTGGAGAGCGGTCGCACGGGAGCCGGCTTCGCGCCGGCACCGGGGCGGCCCACCGAAGGGGCACGGCGGGCCGCGCGGGCAGCGCGGCCGCCCAATCTCTCAGGTAAAAGGACAGACGGGGCGAAGCGCAGGTGACGCTTCGCCCTTTTCGTTCTTGCTTCCGGGAGACCGCGCCGTGCTCAAGAAGACCCCCCTCAACGCCGCACACCGCGCCGCGGGCGCGCGCATGGTCGACTTCGGCGGCTGGGACATGCCGGTCCACTACGGCTCCCAGATCGACGAGCACCACGCGGTGCGCCGCGACGCCGGCATGTTCGACGTGTCGCACATGCGCGCGGTCGACCTGACGGGCGACGGCGCGCGCGACTTCCTGCGCTACGCGCTCGCGAACAACGTCGACAAGCTGAAGGACCCGGGAAAGGCGCTGTACTCGTGCCTGCTGCGGCCCGACGGCGGCGTGCTCGACGACCTCATCGTCTACTTCCTGCGCGAGGACTTCTTCCGCATCGTCGTCAACGCCGGCACGACGGACAAGGACCTCGCGTGGTTCCGCCGGCTGATCGCCGAGCGGGCGCCGCAACTCGCGCTGACGCCGCGCGACGACTTCGCGATGATCGCCGTGCAGGGCCCGCAGGCGCGGGCGAAGGTGTGGGCCGCGCTGCCCGGCAGCGAGGCGGCGACCGCCGACATGAAGCCGTTCTTCGGCCGCGAAGTGGCCACGCAGGCGGGCCCGGCGTTCGTCGCGCGCACCGGCTACACGGGCGAGGACGGCTTCGAGGTCATGGTGCCGGCGGCGCGCGCCGCGGCGACGTGGGCGGCGCTCGCCGCCGCCGGCGTGCGGCCGTGCGGGCTCGGCGCGCGCGACACGCTGCGGCTCGAGGCCGGCATGAACCTCTACGGGCAGGACATGGACGAGTCGGTGTCGCCGCTCGCGGCCGGACTCGCGTGGACGGTCGACATCGCGAGCCCCCGCGACTTCGTCGGCAAGGCGGCGCTCGCCGCACGGCCGCCCGCGCGGCAGCAGGCCGGCCTGCTGCTGCAGGACACGGGCGGCGTACTGCGCGCGCACCAGAAGGTCGACACGTCGCATGGCGAGGGGGAGATCACCAGCGGCACGTTCTCGCCGACGCTCGGCAAGTCGATCGCGCTCGCGTCGCTGCCGGCGGGGGTCGCCGTCGGCGACGTCGTGCACGTCGCGGTCCGCGACAAGCGCCTCGCCGCGCGCGTCGTGAAGCCGCCGTTCGTGCGCAACGGCAAGGCGCTGGTCGGCTGAACGCGCGGGGCCCCTCGCTTCCGCGACCCGATACGAATCCACCGGAGATGACGCCATGAACGTTCCCGCCAACCTGAAGTACGCCGACAGCCACGAGTGGATGCGCGCCGAGGCCGACGGCACGGTCACCGTCGGCATCACCGACCACGCGCAGGCGGCGCTGGGCGACCTCGTCTTCGTCGAGCTGCCCGCGGTCGGCCGCACGCTGAAGGCCGGCGAGGCTTGCGCCGTCGTCGAGTCGGTGAAGGCGGCGAGCGACGTCTACGCACCGCTCGCCGGCGAGGTGGTCGCCGTGAACGCCGACGTCACCGGCGCGCCGGAGTCGGTCAACGCGGACGCGTACGCGGCGTGGCTGTTCCGGCTGAAACCCGCCGACACCGGCGCGCTCGCGGCGATGCTCGACGCCGCCGCCTACACGAAACTCATCGCAGAGGCTTGAGCGGCGCCATGGGCACGAACGGACTCGCCGCACTCGAGGACGCCGCGGGGTTCGCGGCGCGGCACATCGGCACGTCGCCGGAGGACCAGGCGGCGATGCTCGCCGTGCTGGGGTATCCGTCGCGCGCCGCGCTGATCGACGCGATCGTGCCCGCGGGCATCCGCGAACGCGGGCCGCTGCCGCTGCCGGGGCCGGTGACCGAGGCGGAGGCGCTCGCGCGCCTCAAGTCGATCGCCGCGCAGAACCGCGTGCGCACGTCGCACATCGGGATGGGCTACTACGGAACGCACACGCCGGGCGTCATCCTGCGCAACATCCTCGAGAACCCCGCGTGGTACACGGCGTACACGCCGTACCAGCCGGAGATCGCGCAGGGGCGCCTCGAGGCGCTGGTCAACTTCCAGACGATGGTCTGCGACCTGACCGGCATGGCGATCGCCAACGCGTCGATGCTCGACGAGGCGACGGCCGCGGCGGAGGCGATGGCGCTGGCGCTGCGCGTCGGCAGGAACGAGAGCCGCGTGTTCTTCGTCGCGGACGACGTGTTCCCGCAGACGCTCGACGTCGTGCGCACCCGCGCGCAGCCGCTGGGCGTGACGGTCGTCGTGGGCCCGGCGAGCGAGGCGCCGCGCGCGGGCGCGTTCGCCGCGCTGCTGCAGTATCCCGGCGTCGACGGCGACGTGCGCGACTGCCGCGCCCTCGTGGCCGAGCTCCACGCGCAGGGCGCGCTCGCCGTGGTCGCCGCCGACATCCTCGCGCTCGCGCTGCTGGCGCCGCCCGGCGAGTGGGGCGCCGACGCGGTCGTCGGCTCGACGCAGCGCTTCGGCGTGCCGATGGGCTACGGCGGGCCGCACGCGGGCTACCTCGCGACGCGCGACGAGTTCAAGCGCTCGCTGCCCGGTCGCCTCGTCGGCGTCACCGTCGACGCGCAGGGCAGCGCCGCCTACCGGCTTGCGCTGCAGACGCGCGAGCAGCACATCCGCCGCGAGAAGGCGACGTCGAACATCTGCACGGCGCAGGTGCTGCTCGCCGTGATCGCCGGCATGTACGCGGTCTACCACGGTGCGGAAGGGCTCGTGCGCATCGCGCGGCGCGCGCACCGGTTCGCGGCGATCGCGAAGGCTGGGCTCGAGCGGCTGGGCTTCGTGGTGCCGACGCGCGCGTTCTTCGACACGATCACCGTGGCGACCGGCGCGAGGACCGCCGCCATCGCCGCCGCCGGCGAGGCCGCGGGCGCCGTCTTCCGCCGCGTCGACGACGCCACGCTCGGCCTGTCGTTCGACGAGACGACGACGCGCGACGACGTCGCCCGCGTCTTCCGTGTGTTCGGGGGCGGCGGCGAGCCGCCGTTCACCATCGACGAACTCGACGCGGCGACGGCCGACGCGCTGCCGCCGGCGCTCGCACGCACGTCTGCGTTCCTCGCGCACCCGGTGTTCCGCCGCCACCGGTCGGAGACCGAGATGCTGCGCTACCTGCGCGCGCTCGCCGACCGCGACCTGGCGCTCGACCGCGCGATGATCCCGCTGGGCTCGTGCACGATGAAGCTCAACGCGACGGCGGAGATGATCCCGGTCACGTGGCCGGAGTTCGCGGGGCTGCACCCGTTCGCGCCCGCCGCCGACGCGCAGGGCTACCGGCGCATGGTCGCCGATCTCGAGCGGATGCTGTGCGCGGTCACCGGCTACGACGCGGTGTCGCTGCAGCCGAACGCCGGCTCGCAGGGCGAGTACGCGGGCCTGCTCGCGATCCGTGCGTGGCACGAGAGCCGCGGCGACGGCGCGCGCAACGTCTGCCTGATCCCGGCCTCCGCGCACGGCACGAACCCGGCGTCCGCGCAGATGGCGGGCATGCAGGTCGTCGTCGTCGCCTGCGACGCCGACGGCAACGTCGATCTGGCCGACCTCGAGGCGAAGGCCGCGCAGCACGCGCGGGCGCTCGCCGCGATCATGGTCACCTACCCGTCCACGCACGGCGTGTTCGAGGCGGGCATCCGCCGCGTCTGCGAGATCGTCCACGCGCACGGCGGGCAGGTGTACGTCGACGGCGCCAACCTCAACGCGCTGGTGGGCCTGGCCGCGCCCGGGCACTTCGGCGCGGACGTGTCGCACCTCAACCTGCACAAGACGTTCTGCATTCCGCACGGCGGCGGCGGACCCGGCGTGGGCCCGGTGGCGGTGAAGGCGCATCTCGCGCCGTTTCTGCCGGGGCACTTCGCTCTCGCCCCTTCCCCCTCTGCCGCAGCGCGCAACGCGGTCGCCGCTGCCCCCTACGGCAGCGCGTCGATCCTGCCCATCTCGTGGATGTACGTGACGATGATGGGCGGCGAAGGGCTGACCGCGGCGACCGAGAGCGCGATCCTCGCCGCCAACTACATCGCGCGCCGGCTGGCTCCGCACTACCCGGTTCTCTACACGGGGCCGGACGGCCTCGTCGCGCACGAGTGCATCCTCGACCTGCGGCCGCTGAAGGCGACGTCGGCCGTCGAGGCCGAGGACGTGGCGAAGCGGCTGATCGACTACGGCTTCCACGCGCCGACGATGAGCTTCCCGGTGCCGGGCACGCTGATGGTCGAGCCGACCGAGTCCGAGCCGAAGGTGGAGCTCGACCGGTTCGTCGACGCGATGATCGCGATCCGCGGCGAGATCCGCGCGATCGAGGAGGGCCGGATGGACCGCGCGGACAATCCGCTGAAGCACGCGCCGCACACGGCCGCCGCGGTGTCCGCCGACGAGTGGACGCACCGCTATTCGCGCCTGTCCGCCGCGTACCCGACCGCATCGCAGAAGGCGGTCAAGTACTGGCCGCCGGTCGCGCGCGTCGACAACGTCTACGGCGACCGGCATCTCTTCTGCAGCTGCATCCCGATGACCGACCTTGCGGCGGCGGCGGTGTCGCCGGTGACGTAATGCGCGTGCTCGTGCTCGGCGCCGGCGTCGTCGGCGTCACCGCTGCGTGGTATCTGGCGCAGGACGGGCACGAGGTGACGGTGGTCGATCGCCACGAAGGCGCGGCGCTGGAGACGTCGTTCGCCAACGGCGGCCAGATCTCGGCGTCGTACGCCGAGCCGTGGGCGAACCCGGACGCGCCGGCGAAGATCCTGAAGTGGCTGGGCCGGGAGGACGCGCCGCTGCTGTTCCGGCTGCGCCTCGACCCGCGGCAGTGGCGCTGGGGGTTGCAGTTCCTCGTCGAGTGCCTGCCGGCGCGCACGCGGCGCAACACGATCCAGTGCCTCAACCTCGCGCTCTACTCGCGCGATTGCCTGAAGTCCCTGCGCGACGAGACCGGCATCCAGTACGACCAGCTCGAGCGCGGCATCCTCACGTTCTACACGGACGCGCAGGAGTTCGCGCAAGGGGTGCGAGCCGCGGCGCTGATGCGCGAATTCGGCTGCGACCGCGACGTCAAGTCCGTCGACGAGTGCGTCGCGATCGAGCCGGCGCTGGCCGCGTGCCGCGAGCGCCTGGCCGGTGGCATCTTCACCGTCAGCGACGAGTCGGGCGACGCGCAGCGGTTCACGCACGAGCTCGCGCGGATGGCCGCGGCGCGCGGCGTCGCGTTCCGCTGGAACGTGACGGTGGAATCGCTCGTGCGGGAGGGGGACGCGATCGGCAGCGTGCGCTGCGTCAACGGCGACCACCGCAAGGAGGTGCTGACCGCGGACGCCTACGTGGTGGCGCTCGGCAGCTACAGCCCGCTGCTGCTCGCGCCGCTCGCCGTCCCCTGCCTCATCTACCCGGCCAAGGGCTACTCCGCGACGATCGCGATCGACGAGCACCGGGGCGCGCCGACGGTGTCGCTGACCGACCTCGCGTGGAAGATCGTGTTCACCCGGCTGGGCGACCGGCTGCGCGTCGCCGGGACGGCGGAGTTGTCGGGTTACGGCCGCGACCTCAACCTCGTCCGCTGCGAGGCGCTGGTCCGGCGCACGTTCGACCTGTTTCCCGACGCGGGCGACCGCGAGACGCCGCAGTTCTGGACCGGGCTGCGGCCAGCCACACCGTCCAACGTGCCGCTGGTGGGCGGTACGCGGTACCGCAACCTGTTCCTCGACACCGGGCACGGCACGCTCGGGTGGACGATGGCGTGCGGGTCCGGGCGGGCGCTGGCCGACCTGGTTGCCGGGCGCAGGCCTGGCGTGGATTTTGCCTTTACCGGCATGGGTTGACCCCCCTCGACTCCCTGCCGGGCCGCGCCCCGCGACCCGCCCCCTCCTCGCAACCCCCGGGTGCGTGCATGACGCTGCAGTCGCTGGACCGCTGGAAGGCGTTCGCAATCCACTTGGCGATCAGCGCGCTGATCGCGGCGACGGTCGTCACGCTCGTCGTGTGGCTGTGGTATCCGAAGCCCTACTTCGAGGCGATGGGCGGCGAGGTGCTGCTGCGCCTGCTGATCGGCGTCGACGTGATCCTGGGGCCGCTCATCACGCTGCTGATCTTCGATCCGAGGAAGCCGCGGCTCAAGTACGACCTCGCGACGATCGCCGTGCTGCAGCTCGCGGCGCTTGCGTACGGCGGGTTCGTGATGTTCGAGGCGCGGCCGGTCTACAACGTCTACTTCGACGGCCGGTTCCACACGGTGCCCGCCTACAGCGTCGATGCGGAGTCGCGTGCGCGCGCCGCGCCGGAGTTCCGGCCGCTGTCGCTGACCGGGCCGCGCGTCGTCGCGGCGATGGTACCGGCGGATCCGCGGGAGACCGCCGGCATTGCGGCCGTCGCCGCGATGGGCGGTCCCGACCTGCCCGACCTGCCGCACCTGTACGTGCCGTACACGCAGGCCGCGGACAAGGCGGCGGGCGCCTCGCTGCCGCTCGTCGCGCTCGCGCGGCGCGGACGCGTCGAGGCCGACGCCGTGAGCGAGTTCGTGATCGCGCACGGCTCCGGCCGCGTCATGGGCTACGTCCCCGTGCGCGCGCGCAACCGGGACTTCGCGGCCGTCGTCGACCGCAAGACCGGCGAGATCGTCGGCTACCTCCCGATCGTTCCCTGAAATTGGGGTCAGACTCGCATTTCCGGCGCTTGGCAGTGAAATTGGGGTCAGACTCGCATTTCCGGCGCTTGGCAGCGCGGTTAC
>JBGAMF010000141.1:0-8436 GCA_044223185.1 Casimicrobiaceae bacterium | reverse complement strand
GTGACCTACCTCGACAGCGAGGAAGGCCTGCGCGCCGACGCCACCAACCGCAGCGTGATCGCGCGGCCGTGGGCGCTGTGGAAGGCGAAGTACGCGCCCGCACCGCAAGGCTGACGGCACGGCGCGACCACCGGAGGAATCCCGCTATGCACGCATCGATCCGCACGTTCGCCGTTCTCGTCGCCGCCGTCGCGACCGCGATGCTCGCCCTCGCCGCGCCGGCCGCGCACGCGCAGGCCGACTATCCCACCCGCCCGATCAAGCTGATCCTGCCGTTCCCGCCGGGCGGCGGCGCGGACCTGACCGCGCGGTCGCTGGCGCAGAAGATGGGCGAGACGATGGGGCAGTCGATCGTCGTCGAGAACAAGCCGGGCGCCAACGGCGCGCTCGGCACCGAAGCGGTGGCGAAGTCGGCACCGGACGGCTACACGCTGCTCGTCACCGACCGCGGCTCGCTCGCGGTCAACCCGCACCTGTACGCGAAGCTCGGCTACGACCCGCTGCGCGACTTCGCGTTCGTCGGCATCGCCACCGACGGTCCGTACGTGCTGGTCGCCAATCCGTCGCTCAACGTGAAGACCGTCGCCGAGCTGACGGCGGCCTCGAAGGCGAAGCCGGGGACGATCAACTACGCGAGCTTCGGCATCGGCAGCATGCCGCAGATGAACCTCGAGGCGCTCAACCGCAAGCTCGGCATCGACCTCGTGCACGTGCCGTACAAGGGCGCGGGTCCGGCGTCGCAGGCGGTGGTCGCGGGCGAGGTTGGCGTCACCATCGCGTCGGTGCCCGCGGTGCAGGGGTTCATCAAGGACGGGCGGCTGCGCGCGCTGGCGGTCGGCTCCGACAAGCGCTTCGCCGTGCTGCCGGACGTGCCGACGATGAAGGAAGCGGGTGTGGACGGCGACATCCTGGTGCCGACGTTCTTCGCGCTGCTGGCGCCGGCCGGCACGCCGCCGGCGATCGTCGCGAAGCTGAACGCGGAGATGAAGAAGGCGCTGGCCGACCCGGCGCTCGCCGAGCGGCTGACCGCGGCGGGGCTCGTCGTCAACGGCAGTTCCCCCGAGGTGATGGCCAACACCGTGCGGCAGGACAACGCGCGCTTCGGCGCGCTGGTGAAGGCGATCGGGATCAAGCCGGAGTAGCGGGCGCACACGCACATCGTCGCCGGGCGCTCTTCCCCGCCGCGATTCCTCGCGGCATGGAAATCCGCAAGAAATCCGAGCCAGGCTCGATTTCGTGGGAATCCGAGCCAGGCTCGATTTCGGGAGGCCCGGCTTCGTGAATCAAACGCGTGCGCCTACCCCGGTGCTCGCGCCAGTTCGCGCGCCTGCGCGAGCGCCGGGTGCGCGGCGTCGAGGTTGTACTCGAGGTGCGGCAGCGCGGCCTGCGCCTCGCGGCGGGCGCCCTCGGCGTCGCCCGCCGCGCGCGCGAGTCGCGCGCGGATCAGGTGGGCGTGGCCGGTGCGGAACGACCACGGGCGGCTGCCCTGCAGGAGCTTCGCCATCGCGAGCGCGGCGTCGGCGTCGGCGCGCGCGCCCTCGAATTGGCCGGAGCGCTCGCGGTTGCGGGCGCGCTCGAGATACGCGATGAGCACGCCGGCGGACGGCGTCCCGTCGCCGATCGACTCGGTGGCGCTGGCGATCGCGGCCGCCGTGTCGCCCCGCGCGGCAGCGATGGCCGCGGCGGCGCGCAGCCGCGCGGAGTCGGCCGGGCTCTGCGGCGGGATCGACGGCGGCCGGTCGGCCTGCGCGGCGGCGAGCGCCGCCTCGGCGTCGTCCAGTCGCCCCTGCTCGACGTCGAGCTCGACGAACAGGTTGGCGATGCTGTACGCGACGAGCGCGAGGCCGCGCTGGCGCGAGACGGCGAGACTGTCGCGATACCCTGCTTCCGCTTCCTCCCACCGGCCCATCTGCACCAGCACGTAGGCGCGATTGGCCGACACGTACGGCGACAGCGGCGTGTCCGGCGAGGCGCGCAGATGCGTGGCCACGCAGCGGTCGTAGAGCTCGAGCGCGCGCGGCAGGTCACCCAACTCCTGCTCGGCGTGCGCCCAGTTGCCCGTGTGCTGGACGCAGCCGACGCTGTCGGCGAGCCCGAGCGCCTCGTAGGAGGCGATCGCGGCGGCGAACTGGCGCATGGCCGCGTCGTTCTGCACGTTGAAGTGGTGAGCCGAGGCGACGCTCGCGAGGTAGATCGGCTCCAGCCGCTTCGGCGCGCGCGGCGACGCGCGGTACCAGCGCAGCGCCTCCCGCGCATGGTGGAGGGCTCCCGCCGGGTCGTTGGTGAACTCGGCGAGGAACGCACGGTGCACGTGCGCCTCCGCGCGCACTTCGGGCGCGGTGCGCGGCCGCGCGAGAATCGCGTCCAGCGCGGCGATCGCCGCGTCGGTCGCGCCGAGGCGCCCTTCGGTGACCGCGAGCCGCGTGGCAAGCGAATCGCGCAGCGCTTCGTCGCTCGCCGTCGCGGCGATTGCGACGGCGCGGCGCAGCAGGTCGCGTGCCCTGGTCGCGTCGTCGGTCTGGTTGTAGGCGCCGGCCAGCATGCCCAGCACGAACGCGTGCTGCTCGGGATTGCCCTTGACCTCGACCTCGACCAGCCGCTCGCTGCGCTCGAGCAGCTGCTGCGCCGTCAGCGGGCCGGCGCGCGACGCCTTGGTCAGCAGGGTGTCGACGAACACGTTGACGGCCGAGTTGCGGTCGGCCAGCGCATAGGCGCGGTCACGCTCGACGCCGGCGCGCCGCGCCTGCCACAGCGCGGCCGCCAGGCCGGCCAGCAGCGCCGCAATCACGACCGCGGTGGCGCCGAAGCCCTGCGCCAGCACGAACACGGCGACCACGCCGGCGCCAGCGGCAAGCGGCACCCGGTGCCGGCGCGCGAGGCGCACGGCGCGGTAGGCGAGCGTGTCCGGCCGCGCCGCCACGCGCTGTCGCCGGCCAGGTGCCGCCGCAGGTCCTGCGCGAACGCGTCGACCGTCGGGTAGCGCTGCGCGGCGTCCTTCTTCAGCGCCTTGTTGAGGATGGCGTCCAGGTCGCCGCGCAGCGCGCGCCTCGCCGCCGGATCCTCGGCCACGCCGCTCGCGAGCGGCGCGTCGGCGGTCGCGATGGCCTCCTCCAGCTCGGCGGCGCCGCCCCGCTTCAGCCGGTACGGCCGCGCACCCGCCAGCAGCTCGAACGCCACCACGCCCAGCGAGTACACGTCGCTCGCCGTGCCGATCGGCTCGCCGCGGATCTGCTCGGGGCTCGCGTAGTCGAGCGTCAGCGCCCGCCCCGCCACCTGCGTCAGCGCGGTCTCGCGCGTCGTGTCGCCCTCGAGCAGCTTGGCGATGCCGAAGTCGAGCAGCCGCACCTGCCCGTCCGCCGTGACCAGCATGTTCGAAGGCTTGAGGTCGCGGTGGACGACGAGCCGCGCGTGCGCGAACGCGACCGCGTCGGCGACCTGCAGCAGCAGCCGCACGCGCGCGTCGACCGGGAGCGACCGCTCGCGGCTGTACGCGTCGATCGGCTGGCCCTCGACGTATTCGAGGGCCATGTACGGGCGGCCCTGCGCGTCCACGCCGGCGTCGTACAGCCGCGCGATGTGCGGGTGCTCGAGGGCGGCGAGGATGTCGCGCTCGCGCGCGAAGCGCCCGGCGAGCCCCGGCCCCCAGGTCGCGTGCGGGAGCTTCAACGCCACCTTGCGCCTCAGGGCGCCGTCGGCGCGGCTCGCGAGCCACACCTCGCCCATCCCGCCCCGGCCGAGCGCGCGCTCGAGCACGTACGGACCGACGGCCCGTCCCGCGGCGGCCACGTCCTCGGCGGGCGGCGCCGGCAGCGGCGGCAGCAGGTCGGCCGTCTCCGCCGACGCGTTGCGTGCGAGCAGGCCGCGCAGCATCGGCCCAAACTCGGCGTCGGCGCCGGACAGCCGCGCGAGCCACGTCCCGCGCTCGGGCTCGCGTAGCGCCATCGCCTCGTCCAGAAGGGTGGACAGGCGGCGCAGCGAGGTCGCGTCGAGGGGCATCGCCGGCGTGCGGCTACTGCATCGCCGCCAGCAGCAGCAGGCGCGCCTTCTCCCAGTCGCGGCGCACGGTGCGGTCGGTGACGCCGAGCGCGTCGGCGATCTCCGTCTCGGTGAGGCCGCCGAAGTAGCGCATCTCGACGACCTGCGCGAGCCGCGCGTCGGCCTGCGCGAGGACGTCGAGCGCCTCGTGCACGCGCAGCACGTCGTTCTCGGGCGCGGCGACCTGGTCGGACAGCTTCGTGTCGAGCGTCACGTGGTCGGCGCCGCCGCCGCGGCGCTCGGCGTTGCGCGCGCGCGCGTAGTCGACGATCACCGAGCGCATCACGCGCGACGCGTACGCGAAGAAGTGGCGCCGGTCCGCGACCGGCAGCGCGTTGGCGCCGACGAGCTTCAGATACGACTCGTGCAGCAGCGCCGTCGTGTCGAGCAGCGTCATCGCCTGGTGCTCGCGGATGCGGGCCCGTGCGACGCGGTGCAGGTGGCCGTACAGCGCGCCGAACGCGGCGTTGGCGGCGTTCGCGTCGCCGTTGCGCGCGGCGGCGAGCAACTGCGTCAGCGCCGCAGTCTGGGCTTCGGGGACGTTCGCGTCGGCCATGGTCCGGGCAAGTGCGGTCGGTCGCCCCGCCGGGCGTCGGCGGCGCGGGGCGGGACGCCCGGGGACTCTAGCGCGGTTTGCCGGCGATGAACACGGGGCCCGTCCCCCCGCCGTGGGGCGCCGGTGTCCGGTTTCGCGCCCGTTACGCGTACGTCCGGGTGAAGGGGCAGGAGCCCGATGGGCCGCCCCGGGGGCCGAGGCGGCCACCGCGCCGGAGCGTGCAGCGCGACGGCGGTCCGGTCCGGGCGCGGCGCCCGGGAATTCCGGACGAACACCGAAGCGAGACCGACGTGAACGAGGAGACCGACATGACCAGCGCAAACACCTGGGACGAACACCTCCCGCGGCCGGCGCCTGTGAAGCCCGTCCCGCGGTACTTGCCGGCCGCCGTGGCCGCGTTGTGCGTGGCCGCGGGCATTCTGCTCGCCGTCATCGGCGACGCCGGATACGGCGACGCGGCGCCGGCAGCGGCCGGTCCGGCACCCGCAGCCGCGCACGTCGCCGACACCGCGGCCGCGCACCGCAAGGAGGTGTTCGACGCGCGAAGGGCGCGGTTCGACGCGGCACACGGTTCCAACCCGGACCCCTCGGTCCGCCGCTGAGGAGACAGTGATGAACGCACGCCTGATGCTCGCTGCGGCCGCCGTCGCGCTGGCGCTGGCCCGGTCCGCGGCGGCCGATCCGGCCGCGTGGCGCGAACAGGGGCTCGCCGAATACGAGCGCGGTCACTACGCGGCGGCTGCCGCCGCGTTCCGCCACGCTGCCGACGAGGGCGACGCGCGCAGCGCCGAGATCCTGGCGCTGATGTACCGCTACGGGTCGGGCCTGTACGGCGCCGCGTTCGCCGGCGACGCGGCGGAGGCGAAGCGCTGGGCGGCGACGGCGGCCGATCGGCGCCAGGCGCGGATCGTGGCCAAGGCGGCCGGGCGCGACTGACGCCTCACCGCACGCCGGCCGCGAACCCGCGCATCAGCGCCGCCCGCCGCTCCAGCCACCACGCGTACTGTGCGGGCCACAGCGCCCAGCCGGCCTCGCCCTCCATCGTGACGGCGGCGCGCCCTGCCCAGTGCGGGTCGAGAAGCGCCTCGCGGCCGACGGCGATGAGATCCGCGGCGCCGCTCTGCAGGATGCCTTCGGCCTGCGCCGCGTCGGTGATGAAGCCGACGGCCTGCGTGGCGATGTCCGCCTCGTTGCGCACGCGCGCGGCGTTCGGCACGAGGTAGCCGCGCGCGAACTCGAGCCGCGACGACAGGAAGCCGCCGGCCGAGCAGTCGACGACGTCGACGCCAACGGCCTTCAGCTCCTTCGCCAGCGCGACGGTGTCGTCGAGCGACCAGCCGCCGTCGACGCCGTCGAACGTCGACGCGCGGACGAAGAGCGGCTTGCTCCGGGGCCATGCGCCACGCACGGCGCGCGCAACTTCGAGCGCGAAGCGCATGCGGCCGGCGAGGTCGCCGCCGTAGTCGTCGCGGCGCGTGTTGGCCACCGGCGACAGGAACGAATGCAGGAGGTAGCCATGCGCGCCGTGGATCTCGACCGCGTCCACGCCCGCCGCATCCGCGCGCGCCGCCGCCGCGGCGAACGCGGCGACGATGCGCGCGATGCCGTCCTTCGTCAGCGCGTCGGGGACCAGCCAGCCCTCGTGGTGCGGAACCGCGACGGGGCCGACGATCGGCCACGGCAGGTCGCCGCGCGCGGCGTCGTCGGGTCCCAGCGCCGCGTTGCCGAACCACGGCCGCTGCATGCTCGCCTTGCGCCCGGCGTGCGCGAGCTGCACGCCCGACCTGGCGCCGTGCGCGTGCAGGAAGTCGACCACGCGGCCAAGCGGCGCGACGTGCGCGTCCGACCAGAGCCCGAGGTCGCCGTGCGTGATGCGCCCTTCCGGCAGCACGGCGGTCGCCTCGGTGAACACGAGCCCGAAGCCGCCGGCCGCGAACTGGCCGAGGTGCACGAGGTGCCAGTCGTTGGCGAGGCCGTCGTGCGCCGAGTACTGGCACATCGGCGAGACGACCGCGCGGTTGCGCAGCGTGACGTCGCGCAGCGCGAGCGGCGTGAACAGGCGGGACTTGAACGTGGGGGTTGCAGCCAAGGCTCGGTGCTCCTGCTATTCCTATGTCCTGAGGGTCTGACCCTTCGACCCTCGCGGGGATCAGCCGCCGGCGTGCGCGCCGCGGTGCGCCCAGCCGGTCATCCGGCGCTCGAGCACGGCGAAGAGCTCGTACATCGCCATCGCCATGACGCCGATGACGAAGAGGCCGGCGAACACCAGCGGCATCTTCATCGACGAGCCGGCGGACATCATCAGGTAGCCGATGCCCTCGTTGGACGCAACGGTCTCGGACACGACGGTGCCGACGAACGCCAGCGTGATCGACACCTTGAGCGACGCGAAGAAGTACGGCAGCGAGCGCGGCAGGCCGACCTTCCACAGGATGTCGCTCTTGCGCGCGCCGAGCGAGCGCAGCACGTCTTCCAGCTCCGGCTCGAGCGTGGCCAGGCCGGTCGCGACGTTGACGACGATCGGGAAGAAGCTGATGAGGAACGCGGTCAGCACGGCGGGCACGGTGCCGATGCCGAACCACACGACGAGGATCGGCACGAACGCGACCTTGGGAATCGCGTTGAACGCGACCAGCAGCGGGTAGAGGCCGCGGTAGACGAAGCGCGACGTGCCCACCAGGATGCCGAGTCCGAGCCCGACGGCCACGCCGATCGCGAAGCCGATCATCGTCGTCCAGAACGTCTGCCACGCGTGGCCGGCGATGGGCTTGGCGTACTCGACCAGCGCCAGTGCGATCGTGTACGGGCTGGGGAAGATGAAGTCCGACACGCGAAACGCCGAGCAGATCGCCTGCCAGACGACGAGCAGCGCCACCGACAGGATCCACGGTGCCGCGCGCTCCAGCCGCCGCTGCCGGTCGGTCGTCATGCGTCGGCCGGCTCGCGGCGGATGGCACCGATGCGCTCGCGCAGGTCGTGCACGATGTGCGAGAACGCGTCGGAATACGTGACCTCGAGGTCGCGCGGGCGCGGCAGGTCGATCTCGCGCCGGGCGAGGATGCGGCCCGGGCGGCGGCTCATCACGTAGACGGTGTCGGCCAGGAACACCGCCTCGCGCAGGTCGTGCGTGACGAGGATCACCGTGAAGCGCCGCGCCGCCCACAGGTCGCGCAGCACGCACCACAGCTCCTCGCGCGTGAACGCGTCGAGCGCGCCGAACGGCTCGTCGAGCAGCAGCATCTGCGGCTGGTGGACGAGCGCGCGGCAGATCGACGCGCGCTGCTGCATGCCGCCGGAGAGCTGGTACGGGAGCTTGTCCTCGTAGCCGTCGAGGCCGACGGTCTTCAGCAGCGCGCGCGCCTTCTCCGCGAACTGCGCGCGGTCGCGCTTGAACGTCGAGCGGTACGGTTCGACGATCTCGAGCGGCAGCAGCACGTTGTCGAGCGTCGTGCGCCACGGCAGCAGCGTGGGCGCCTGGAACGCCATGCCGACGAACTTGAGCGGGCCGCTGACGCGGTTGCCGGCGACGGTGACCGTGCCCTTCGTCGGCGGCTTCAGGCCGGTGGCGAGCTTCATGAACGTCGACTTGCCGCAGCCCGACGGCCCGACGATCGCGACGAACTCACCGGCGCCGATGGACAGCGAGATGTCCTCGACGGCGAAGTCGGCGTGGCCTTCGTAGGCCAGTGCGACGTCGCGGAAGTCGACGAAGACCTCGGGGACCGTCATGCGCCCCTCACCCCAGCCCTCTTCCCGCAAGCGGGGAGAGGGAGTGGAACGTGCGTAGCCGCGCGCCCGTGCCGGCGGCGCTCCCTCGCCCCGCGCAGCGGGGAGAGGGTTGGGGT
>JBGAMF010000016.1:0-51839 GCA_044223185.1 Casimicrobiaceae bacterium | reverse complement strand
ACGCCCTGCAGCGCCGCGACGTCGCGCTGCGCGGCGACGGCGTCCGCGTCGAGCAGCGGGTGCGCATACTCGAACTCGCGCAGCACGTGCGCGGGCGCGGGCTCGAACGGCGGATTGAGCGTGACGATCACCGGCGTGGACGTGGGCAGCGGCTGCAGCCTGTTGATGAGGTACGACACGGCGACCGGCCGCGTGCCCGCCGGGTCGTCCGCGGACAGGTAGTTCCACGCCGACCACGCGCGCCGCGCGCGCGGCAGCAGCGCGGGGTCCGTGTGCAGGACGACGCGGTTCTTCTGGTACCGGATGCGCGCGAGCGCCCGTTCCTCCTGCGGCGAGCGGTCGGCGAGCAGCGCCCGCGCCTGGTCGCTGTGGCAGGCGAGCACGATCGCGTCGAAGCGCTCGCCCGCGCGCTGCGGCGTGTCGACCGTCACGTGGTCGTGGCGCCGCACGATCCGGCGCACCGGCGCGCCGGTGCGCACGTCGGGCAGCTGCGCGGCGATCCTGTCGACGTAGGTGCGCGCGCCGCCGACGACCGTGCGCCATTGCGGGCGGCCGGCGACCGCGAGGAGGCCGTGGTTGCGGCAGAACGTCAGGAACGACGGCAGCGGGAAGTCGAGGATCTCGCGGCGCGGCGACGACCAGATCGCCGCCGCCATCGGCACCAGGTACCAGTCGCGGAACGGCGCGCCGTAGCCTTCGGCGTCGAGGTAGCGGCCGAGCGCCACCGGCGGCACGTCGCCGCGCGCGAGCGCCGCCGTCGTCTCGCGGTTGAAGCGCACGATGTCGCGCAGCATCCGCCAGAACGAGGGCCGCAGCGCGTTGGACGGCTGCGCGAACAGCGACAGGACGTCCGTGCCGGCCCACTCGAGGCGCGCCGCGTCGACACGGCACGAGAACGACATCTGCGACGGGACGCTCGCCACACCCAGCTCGGCGAACAGCTGCACGAGCCGCGGGTACGTGCGGTCGTTGAACACGAGGAAGCCGGTGTCGACCGGGAACGTGGCGCCGTCCAGCGTGACGTCCACGGTCGCCGTGTGGCCGCCCAGGCGGCCGGCGGCCTCGAACAGCGTGACGGCGTGGCCCTGCCGCTGCAGCAGCCAGGCCGAGCCCAGTCCGGCGATGCCGGAGCCTGCGATTGCGATGCGCACGACGGGGTTCCTTTCGTTGCGGTGGCGGGCGGCCGGTCAGCCGGCGCGTCCCGCGCCATGGCCCTCGATCTGCGCATACGCGGAATGGTTGTGGATGGATTCGAAGTTCTCGCTCGCGACGGTGAATTTCCCGACCCGCGGGTCGCGCTGCATGCGCAGCGCGATGTCGCGGACGAGGTCCTCGACGAACTTCGGGTTGTCGTAGGCGCGCTCGGTCACCCACTTCTCGTCGGGCCGCTTGAGGAGCCCGTAGACCTCGCAGGACGCCTCGTCCTCCGCCACCCGCGCGAGCTCCTCCAGCGGCAGCTCCCCGCACACGACCTCGGCGGCGACCGTGATGTGCGAGCGCTGGTTGTGCGCGCCGTAGTCGGAGATCTTCTTCGAGCACGGGCACAGGCTCGTCACCGGGGCGGTCAGCGCGACGGTCACCTGCGCCCGGCCGCCGGCCTCCGCCACGACCGTGAGCCGCGCGTGGTAGTCGAGCAGGCTTTCGGCACCCGACACCGGCGCGGCCTTGCGGATGAAGTATGGGAAGGCGATGTCGAGCGTGCCGTGCGGCGCGTCGAGCCGCGCCAGCATCGCGTGGCCGAGGCGGCGCAGCGCCGCGACGTCGAGCGGCGCGTCCCAGCCTTCGAGCGTCTCGACGAAGCGCGACATGTGGGTGCCCTTGACGTCGTGCGGCAGGCCCACCGCCATCGCGAATTCCGCGACCGTGTGCTGGACGGTGCCCGCGGCCGTGCGCAGCGCGATCGGGTAGCGCAGGCCCTTCACGCCCACCTTCTGGATCGGCAGTTGGCGCGCGTCCGGCAGCGACTGGGTGTCGGGGAGGAAGATGCGTTCCGGGGCGTTCACGAGGGAGCCTTTCCGCCGGCCATCGCCGGCTTTTCGTCCAGCAACCGCACGAGCAGCGTGGTCAGCTCGCGCGAATCGGGGGCGACGCCGCTCCCGAGGCTAGCCACCGGCCGGCCGTTGCGGTCGACGACGTACTTGTGGAAGTTCCACTTCGGGGCCTGGCCGGTCGCCTTCGCGAGGTCGGCGAAGAGCGGGCTCTGCGCCAGGTTCGTCACCGTCGTCTTCTCGAACATCGGGAACTGCACGCCGTAGGTCGTGCGGCAGAACTCCGCGATCTCCCTGTTCGTGCCGGGCTCCTGGCTGAAGTCGTTCGACGGGAAGCCGACGACGACGAGGCCGCGGTCGCGGTACTTGCGGTACAGCGCCTCCAGCCCCTCGTACTGCTTCGTGTAGCCGCAGTAGGACGCCGTGTTGACGACCAGCAGCACCTTGCCGCGGAACTGGCAAAGCGACTGCGGCTCCCCGGTCTGGAGCGTCCGGAACGTGTGCTGCAGCAGCGCCGGACAGTCGGCCTGCGCGTCCGGCGCCGTGGGCGCGGCGGCGGACGGCGGTGCGAAGGCGCCGACGGCGACCGCGGCGCCCAGGACCAGCGCCGCGACGGCGGCGCGCCGGGCCCACCAGGGTTCAACACGTTGATTGATCATGGATAATGTCCTAGACAAACGGTGAACAGGCGCGTACGATAAGTGCCAATCCAATCTTTGTCAACCTTTCGTCCAAGACAAATGAACGCCAACACGGAAACCCAGGGCCTGGTGCTCAACATCAGCGCCGTCGAGCGCGAGATCGGCCTGTCCAAGGATGTGCTGAGGATGTGGGAGCGCCGCTACGGGTTTCCGAAGCCCGGGCGCGACGACAACGGCGAGCGCCAGTACACGACCGCGGACATCGGCAAGCTGCGCGCGATCAAGCGGCTGATGGACGTCGGGATGCGGCCCGGCAAGATCATCGGGCTCCCGCTCGCGGAGCTCAACACGATGGCGGACGCGCGCGCGGCGATGCGGCCGGACAGGGTCGCGCCCGACGTCGAGCAAGACGTGCTGCGCCTGCTGCGCACGCACGATGCGACCGGCCTGCAGCACGTGCTGGCCAACCTGATGATGCGCCAGGGGCTGCAGCGGTTCGTGCTCGACACGATCGCCCCGCTCAACCGCGCGGTGGGCGAGGCGTGGATGCGCGGCGAGCTGCAGATCTTCGAGGAGCACCTGTACACCGAGCAGCTGCAGGTGGCGCTGCGCGCGGCGATCAACGCCTTTCCCCGCCAGCCGGGCGCGCCGCGGGTGCTGCTGACGACGTTCCCGCTGGAGCAGCACGGCCTCGGGCTGCTGATGGTCGAGGCGATGATGGTGCCCGAGGGGGCCGCGTGCGTCTCGCTCGGTCCGCAGACGCCCATCGAGGACATCCGCCGCGCGGCGCTGGCGCACAAGACGCAGATCGTCGCGCTGTCGTTCTCGGCGGCGTTCCCGCTGCGGCAGGCGATCGACGGGCTCGCCACGCTGCGGCGGCAGCTGCCCGCCGCCGTGACGCTGTGGGCGGGCGGCGAGATGACGCGCCGCGTGCGCAAGACCATGCCCGGCATCGTGCTGATCCCGGACCTGGCGTCGACGATCAACGCGCTGCGCAGCTGGCGTTCGCACTGGGTGCCGCAGCCGGCCTGACGCGGCCGCGTCCGGGGACGCGGCGCCCTTCGCCGCGGCCCGTCGCCGGGCCTGCGGGCGGGCCCTGCCCGCCGGGTACAATGCGCGCGGGCGAACTCACGGAACCGGCCATGCTCTATCCGGAGCTGTTCAAGGCGTTCGAGGCGGTGCGCTGGAACCTCGAGGACGACGTGCCGTGGCACGCGTTCGACGCGTCGCTGCTCACCGACGAGCAGGCGCAAACCGTCAAGATGAACGCGATCACCGAGTGGGCGGCGCTGCCGGCGACCGAGATGTTCCTGCGCGACAACCGGCACGACAGCGACTTCTCGGCGTTCATGTCGATCTGGTTCTACGAGGAGCAGAAGCACGCGCTCGCGTTGATGGAGTACCTGCGGCGCTTCCGGCCGGAATTCGTGCCGACCGAGCAGGAGCTGCACGCCGTGCGCTTCGACTTCGACCCGGCGCCGCCGTGCGAGACGCTGATGCTGCACTTCTGCGGCGAAATCCGGCTGAACCACTGGTACCGCTGCGCCGCCGAGTGGCACACCGAGCCCGTCATCCGCCGGATCTACGACCTCATCTCGCGCGACGAGGCGCGCCACGGCGGCGCGTACCTGCGCTTCATGAAGCGGGCGGTCGAGCGCGGCGGCGCCGAGGCGAAGCGCGCGTTCGCGAAGATCGGCGTGCTGATGGCGAGCGCCGCGCGCACCGGCAAGCCGCTGCACCCGACCAACCTGCACGTCAGCCAGGCGCTGTTCCCGCGCGACACCGTGCAGAGCCGGCTGCCCGACCCGGCGTGGCTCGCGCGCTGGCTCGACGACCAGATCCGCTTCGACGCGCAGTGGGAGCAGCGGGTCGTGCGGATGATCTTGAGGAACCTGTCGTCGCTGTTCGGGCAGACGTTCGAGTCGGTCCAGCAGCTCAACCGTTTCAGGAAGTCGCTCGCGCCGGCAGAGGGTCCCGCCGCCGCCTAGTCGCGCGCAGGCCGGCCACGCGCGGCGCGTGCGCGCAACGCGCGGCGCCTATCATTCGCCTCATGTGGACCGCCGTCGTCCTGGGAGCGCTGGTCGTGGGCGGCTTCGCCGCCTACGCGGCGTGGGCGTACGCCGCGGTCGGCGCCGGCGCCGCCGCGTGGCCGTTCGTGCTCGGCGCGCCGCTCGCCTACCTCGCGCTGCCGTTCCTGTTCACGTGCGTGTGGATGGCGCTCGGCTGGTGGTGGCGCTCGCCCGCGCCGCCCGCGGTCGCGCTGTCCGCCGCCGGCGCGCTGCGCCTGTTCGCCAACGAGTTCGCGAGCCTCGCCATGTCGCCGCTGCGGATGGCGCTCTACCGGTTCCTGCTGCCCGATCCGCCGCCCGCGCCCGCGGCGCTGCCGGTGCTGCTCGTGCACGGCGTGGGCTGCAACGCCGGCGTCTGGGCGGGGCTCGCGCGCGACCTGGCCGCGCGGGGCGTGGCGCCGGTCTACACGATCTCGTACGGCCCGCCGCTCGCGTCGATCGAGCTCTTCGCCGACCAGCTGGCGGCGAGGATCGCCGCGATCCGCGCCGCCACCGGTGCGGCGCAGGTGGCGATCGTCACGCACAGCATGGGCGGCCTCGTCACCCGCGCGTACCTGCGCCGCTACGGCGGCGCGCACGTGCGCCGGGTGGTCACGCTCGGCGCGCCGCACTACGGCAGCCGGCACGCATGGCTGATGTTCGGAACCTGCCTCGGCCAGATGCGCCCGGGCAACGCCTGGCTGGCGGGCCTCAACGCCGGCGACGACGCTGCGGCCGGCGTCCCCGTCGTGTCGCTGTGGTCGTGGCACGACTCGATGGTGACGCCGCAGACGTCGGCGCGGCTGCCGTGGGCGGAGAACGTCGCGATCGCAGGCGTCGCGCACAACGCGCTGCTCAACGACCGTGGCGTGTGGGATCGCGTGGCGGCGGAGGTACGCAAGTCGCAGGCGCGCGACTAGGGTCCACCCGCGAGAATCCGAGCCAGGCTCGGTTTCCGCGGTTTCCGGGCTCGGTTTCCGCGAGGCGCAGTCGCCGGCATGACGGCCCGGCCGGTCTCGGCTTTCGCTGCAGCGAGTCGCCCCTCACCCCGACCCTCTCCCCGTGCCGGGGAGAGGAAGTCCTTCGGCGAATGACGCGGGCAGGATGCACGCGAGAATCCGAGCCAGGCTCGGTTTCGGGCCCAGAAACCAAGCCAGGCTCGGTTTCCGCAGGGAGCAGTCGCCGGCGTGACGGCCTGGCCGGTCTCGGCTTTCGCTGCGGCGAGTCGCCCCCCACCCCGACCCTCTCCCCGTGCCGGGGAGAGGGAGCCCTTCGGCGGCGGGCGTCGGCAGGATCCGCCGCCGCTGTGCGCAACGGGCAGACGGGCGTACTCCCGCGCTCCGCGCGCGGGGAAGTTCGAGGGGCGCGAAGCGCAGTCGCGCGGATGAACGCTCCCTCTCCCCGCGTGCGGGGAGAGGGTCGGGGTGAGGGACGCGGCGCTACCAGTGAATCCCCTGCGTCAGCTGCGCGAACGCCATCTGCTCGGGCGTCAGCTCGGCCTTGGCCGCCGCTTCGCCCTTCTTGCCCTGCGCCGCGGCGGAGTCGGGGAACATGTTGAACGCGGTGTTGAGCATGATCTGCGTGAGACGCGGCGCGGCCGCGTGGCAGATCGCGCCGAAGATGCCGAGGCGCGTGGCGATGCGCACCGGCTTGTAGACGATCGCCTCGACGACGAGGTCGGCCGCCTCCTCGGGCGACAGCGTGGGCACGTTCTCGTACATCTTGGTCGGCGCGATCATCGGCGTGCGCACCAGCGGCATGTTGATCGTCGTGAAGTTGACGCCCTTGTCGAGGAACTCCGACGACGCGCACGCCGAGAACGAGTCGAGCGCCGATTTCGACGCGACGTAGGCCGAGAAGCGCGGCGCGTTCGACAGCACGCCGATCGACGAGATGTTGATGACGTGCCCCTGCCGCTGCTCGATCATCTTGGGCAGGAAGCCCATGATGAGCCGCAGCGCGCCGAAGTAGTTCAACTGCATCGTCCGCTCGAAGTCGTGGAAGCGGTCGAACGAGTTGATGACGCCGCGGCGGATCGAGCGCCCCGCGTTGTTGACGAGGTAGTGGCAGGTGCCGTGCTCCTTCAGCACGCGCGCGACCAGCCCGTCGCACGAGGCCAGGTCGGAGACGTCGGCCGTGTACATCCAGCACTTGCCGCCGGCGGCCTCGATCTCGTTCTTCGTCTCGACGAGCTTCTCCTCGCCGCGCGCGACGAGGATGACCTTCGCGCCGGCGCCGGCCAGCTTGATCGCCGTGGCCTTGCCGATTCCGGAAGAGCCGCCGGTGACGACCACCACCTTGCCCTTGATGCGGCCGGACAGGCTGCGGTCGATGAAGAGGTCGGGGTCGAGGTGGCGTTCCCAGTAGTCCCAGATCACCGGCGCGTAGCTCGCGAGGTCCGGCACGGCGATGCCCGAGCCCTTCAGCGCCTTCACGGTCTCGCGGTTGTCGTAGCGCGTCGGCCAGTTGATGAACTGGAACACGTCCTTGGGAATGCCGAGGTCGGTCAGCACCGCGCGCACCATCCGCTTGATCGGCGCGAGCGAGCCCAGCCCGTAGAGGATCGGCGCCGGGATGAAGCCGAACATCCGCGCGTTGAGGCGCATCGTCATCTGCGGCGCGTGCCCGGCGTTGGCGAAGATGTTGAGGACCTCGCCGATCCGCCGCGGGTGCGCGTCGGTCAGGTGGAAGCACCCCCCGTCGAGGCCCTTCTTGTGCGCGATGTGGTCGAGCGCGTCCGCGACGTAGTCGACCGGCACGATGTTGATGCGCCCGCCCTCGATGCCGAGCATCGGCATCCACGGCGGCAGCAGGCTGCGCATCTTCTGCAGCGCCTTGAAGAAGTAGTACGGGCCGTCGATCTTGTCGATGTAGCCGGTCTTCGAGTCGCCGACGACGAAGCCCGGGCGGTAGATGCGGTACGGCCGCTTGCACTCGCGGCGCACGACGCCCTCGGAGTCGTGCTTGGTCTTGAAGTACGGGTGGTCGAGGTCCTCCGCCTCGTCGAACATGTCCTCGCGGAACACGCCGTCGTACAGCCCCGCGGCGGCGATCGAGCTCACGTGGTGGAGGCAGCCGGCGGCCACCGCCTGCGCGAACTGCACGACGTGGCGCGTGCCGTCGACGTTGGCCGCCTGCTGCGACTCGGCGCTCGCCTTCAGGTCGTAGACCGCGGCCAGGTGGAACAGGTGGTCGACCTTGCCCTTGAGCTTCTTCACGTCGGCTGCCGACACGCCGAGGTTCGCGGCCGCGAGGTCGCCGACGACCGCGATCACCTCCTTGTCGGTCGCGCCCCACTGCTCGCGCAGCGCGTCGAGCTTCTTCAGCGAGCCCTTGCGGACGAGCACGTAGATCGGCTGGCCGCGGGCCAGCAGCTTGCGCATCAGGAACTGACCGATGAAGCCGGTCGCGCCGGTGACGAAATAGGCCATCGCTTCCTCCGTGCTCAATGGTCCCGGGCGCATCCGCCGTCGCCGCGCGCGAGCGCGCGCGGGGCAGGCGTGGCCGTCGGGGTTTTGCTTCTCGCGGCCGGGCGGCGCCGGTCGCGGGGCTCGCGGGGATTGTACGCCTGCGCCGCGCGCGGGTGCCGCGGCGGCGCGGCGTGTTCCTTTAGTATGATTGCTCTAGGGCGGACGACTAGAATCGACTGCATGCGGACGGCGGCGCACGCCCGTCGTCCGCCGCCCATCCACGGGGGACATCGCATGTTGAAGAAAGCCAGGGCCGGCATGTCCGGCAATCAGGACGGCGACGCGAAGGACATGTCGCAGGCGGTGCTCGACTCGTCGCGGCAGATCTGGCTCGCGGGGCTCGGCGCCTTCTCGCGCGCGCAGGCCGAGGGCATGAAGATGTTCGACACGCTCGTCTCGCAGGGGCAGTCGCTCGAGTCGAAGACGCGCCGCGCCGCGGTCGACACGGCGGCGGCCGCGCGCGGGGCCGCCAAGGCCAAGGTGAAGGAGGTCAAGCAGGGGGTCGGCGGCACCTGGGACAAGCTCGAGCAGGTCTTCGAGGCGCGCGTCGCCCGCGCGCTGTCCAAGCTCGGCGTCCACACCCAGAGCGACGTCGAGCGGCTGACCGAGCGCGTCGACGCGTTGTCGGAAGCCGTCAACGAGCTCATCAAGGCCTCCGGCGGCAAGCCCGTCCGCCAGGGCGCACCCGCGCGCAAGGCCGCGAAGAAGCGCGCGGCGAAGAAGCCCGCGAAGAAGGCGGCGCCGAAGGCCGCCAAGGCGGCGGGCGCGAAGCCGAAGAAGGCCGCGCGAGCGGCGCCCAAGGCGCAGCCCGCAGCGGAGTGACTGCCCGCGGCCGCGCGCCGCCGGCGCGGCCGTGAAAAAAGCCCGCCTGGCCGAGGCGGGCTTTTTTGCGCGCGGGCGTCGCGCGGTCAGTCGCGGTTGAGCTTGTCGACCTGCTTCACGTAGTTGGTCATCGCCTCGTCGCGGCTCATCCCCTTGAGCTTGGACCAGGCGTCGTACTTGGCGCCGCCGACGAAGTCGAACCCGCCCGGCCGGTCGCCCTTGACGTCGCCGTCGGTCGCCTGCTTGTAGTACGAGTAGAGCTTGAGCAGCGTCGCGTTGTCCGGCTTCTTCTTCGTCTGCTTCGCGGCGGCGGCGGCGGCTTCGAACTTCGCCTTGAGGTCGTCCTTCTTCGGTGCGGCGGCCATGCGGTCCTCCTCGCGGGAATCCGGCGGTTGCGTTTTCGTGCTACTTTAGCGCGAACGCAAAGACGCGCGCAACGCGCGACCCGCCGCCGAAAGCACCCCTGTCGTCGAACATGGCTGCGCCTCCCCGACGAGAGAAAGTCTCCGCGGTCGACACCGCCTGGCTGCGGATGGACCGTCCGCACAACCTGATGATGATCTGCGGCGTGCTGCTGTTCCGCGAGCGGCTGTCGCTCGCGCGGCTGCGCCGCACGGTCGCACGGCGCTTCCTGGTGTTCCGCCGGTTCCGGCAGCGTCCCGTCGAGACCGCCAGCGGCGCATTCTGGCAGACCGACACGCACTTCGACATCGAGCGGCACGTCGTCCACACGGCGCTTCCCGGCCGCGCGGGCCGGCGCGAGCTGCAGGAGTTCGTCTCGCGCCTCGCCACGACGCCGCTCGACCCCGCGCGCCCGCGCTGGCAGTTCCACCTCGTCGACAACTACGACGGCGGCAGCGCGATCGTCATCCGCATCCACCACTGCTACGCCGACGGGATCGCGCTGGTGCGCGTGATGCTGTCGATGACCGACGCCTCGGCGCACGGGCCGCCGGCGATGCCGTTCGCGCCGCAGCCGCGCCGCAAGGCGGCGGCGGACGACGCGCTGTCGCAGCTGCTCGCGCCGATCTCCGGCGCCATGAGCGCGGCGCTCAAGGTCGGGGCGACGCTGGTCGAGAAGGGCGCGGCGCTGTGGACGGAGCCGGAGAAGGCGGTGGCGCTGGTGGGCCAGGGGACAGCGCTTTCCGCGGAGCTCGCCAAGCTCGTGCTGATGACGCAGGACTCGCCGACGCGCTTCAAGGGCGAGGCCGGCGTGGGCAAGCGCGTCGCGTGGACGCCCCCGCTGCCGCTGCCCGAGGTCAAGGCCATCGGCCGCGCGCTCGGCGCGTCGGTGAACGACGTGCTGCTGTCGTGCGCCGCCGGTGCGCTGCGCGCCTACCTCGCCGGGAAGGGCGACGACGTCACGGACGTGATGCTGCGCGCGCTGGTGCCGGTGAACCTGCGGCCGATGGAGAAGGCGTACAAGCTCGGCAACCAGTTCGGGCTCGTGTTCCTCGACCTGCCGATCGGCATCGAGAACCCGGTCGAGCGGCTGTACGCCGTGCGGGCGAACATGGACTCGCTCAAGGGCTCGTTCCAGCCGGTGCTGACCCTCGGGCTGCTCGCCGCCGCCGGCACGGGCCCGAAGGCGCTGCAGGAGGTGCTGCTGACCACGCTCGCGCGCAACGCGTCGGCGGTGATGACCAACGTGCCCGGGCCGCAGGAGCCGCTGTGGCTCGCTGGCGCGCGCATCGACAGCCTGATGTTCTGGGTGCCGCAGTCGGGCGACATCGGCATGGGCGTCTCGATCATCTCGTACAACGGCACCGTGCAGTTCGGCCTCGTCACCGATCGCGGGTTCTGCCCGGACCCGGAGCACATCAGCGCGCGCTTCGCCGAGGAGTTCGAGAAGCTGGTACTGGTGACGCTGATGGCGCCGTGGCCGCGCGAGGGGGACCTCGATCCGGACGAGGCGGAGGCGGTACTTTAGGGTCGGACCCTTTGGCACCTTGCTGTCGCGACGGAAAGTAGGGGCAGAGACGACTTTCCGGTGCGCGATGCCGTCGGGAAATTGGGGTCAGAGCTGTAATACTCGCGCGGCTCACCGCGTCGGCACGAGGGAACTGTTGGTCCGCGAGTATTACAGCTCTGACCCCAATTTCCTCTCGCGCGGCTCACCGCGTCGGCACGAGGGAACTGTTGGTCGCGCGAGTATTACAGCTCTGACCCCAATTTCCTCTCGCGCGGCTCACCGCGTCGGCACGAGGGAACTGTTGGTCGCGCGAGTATTACAGCTCTGACCCCAATTTCCTCACGGCCACGCCGGATGCGTGTTCGGCGCCTGGAACGCTTCCTTCAGGTACTGGTTCAGCGGGACGTTGAGGTCCTTCGTGGCGAACCACTTCGCGTAGATCCGGCGGATTTCGCCCGACTGGAAGAGGTCGATCAGCGCGCGGTTGACGATCTTCTCGAACTGCGGCTCGTCGCGCCGCAGCATGATCGCGTACGGCTCGACCGACAGGTAGCGGCCCACCACGGCGAAGTCGTCCGGCTTCCGGGCCTTGGAGATGAGGCCGTAGAGCAGCACGTCGTCCATCGGGAACGCGACCGCCCGGCCCTCGTCGACCGCCTTGAACGATTCGCCGTGGTCCGGCGACTCGATGAGCGTCATCCGTAGCACGCGCTCGTCGTTCAGCGTGCGCATCATCTTCTCGCTGGTCGTGCCCTTGGTCACGACCACCGGCTTGCCGCGCAGGTCCTCGATCGAGTCGACGTTGGCCGACTTCTTGGCCAGCATCTTGATGCCGGCGACGAACGTCGTGTAGGCGAATGCGACCTGCTTCTGCCGGTCGCGCGTGTTGGTCGTCGACCCGCACTCGAGGTCGATCTTGCCTTCGAGCAGCGCCGGGATGCGGTTCGACGACGACACGGGCACGAACCGGACCTCGAGGCGCGGCAGCTTGAGGTCCGCCTTGATGGCGTCCGCCACGCGCAGGCACAGGTCGACCGAGTAACCCTGCGGCTGCTTCTGCGCGTCGAGGAACGAGAACGGCACGCTGGTCTCGCGCACGCCGAGCAGCAGCACGCCGGTGTCGCGGATCCGCCGCAGCGTGTCGATGCGCTCGGGAGTGGCGACCGCGGCCTTCGGCGCGGCTGCCGCCTTGTCCTGCGCGACCGCGGGCAGCGCCGCGCAGGCGATCGCCGCGGCCGCGGCAGCAACGAAGAACCTGCGTGCCTGCGCCATGCCCGGCCCTCCCGCGGCGATGAACGGCGTCATCGGCTACTCCAGTTCCGACTTCGCGAGCTCGACGTCGAGCCGCTCCATGGCGTCGGCCGGCGCGAGCGCCGCCGCCTGCTCGTAGAGCCTGGTCGCCTCCGCGATGCGGCCCTTGCCGAACAGCATGATGAGCCCGTTGCCGCATTCGATGCGCCCGATCGGGGACTCCGGGAAGAGCTTGATGGCCTTCTCGTAGTGCTCGAGCGCGGAGTCCTTCTTCGCGCCGTACGTCATGCCGCCGACCAGGCCGCCGACCTTGTCGATGACCTCGGCCTGGTACGCGCCGTACGCGGTGTGCGCCTCCGCGTGCTTCGGGTCGAGCTTCAGCGCGGTCAGCAGCGCGTCCTTGATCTTCGTGCCGAAGCCCTGCGCCAGCGCCTTCGCGACCGAGATCCCCTGGCTGTAGCGGCCGAGCGCGAACGCGTACAGGTAGTGCGCGTTGGCGTCCTTCGGCGCGGCACGCCGGCGCTCGTCGGCGAGTTCCGCGGCCTCCTCGAGCAGCGCGAGCTTCGCCTTCTCCGCCTTCTCGAGGTAGATCGCGTACACGACCTGCGCCTTGACCGCGGCGTTCACGCCGGCGCCGCCGGCGGCGATGCCCGCCTCGACGGCCTGGCCGAACTCGCCGGCGTGGAAGTGTCGCCACGCGTCGACGACGGCGGCGTCTTTCGGGAACGGTTCGCCGTCGCCCTTGTGCAGGCGCGCCCAGCGCTTCTTGAGCCCCGCGGCGTCGCAGACGTACGCCTTGTCGGCATGCGGAAACTTCACCCACTTCCTGGCCATGGCCGGCTCCTCCCGTCGGTCGTCACAGGTAGTCCTCGCCCAGCCGCTCGATCAGCGCGCGTCCCTCGTCGACGAGGAACGGTGCGACCAGCGCCAGGACGTGGTACGCGGCGTGCTGGAGGTTCATGTTCTCGCCTTCGCCGCCGGCGCCGCGGCCGACGCCGATCACCCGCTGCCACGACATCCAGTAGATCGACACCAGCGTCGCGTTCGCCGCCAGCGCGCCGATCTCCCGCTCGCTCGCGCGCATCTGGCCGCTCGCGACGAGGCCTCGGCACAACTCTAGCACGGTGCGTTCCGCGCGCCGGATGAGGTCGGAGAACCGCGAGGCGAGCCTGCGGTTGCGCGACGTGATCTCGTCCAGGTCGCGGTAGAGGAAGCGGTACTCGCGCATGCGCTCGAACACGACGTGCAGCATGAACCACAGGTCCTCGACGCCGGGCGGGCGGTCGTCCGGCACCGCGAGCAGCGGCAGCACCGACGCCTCGTACGCGGCGTACAGCTCGCCGATGATGTCGTCCTTGTTGCGGAAGTGGTAGTACAGGTTGCCCGGGCTGATGTTCATCTCGTCGGCGATGTCCGCCGTCGTGACGTGCGGCTCGCCCAGCCGGTTGAACAGCGCGAGGCTGGTCTCGAGGATGCGCTCGCGCGTCCGCCGCGGGGGCTTCTTCTGCGTCATCGGGCCGGACCGGGGGCGGGCGATGGCCGGCGCGGGCCGTGCGGCGGGCGGGGCGTCAGCGCGCCGAGGCGACCGCGCGCTCTAGCTGGTCGAGCGCGTGCTTCAACTCGCGGGTCGTCTGGCGGACCGTCTTGCGCCCGGCGTCCGCCCGCAGCGGGCGCGCGTCGGTGAGCGCCGCGCCCACGCGGCGGTCGGCTTCGGCGAGGCGGTCGTGCCGGATCGCGATGCCGTGCCGGCGCAGCACCGGCGCCAGCGCTTCCGCCCGCGCCGCGATGTTCTGGCGCGTCTTGGCGAACGCGATCGCGCACAGGCGCTTGCGCTGCCAGTAGCTGAAGATGTTCGCGAAGAACATGTCGGCGTCCTCGCGGTCGGGCTCGAACAGCAGCACGTCGGCGTCCGGGTACTGCGTCCGGTACTTCTCCATGCCGACCTTCATCCGCGAGTGGATGATGGCGCGGAACGTCTGCCCGAGCACCAGCGGCAGGCCGCCCCGGTTGAGCTTGTCGACCGTCGTGTGCCCGCGGCGCATCGCGAGGCTCGCGTCGAAGGGCACGAGCGGGTTCACGCACAGCAGCAGCTGCACGCCCTCGTCGAGGGCGACCGACGCGTGCAGCGTCTTGTTCAGCGCGCCGTCGACGTAGAAGTCGCCGTCGATGGCCACCGGCGGGAACAGCCCGGGCAGCGCGCTCGACGCCTCGATCGCGCGCGAGATCGGCACGTGCGCGTGGTGGTGCGGCCCGAACGTGACGGGCGCGCCGGTGTCGAGGTTGGTCGCGACCAGGAACAGCTTGCGCCCGAGCTTGCGGAAATCGTTGGTGCGGCCGGGGGCGGCGAACAGGCGCGCGAGGAATTCGTCGATCGCGCGGTTGTCGAACACGCCGGTCGGCATGGCGCGCGCCAGCGTCGAGAAGGACTCGAGCACGCCGCGGTGGAAGGGATCCTTCAGGTACTGCAGCGTCGCCCGTGCGGCGAGGCCCGGCAGCGCCGCCGCGCAGCGCGCGAACTCGCCGAACGCGGGCCGCAGGAAGATCTCCGGCTTCAGCGCGGCGTCGACGCCGTCGTCGATGAACAGCCGGTACATCTGTGCGGGCGAGAGCCCGTTGGCGAGCGCCGCCGCGACGAAGCCGCCCGACGACACGCCCACGTAGACGTCGAGGTCGTTGAAGTCGAGGCCGTCGAGCGTGTCGGCGAGCGCCAGCAGCGCGCCGACTTCGTAGATGCCGCCGAGCGGTCCGCCGCCCGCCAGCGCCAGACCGATCCGCCGCCGCGCGGCGGAACCTTCACTTCTGCTGGCGCGCACGCGCCTGCGCACCCGGCCGCGCGGCGCGCGTCCGGATGCCGTCGTGTCCGGCATGGCTCTCCTCGTTCGCGTTCAGGGCGCCTCCGGGCGCCGATTCGGGCGTCCGGAGGTCCCGCGACGACGGGGTCTTCCGCCCCGGTCGCACGCAATCTTAGCGGAGAATCACTTGCCGGTGGCGGCCTTCGCGGCGCGCTTGCCGCGCTTGACGGTCCGTGCGACCCGCGCCTTCACCGCGCGCTTCGCCTGCGCGCGCTTCTTCGCGCGCGCCTTCGGCTTCGCGACCGGCGCCAGCATCGCCGGCAGCGTCACCTTCGGCAGCGACTTCGGCAGGTTGTTCTGAACGAGCGTCACGGCCGTGTCGGCCGCCTGCCGCACCGACGACTGCACGGAGCCGCGCGCGCGGCGCCACAGCGTGTTCGCGGCCGCGAACGACGTCTCGATCCGGTCGCCGACGAGGCGGATGGTCTTCGACTCGATCGCCGTGCCTTCCTTGACCAGCGTGCGGAACACGTTGCCGGCCTCGCTCTGCGCCCAGTCGCGGGTGACGACGGCGGCGCCGAGGCTCGCCAGCCAAACCTGCCGGGACGCGTTGAGGACGGCATCGCCGACCGGGGTGGTGCGAATCTGGACCTGGGTACGCATAATGCATGCTCCTGTTGGCATCGCGCGCAACGGGTTTTTGCACGCTCGAATGCCAATGTACGCATTCCGGCTAGAGCAATCACACTAAAGGGGCGCCGGCCCGCCGGCCCGAACCCGCAGCGGCGGCGACCGCGCGGCGGCGGGTCCCGCCGCCCGCGCGGTGCCCTGCTAGACTGCGATCATCCGCCGTTCCTGCAACGCCAACGGGCGCATGGCCGAGACATCCACGGGAGAATCCGCGCAGGCGACGCTCGTCCGCGAGCTGCAGCGCGTCGCCCGTCTGCACGACGAGCGCGCAGGCAACCCGATCCTCGCCGGCGCGCTCGACCGGCTGGCCGACTGGCAGGCGCGGCGGCTGCGAATGACGTACGCCGACCTCGCGGCCGACCCGCGCTACACGGCGGCCGTCGTCTTCTTCCAGAACGACCTGTACGGCCCAGGCGACTTCAGCCGACGCGACGCGGACCTGGCGCGGGTGGTGCCGATGCTGGTGCGTGTGCTGCCCGACCCGGTGATCCTGACGGTCGCCGCCGCGATGGAACTGAACGGCCTGTCGCAGGAGCTCGATCGCGTGCTGCTGACGCGCCTGCCGCGCGCCGACGGCCACTTCACCGTGGCCGAGTACAGCCGCGCGTACCGCAAGACCGGCAACTTCCCGCTGCGCCGGCGGCAGATCAAGCTGATCGGCGACATCGGCCAGTCGCTCGACCACTACGTCGCGAAGGCGTGGATCCGCACGGCGCTGGTGATGATGCGCCAGCCGGCGAAGCTCGCCGGAATGTCCGCGCTGCAGGAGTTCCTCGAGCGCGGGTTCGGGGCATTCCGCAACATGGGCGGCGCGCAGACGTTCCTCGCGACGATCGAGGAGCGCGAGACCGCGATCATGGAGGCGATGGCCGCCGGCACGCCCGACCCCTTCCCGGACCCGCTGCAGTTCCGCCTCTCGCGTCCGAACTGAGAAACGAGGGTCAGACTCGAATTTCCACGCACCGATCGGCCGGGCACGCCGCCGGCGGAGCTTCGAGTCTGACCCTCGTTTCCCGCGGCGCGGCGGGTCGCCTTAAGCCTTGCCGATCAGCTTGTCGAGCTGCGCGACGATCTCGCGCTCGATCGCCGGCTTGAGCGGCGTCAACAGCCAGCCTAGGCTCGCGTCGAGCCTGATCTTGTCGGAGCCGATCAGCATGCGGCCGGAGACGCCGGGCCGCTCGAAGACGATGTGGTCGCCTTCCCACGCGTAGTCGAGCTCGAAGCGCTTGCGCAGGTCCTTCGCGATCTTCTCGGCGACGTCCTTCGCCTTCTTGTGCGTGAGCGCGTGCTTGCGCGCGATCGAGATCGTGGCCATCGTGGGCGCCTCCTGGTCGGCGGAGTATAGCCAAACGCCGCGGCGCGTCAGCCCTTGCGGCCCACCGCGATCGCGGCGACGACGAGCGCCGCGGCGACCAGCGTGGCGGGATCGACCCGCTCGGAGAGCAGCCACGCGGACCCGAAGATGGTGAAGAACGGCTGCAGCAGCTGCGTCTGCCCGACGACCGCGATGCCTCCCAGCGCCAGCCCGCGGTACCACGCGAAGAAGCCCAGGAACATCGAGATCGCGGCGACGTACGCGAAGCCTGCCCACGCGGGCCACGGCGCGTCCGGGACGCGCCACTGCGCGGCGGCGAGCGTCGGCAGGACGAGGAACGGCGCCGAGAGGACGAGCACCCAGCAGATGACCTGCCAGCCGCCCATCGTGCGCGCGAGCTTGGCGCCCTCGGCGTAGCCGACAGCCGCCGCCGCGACGGCGCGACGAGCAGGAGGTCGGCGAGCTGCGGCGCCCCGCCGCCTTCCCACAGCGCGAAGGCGACGACGACGGCGCTGCCGAAGACCGCGCACCCCCAGAAGCGGCGGGTCGGCCGCTCGTGCGCGAGCCACGCCCCCGCCAGCGCCGTGGCGAGCGGGAGCAGGCCCGCCACCACGGCGCCGTGCGCGGCCGGGACGTGGCGCATCGCGTACGCGGACAGCACGGGCCAGCCGACGACGACGCCGGCCGCGACGACGGCGAGCGGCCGCCAGGCCGTCGGCGACGGCCACGGCGAACGGGTGGCCAGCAGCACCGCGGCGGCCAGCACGGCCGCGACCACGGCCCGGCCGAGGCCGACGAACACGGGGTCGAGGTGGGCCACCGCCGCCCGCGTCGCCGGCAGCGTCCCGCTGAACGCGAGCACCCCGACGAGGCCGAGGAGGAGGCCGCGGCGGCGGTCGGCGCGGGAGGGTGTCCGGTACCCGTCGGAACTGGTGCCCGAGGTCAGGCCTTCCGGTGTGGGCGCTTCGCTCATCGGCCGCATGCTATCCGAGCACGGCCCCAAGCCTGTTGCCGGGAGAAGCGAGCGTCTCAAATGCGAACGTCAGTCCTTGAAAGACCTGACTTGGCGCGACAGTGAGCGCCCGCTCTGCAATTCTGCCACCGCGACGAATTGCTGCTGCAGTGCAACTTGACACGCCGCATTGGACAAACATACGATTCAAACAAACGTTTGAACTTTGGGCTCGAATGTCAGGCGGTGCCGTTGATTCCCGACCATCCGCCCGGACCTTTTCAACGATTCGCGACACGGCGTCCGGGCGTGCAGGCCCGATGCGCGCGCGACGGAGGCAGGCGATGGGGGCAAGCGTGATCCCGTTGGGAGAGACCCGCAGCGCGGCGGCAACCAAGGAGCGCATCCTGGACGCGGCCGAGGCGCTGTTCATGGAGCACGGCTTCGAGGGCACCAGCCTGCGCGTCATCACCACCGCGGCCGACGTGAACCTTGCGTCCGCCCACTACCACTTCGGCAGCAAGGAAGACCTGTTCGAGGCGGTGCTGCGGCGCCGCCTCGACCCGATGAACCAGGAGCGCGTACGGCTGCTCGACGAATACGAGCGGGCGACCGGCGCGGACCCGGTGCGCTGCGAGCGCATCCTCGAGGCGCTGTTCGTCCCGGCGCTGAAGCTCGCCCGCGACCCGCAACGCGGCGGCGCCAACTTTCTCCGCCTGCTCGGCCGCGCGTACGCGGACCCGTCGCCGTTCATTCGCCGGTTCCTGTCCGACCAGTACGCGCTGATGATCGCGCGCTTCAAGGCCGCGTTCGGCCGCGCGCTGCCGCAGCTGCCGCGCCGCGAGCTGTCGTGGCGGCTGCACTTCATCATGGGCGCGCTCTCGTACACGCTGGCCGGGACCGACGCGCTCAAGATCATCGCGGAGCTGACGCCCAACGAAACGGACAACGACGAGATCCTGCTGCGGCGGCTCGCGCCGTTCCTGCTGGCCGGCCTGACCGCCCCGCTCGCGGACTTTCCCGACGCCGCCGGCGACGCGCCCGGGCGCGCCGACTGACCCGATGCCCGAACGGGGCGGCCCGGTCACGGATCGCCCCGCCATGAAAGGAGCCCTACGATGCTGACCGCCCTCTGGATCGTCGCCGTCCTCGCCGGATTCCTGGCGCTCGCCTACGTCAACGCCTCGGGTCGCGCGTGGGCCGCCGGCATTGCCGTGGCGCTTGCCGTGTCGTGGCTCGTCCCGGTGCTGCCGCTGGCCGCCAACCTGCTGCTGACGGTCGCGTTCATCGTGCTCGCGCTTCCGCTCGCCGTGCCGGCGCTGCGCCGCAAGCTCGTCAGCGACGGCGTGCTGTCCGCATTCCGCAGGATGATGCCGGCGATGTCGCAGACCGAGCGCGAGGCGCTCGAGGCCGGGACCGTCTGGTGGGACGGCGAACTCTTCTCGGGCCGTCCCGACTGGAAGGGGCTGCTGGCCACGCCGCGGCCGACGCTGACGCCGGACGAGCAGCGCTTCCTCGACGTCGACACCGAAGAGCTCTGCGCGATGAGCAGCGACTGGGAAGCGGTCACCGTCCACCGCGACCTCCCGCCGCACGTGTGGCAGTTCATCAAGGACCGCGGCTTCCTCGGCATGATCATCCCGAAGGAGTACGGCGGGCTGGGCTTTTCCGCGTGGGCGCACTCGCAGGTCGTCACCAAGCTGTCGACGCGCTGCGGCACGGCGGCCGTCACCGTGATGGTGCCGAACTCGCTCGGCCCGGGGGAGCTGCTGCTGCACTACGGCACCGAGGACCAGAAGCGCCACTACCTGCCGCGCCTCGCGAAGGGCCTCGAGATCCCGTGCTTCGCGCTGACCAGTCCGAACGCGGGCTCCGACGCCGCCGCGATCCCCGACTACGCGTACGTGCGCTGGGGCGAGCACGACGGCAAGCGCGTCCTCGGCCTGTCGGTCACGTGGGACAAGCGCTACATCACGCTCGGCCCGGTCGCAACGCTGCTCGGCCTCGCCTTCCGCGTGTACGACCCGGACAAGCTCCTGGGCGGCAAGGAGGATCTCGGCATCACCTGCGCGCTCATCCCGACGTCGCATCCGGGGGTGGAGATCGGGCGCCGGCACATGCCGCTCAACGCCGTGTTCCAGAACGGCCCGAACTCCGGCCGCGACGTGTTCATCCCGATGGACTGGGTGATCGGCGGCCAGCCGATGATCGGCCGCGGCTGGCGGATGCTGATGGAGTGCCTGGCGGCCGGGCGCGGCATCTCGCTGCCGTCGTCGAACACCGGCATGTCGATGCTGGCGGTGCGCGCCGTCGGCGGCTACGCGCGCGTGCGCACGCAGTTCAAGACGGCGATCGGCCGCTTCGAGGGCGTCGAGGAGGCGCTCGCGCGCATGGGCGGCAACCTCTACATGATGGACGCGGCGCGGATGCTCACGGCGTCGGCGATCGACCTGGGCGAGAAGCCGTCGGTCGTGTCGGCGATCGCCAAGTACCACATCACCGAGCGCGCGCGGCAGACGATCAACGACGGCATGGACGTCATCGGCGGCAAGGGCATCTGCATGGGCCCGTCGAACTTCCTCGGCGGCGCGTACATGCAGCACCCGGTCGCCATCACCGTCGAGGGCGCCAACATCCTGACGCGCAGCCTCATCATCTTCGGGCAGGGCGCGATTCGCTGCCACCCGTACGTGCTGCGCGAGATCGCGGCCGCCCGCGAGACCGACCGCGCAATCGCGTCGGTCGCGTTCGACGCCGCGCTGTTCGGCCACCTGCGCTTCGTGCTCGCGAACTTCGCGCGCACGCTGGTCACCGGCCTCACCGGGTCGCACTTCGTCCGCACGCCGGCGGACATCGCGCCGGCGACGCGCCGCTACTACCAGCAGCTGACGCGCTTCTCCGCCGCGCTCGCGTTCCTCGCCGACGTGTCGATGGGCACGCTGGGCGGCGCGCTGAAGCGCAAGGAGAAGCTGTCCGCGCGGCTGGGCGACATCCTGTCGCTGATGTACCTGTGCTCGGCGACGCTCAAGCGCTACGAGGCCGAGGGGCGGCAGGCGGCCGACGCGCCGCTGATGAACTGGGCGATCTGGGACGCGATGTACAAGGCGCAGACCGCGCTCGAAGGCGTGATCTCGAACTTTCCGAACCGCGTGCTCTCCGTGCTGCTGCGGCGGATCGTGTTCCCGCTCGGCCGGCCGTACGTCACGCCGTCCGACCGGCTCGGCCGCGACGTCGCGCGCCTGCTGATCGCGCCGTCGGCCACGCGCGACCGGCTGACGGCGGTGATGTTCGTCGGCCAGGACGACGACGACCCGGTCGGGCTCATCGAGCGCGCGCTGGAGGCCACGGTCCGCGCGGAGCCCGTCGAGGCGAAGCTCAAGGCCGCGCTGCGCGACGGCCGGCTCGACGGCCGGTTGCCGCCGGAGGCGGGCGTGGAGGCGCTGGCCGAGCGCGCGGTCGCCGCGCGGGTGATCGACGCCGACGAGGCGCGCGCGCTGCTCGCGCAGCGGCAGCTCGCCGCGCGCGTGATCCGCGTCGACGACTTCGACGCCGACCTGGGCGCGTCGCTGTACAAGCCGCCGCAGGCATCGCCGCAGCGGCAGGCGAAGCCGGCCCGGCAACGCGTGGCCGCGTGAAGGGCCGGTGAGGATCGCGGGACATGAACGAACCGGTCTACATCGTCGACGGCGTGCGCACGCCGTTCCTCAAGGCGCGCAACCGGCCCGGGCCGTTCGCCGCCTCCGACCTCGCCACCGACGCCGGGCGCGCGCTGCTGCTGCGGCAGCCGTTCGCGCCGGACGCGCTCGACGAGGTGATCCTGGGCTGCGCGGCGCCGTCGGCGGACGAGGTCAACATCGGCCGCGTGGCCGCGCTGCGGATGGGCTGCGGCCTCAAGGTGCCCGGCTGGACGGTGATGCGCAACTGCGCGTCGGGCATGCAGTCGATCGACTCGGCGGTGAACAACATCCGCGCCGGGCGCTCGGAGCTCGTGCTCGCCGGCGGCGTGGACGCGCTGTCGCGCGCGCCGCTCCTGTTCTCCGACGCGATGGTGGCGTGGCTGTCGCAGTGGTACGCGGCGAAGACGGCCGGGCAGCGCGCGGCGCTGCTCGCGAAGTTCCGGCCCGGCTACTTCGCGCCGGTCATCGCGCTGATGAAGGGGCTGACCGACCCGATCTGCGGGCTGCTGATGGGGCAGACGGCCGAGAACCTCGCGCACCGCTTCGGCATCACCCGGGCGGAGATGGACGCGTTCGCCGCCCGCAGCCACGCGCGCGTGATCGCCGCGCAGAAGGCCGGCCACTACGCGAACGAGGTGCTGCCGATCTACGACCGGGCGGGCAGGCTCTACGCTGCCGACGACGGCGTGCGCGAGGACTCCACGCCGGAGAACCTCGCGAAGCTCAAGCCGTTCTTCGACCGCAAGTACGGCAACGTGACCGCCGGCAACAGCTCGCAGGTCACCGACGGCGGCGCCTGGGTGGTCGTCGCGTCGCAGAAGGCGGTGGACCGGCACCGGCTCGAGCCGATCGGCCGCATCGTCGACTCGCAGTGGGCGGGGCTCGACCCGGCGCAGATGGGGTTGGGCCCCGTCTACGCGGCCACGCCGATCCTGCAGCGGCACGGGCTCGGGCTGAACGACCTCGACGCGTGGGAGATCAACGAGGCGTTCGCCGCGCAGGTGCAAGGCTGCGAGCGCGCGTGGGCGAGCGACGCGTTCTGCCGCGACGAGCTCGGCCTGCCGGGCGCGCTCGGCGCGATCGACGAGGCGAAGCTCAACGTCGACGGCGGCGCGATCGCGCTCGGCCACCCGGTCGGCGCGTCGGGGACGCGCATCGTACTGCACGTGCTCAACGTGCTGCGGCGCACCGGCGGCAGGCGCGGCATGGCCGCGATCTGCATCGGCGGCGGCCTGGGCGGCGCGATGCTCGTCGAGCGCGTGTAGCGCAACCCTTCCGCGTTCCACTTACGCAGATTCCGGGACGATTCATGCAACACTGGACCATCACCCGCGACACCGACGGGATCGCGTGGCTCACGCTCGACCGGGCGGACGCGACGACCAACACGCTGTCGGCGGCCGTGCTCGCCGGGTTGAACGAGGCGCTCGACGTCCTCGACCGCGAGCCGCCGAAGGGCCTCGTGATCCGCTCGGGCAAGGCCAACGGCTTCATCGCCGGCGCCGACGTCGCCGAGTTCTCCGAAGTGAAGGACGAGGCGGGCGCCCTCGCGCTGGTGCAGCGCGGCTGGGACACGTTCGAGCGCCTCGCGCGCGTCGGGTACCCGACGCTGGCGCTCGTCAAGGGCTTCTGCCTCGGCGGCGGCCTCGAGCTCGCGCTGGCCTGCCGGTACCGGGTCGTCGTCGACGAGCCCGGCACGCGCCTCGGGCTGCCCGAGGTGATGCTGGGCATCGTGCCCGGCTGGGGCGGCATCCGGCGGCTGCCGCGGCTCACCGGCGCGCCGGCCGCGCTCGACCTGCTGCTGACCGGCAAGACGATCGACGCGCGCCGCGCGAAGAAGCTCGGGATCGCCGACGAGTGCGTGCCCCCGCGCATCATGGAAGCGACGGCGCGCGGCGTGCTGCGCGCGCTGCCGGCGCCGCGCGCGCTGCCGCTCGCGCTGTCGCTGACGTTGAACCCGCTCGCCCGCCGCTACATCGCGAAGCAGGCGGAGAAGCAGGTGGCGAAGCGGGCGCGCCGCGAGCACTACCCGGCGCCGTACGCGATCCTCGACCTGTGGGTGAAGCACGACGGCAACGCGCTGGCGGCGCCGCCGTCCGACCCGGCGTCGATCCCGTCGCTGCTCCGCTCGCCGACGGCCGCCAACCTGATCCGCGTGTTCCACCTGCAGGAGCGGCTGAAGGGGCTGGGCAAGGACGGCGAATTCCGCGCGGCGCACGTGCACGTCGTCGGCGCCGGCACGATGGGCGGCGACATCGCCGCGTGGTGCGCGTTGCGCGGCCTCACCGTCACCTTGCAGGACCAGAGCGCCGAGCGGCTCGCGCCGGCGATGCAGCGCGCGGGGAAGCTCTTCTCCGACCGGCTGCGCGACCCGCGGCGCGCGCGCGACGCGTTCGACCGGCTGATCCCGGACGTCGCCGGGGACGGCGTCGCCCGCGCCGACGTGATCGTCGAGGCGATCTTCGAGAACGCCGACGCCAAGCGCACGCTGTTCGCGGCGCTGGAGAAGCGGGCGAAGCCCGGGGCGATCCTCGCCACCAACACGTCGAGCATCCCGCTCGAGGACATCGCGGGGGCGCTTGCCGACCCGACGCGCCTCATCGGGCTGCACTTCTTCAACCCGGTCGCCCGGATGATGCTGGTGGAGATCGTCGTCGGCCGGCAGACGCGGGAGTCGCTGGTGCCGCTCGCGGCGGCGTTCGTCCGCCAGATCGACAAGCTGCCGCTGCCGGTCAAGAGCGCGCCGGGGTTCCTCGTCAATCGCGTGCTCGCGCCGTACCTCGCTGCGGCCTTCCGCGCCGTCGACGAGGGCGTCGCGCCCGAGACCGTCGACGAGGCCGCGCTCGCGTTCGGCATGCCGATGGGACCGATCGAGCTGGCCGACACGGTCGGGCTCGACATCTGCGTCGCGGTCGGCAAGCTGCTCGGCGACACGACGGCCCCCCCGCGTCGCCTGCTGGAGCTGGTCGACGGCGGGCACCTCGGCAGGAAGACCGGCCGCGGGTTCTACACGTGGGCCGGCGGCAAGCCGCAGAAGCAGGCGGCGGGCGCGGTGCCGGCGGGGCTCGCGGACCGGCTGGTCGGGCCGTTCGTGGCGGAGGCGAAGGCCGCACTGGCCGAGCACATCGTCGCCGACGCCGACCTGGTCGACGCCGGCGCGATCTTCGGCACCGGCTTCGCGCCGTTCCGGGGCGGTCCGCTCCACTACGCCCGGATGACCTGACGCATCTCCGCCGGACCGTATCTGGTGTAGCATTTTCGCCGGACGCGCCGCCCCACGCATGGGCGGCGCGCCGGTCGCCTGCAGTCTCCGGTCGGACACCCGTCGGACCAGGACCGGCACATCGCCGCACGCGCGCGCCGCGTGCCACGGAGGAGCGTCGTGGAAAAGATCTGGCTGAAGAGCTATCCGAAGGGAATCCCTGCGGAGATCGACGTCAACGAGTACCAGTCGGTCCGCGAGCTGTTCGAGGAGTCGGTCGGCAAGTACGCCGCGCGCCCGGCCTTCACGTGCATGGGCAAGTCGATGACCTTCGGCGAGCTCGACACGCTGTCGAACGCCTTCGGCGCCTGGCTGCAGGGCATCGGCTGCAAGAAGGGCTCGCGCGTGGCCGTGATGATGCCCAACATCCTCCAGTACCCGGTCTGCGTGTTCGGGGCGCTGCGCGCGGGCTGCACGGTCGTCAACGTCAATCCGCTGTACACGGCGCGCGAGCTCGAGCACCAGCTGAAGGACTCGGGCGCGGAAGTGCTGGTCTGCGTCGAGAACTTCGCCAACACGGTGGCCGAGGTCGTCGGCAAGACGAAGGTCCGGCAGACGGTGGTGACGTCGATCGGCGAGCTGCTGGGGTTCAAGGGCCTGATCGTCGACTTCGTGCTGCGGCACGTGAAGAAGATGGTCCCGAAGTACTCGCTGCCGGGGGCGATCCGCGTTTCGGACGCCCTTGCCGAAGGGCGCAAGCGCACGCTCGAGCGCGTCGACATCGGCCACGACGACATCGCGTTCCTGCAGTACACGGGCGGCACCACCGGCGTGTCGAAGGGCGCGATGCTGAAGAACCGCAACATGGTCGCCAACATGCTGCAGGCGCGGGCGTGGGTGAAGCCGTTCTTCGACGAGAGCCGGCGCGAGGTGATCATCACGCCGCTGCCGCTCTACCACATCTTCTCGCTGACGGCGAACTGCCTCGTGTTCATGTCGGTCGGCGCCGAGAACATCCTGATCCCGAACCCGCGCGACATCCCGGGCTTCGTCAAGGAGATGGGCAAGCACAAGTTCACCGCGCTGACCGGCGTCAACACGCTGTTCAACGCGCTGGTGAACAACCCCGACTTCGGCAAGCTCGACTTCTCGTCGCTGCGGATCACGCTCGGCGGCGGCATGGCGGTGCAGGAGGCGGTCGCGAAGAAGTGGAAGGAAGTGACGGGGACGCCGCTCATCGAGGCGTACGGGCTCACCGAGACGTCGCCGGCGGCGACGATCAATCCGCTCGACCTGCCCGCGTACAACGGGTCGATCGGGCTTCCGATCTCGTCGACGGAGGTGATGCTGCGCGACGACGCGGGCCGCGAGGTCCCGCTGGGGCAGCCCGGCGAGATCTGCATCCGCGGGCCGCAGGTGATGGCCGGCTACTGGCAGCGTCCGGACGAGACCGCGAAGGTCATGGACAAGGACGGCTGGTTCGCCACCGGCGACGTCGGCGTCATGGACGAGCGGGGCTTCGTGCGGATCGTCGACCGCAAGAAGGACATGATCCTCGTCTCGGGCTTCAACGTGTACCCGAACGAGATCGAGGGCGTGGTCGCCGGCCACCCGGGCGTGCTCGAGTGCGCGGCGGTCGGCGTGCCCGACGACAAGTCGGGCGAGGCGGTCAAGCTCTTCGTCGTGAAGAAGGACCCGGCGCTGACGGCCGACGACGTGAAGAAGTACTGCCGCGAGCACCTGACCAACTACAAGTGCCCGCGCGACATCGAGTTCCGCACCGAGCTGCCCAAGACCAACGTCGGCAAGATCCTCCGCCGCGAGCTGCGCGACGAGGCGAAGAAGGCGGCGTGACGCTCCCGGCCAAGGAGCCGGTGCTGCGGGTCGTGCCGATGCCGCACGACACCAACCAGCACGGCGACATCTTCGGCGGCTGGATCATGTCGCAGGTGGACATCGCCGGCGGGGTGGTCGCGGCGCGGCACACGCGCGGACGGGTGGCGACGGTGGCGGTCAACTCGTTCACGTTCAAGCAGCCGGTGCTGGTCGGCGACCTCGTCACGTTCTACGCCGAGATCCGGCGCGTCGGGCGGACGTCGATCGCCGTCGACGTCGAGGTCTATGCCCAGCGCAACCCGACCGACGTGGAGACGGTGAAGGTCACCGAGGCCAGCCTGACCTACGTCGCCGTCGGGCCGGACCGGCGCCCGCGGGAAATCGCAGCCCCCTGAAATCCCTCGCTTTCTTGACCAAACCGGGGTCCCGGCCGGGCCGGGGCAGGTGTATAGTTCCCCGGTAAACCATCGAAAACGGCGCCAGCGGGCCAAAAGGCGCGGATATCCGTCGGAAACACGACGCAGCAACCAGCCCCGAAGAACGAGGAGAGATCATGCAAACGCTGTCGATCAGGAAAACACGGGTGGCACAGGCCGTCGGCGCGCTGGCGTTGGCGCTGGGCGCGACGCAGGCGTTCGCCACCGGCTTCCAGTTGAACGAGCAGAGCGGCAGCGGCCTCGGCAACGCCTTCGCCGCCGGCGCGGCGTACACGGACGACATCTCGGCGATGTGGTGGAACCCCGCGGCGCTGGCGCAGTTCCCGAGCATGCAGGGGGCGGCGGTCCTCAACATCATCACGCCGTCGGTCAAGTTCCGCAACGACGCGTCGCTGCCGGCTGCGAACCAGCCGCTGGGCGGCGACGGCGGCGACGCCGGCGGCTACAACTTCGTGCCGAACATGTACCTGTCGGTGCCGATCAACAAGGACTGGACGTTCGGCCTCGGCATCAACGTCCCGTTCGGCCTCACCACCGAGTACGACGACGGCTGGATCGGCCGCTTCCAGACGCTCAAGTCGCAGATCCAGACGATCAACATCAACCCGGCGATCGCGTGGAAAGTCACGCCGCAGTTCTCCGTGGGCGTGGGCGTCAACTACCAGCAGATCGACGCGACGCTGACGAACAACGTCAACTACTCCGCGGCGCTGCTGCAGGCCGCTGCCGGCGCCGGCATCGCGCCGGGGTCGCCGACGTACCTTGCGATCGCGCAGGCGACGCCGGGCCTGCAGTCGAAGGCCACGGTCGACGGCAACGACTGGGCGTGGGGCTGGAACATCGGCTTCGCGTGGGACGCCACGCCGCAGTTGCGGCTGGCCGCGAGCTACCGGTCGGAGATCAAGTACGACGTGCAGGGCAACATCGGCTTCGAGAACCCGTCGCTGCCGTCGACGATCCCGGCGGCACTCGCGCCGACGGTCAACGCGCTGGCGGCCGGCGTCAACAACCAGGCGCTGTACGGCCGCAGCGTGACGTCGGACATCACGCTGCCGGCGATCGCGAACTTCTCGGTGCTGTTCCGCGTGAATCCGCAGTGGGAGATCATGGGCGACGTGCAGTACACGGGCTGGTCGAGCATCCCGGAGCTCCGGTTCAACGCGAGCTCGCCGCCGGCGCTGCCCCCCACGCCGCTCGAGTGGGACGACACGTTCAAGATCGCCGTCGGCGCGAGCTACAAGGTGAGCGACCAGTGGAAGGCGCGCTTCGGCCTCGCGTTCGACCAGACGCCGGTCACCAACTACCCGACGCCGCGGCTGCCCGACTCCGACCGCTGGTGGCTGTCGACCGGCGCCGAGTACAAGTGGACGAAGAACTGGAAGTTCGACGGCGCGTTCACGTACATCTTCGCCGACAGCCCGAGCTTCAACCGCAACGAGGGCAACACCGCCGCCTACGGCCTGCTCAACGGCTCGTACGACGCCAGCGTGTGGATCCTGTCCGGGCAGGTGACGTACACGTTCTAGCGCCTGCGGGGGCGTCCCCGCGCAGCAGCAAGCGCAATGCGACGGCCGGGGCTTCCCGGCCGTCGCGCTTTGGGGGCGCGCCCGCGCATTGCGTCTAGAGGATTTGCTCCAATCACGTTTGCTAGACTCGTTGTTCCGGCGGCCGCATCCTCCTCCCGCCCGCACCGCCGCGGGCATCGCAGGCGCACCGAACATGTCCTCCTCCCGCTTGATCGTCCGCAAGGCCGCCGTCCTCGGCGCCGGCGTCATGGGCGCGCAGATCGCCGCGCACTTCACCAACGCGAACATCCCGGTCCTGCTGTTCGACCTTCCGGCGAAGGAGGGCGACCCGAACGGGCTCGTCACGAAGGCGATCGCCAACCTCGCGCGGCAGGAGCCCGCGCCGCTCGGCACGAAGGATCGCGCGGCGGCGATCGACGCCTGCAACTACGGCACGGACCTGCCGCGGCTCGCCGAGTGCGACCTCGTGATCGAGGCGATCGCCGAGCGGCTCGACTGGAAGCGCGACCTCTACGAGAAGATCTCGCCGCACCTTGCGCCGTCGGCGGTCCTCGCGTCCAACACGTCGGGCCTGTCGCTCGCGGCGCTGTCCGGCGCCGTCCCCGAAGGGCTGCGCAGCCGCTTCTGCGGCGTGCACTTCTTCAACCCGCCGCGCTACATGTACCTCACCGAGCTGATCGCGGCGCCGCAGACCGATCCGGCGCTGCTCGACGGCCTGGAGACGCTGCTCACCACCGTTCTCGGCAAGGGCGTGATCCGCGCCAAGGACACGCCGAACTTCATCGCCAATCGCATCGGCATCTTCTCGATGCTGGCAACGATGCACCACACGCAGGCTTACGGCCTGTCGTTCGACGTGGTCGACGCGCTGACCGGCCCGGCGATCGGCCGCGCCAGGAGCGCGACGTACCGGACCGCCGACGTCGTCGGCCTCGACACGATGGCGCACGTCGTGAAGACGATGCACGACACGCTGCCGGACGACCCGTGGCACGCCCTCTTCGCGACGCCGCCGGTGCTGGCCGCGCTGGTCGCGCAGGGCGCGCTCGGCGCCAAGACGAAGGCGGGGTTCTTCCGCAAGGTCGGTCGCGACATCCAGGTGCTCGACCCCGCCGCGCGCGACTACAAGCCCGCGGCCGGCGAAGTGGCACCCGAAGTCGCGGCGATCCTGAAGGTCAGGTCGCCGGCGGAGAAGTTCGCGCAGCTGCGCGCGAGCGCGCACCCGCAGGCGCAGTTCCTCTGGGCGATCTTCCGCGATCTCTTCCACTACAGCGCGCACCACCTGGCGGCCATCGCCGACAACGCGCGCGACGTCGACCTCGCGATCCGCTGGGGATTCGGCTGGCAGATGGGCCCGTTCGAGACGTGGCAGGCCGCCGGCTGGAACGAGATCGCGGGCTTCCTCGCCGAGGACATCGCGGCCGGCCGCGCGCTCGCGAAGGTCCCGTTGCCGGCGTGGGTGGGCGGAGCCAAGGTGGCCGCCGCGCGCGGCGTGCACGGGGCCGAAGGCGCCTACTCGGCGGCGCGCGACGCCTTCGTAGCGCGCCCGGCGCTGCCGGTCTACCGCCGGCAGCTGTTTCCCGATCCGGTCTTCGGCGAGCGGCCCGCCGCCGCGGGCACGACGATCTTCGAGACCGACGCCGTCCGCATGTGGCATCTGGGCGACGACGTCGGCATCGTGTCGTTCCGGAGCAAGGCCAACACGATCGGCGAGGACGTGCTCGACGGCGTGCTGCGCGCCGTCGACGAGGCCGAGCGCCACTGCGCCGGGCTCGTGATCTGGCAGACGAAGGAGCCGTTCTCGCTGGGCGCCAACCTCGCGGCGATCGCGCCGGCGATCGAGGCGAAGCAGTGGGACAAGATCGAGGCGGTCGTCGCCAAGTTCCAGGACACGGCGATGCGCCTGCGCCGGAGCCTGATCCCGACCGTGTGCGCCGTGCGCGGCATGGCGCTGGGCGGCTCGTGCGAGTTCATCCTGCACGCGGACCGGACGGTCGCGGCGCTCGAGTCCTACATCGGCCTGGTCGAGGTCGGCGTCGGGCTGCTGCCGGCAGGCGGCGGCTGCAAGGAACTCGCCGTGCGCGCGGCCGACGAGGTGCGTCGCGGCGCGGCCGGCAGCCAGATCGACCAGCTGCCGTTCATCCGCACGTACTTCCAGACGATCGCGATGGCGACCGTCGCGAAGAGCGCGCTGGAGGCGAAGGAGCTGGGCTATCTGCGGCCGTCGGACGTGGTCGTGATGAACGCGCACGAGCTGCTGCACGTCGCGATCGGCGAGGCGCGGGCGATGGCCGACGCGGGCTACCGGCCGCCGCTGCCGGCGCGCAACGTGCCCGTGGCCGGCAAGACCGGGTTCGCGACGCTGCAGATGATGCTCGTCAACATGCGTGACGGCGGGTTCATCAGCGCCTACGACTTCGAGGTGGGCAAGCGCGTCGCGCGCGTGCTGTGCGGCGGCGAGGTGGAGCCGGGCAGCCTCGTCGACGAGACGTGGCTGCTCGAGCTCGAGCGGCGCGAGTTCATGGCGCTCCTGCGCAACGAGAAGACGCAGGCGCGGATCGCGCACACGCTGAAGACCGGCAAGCCGCTCCGGAATTGATGAAATCCTTTCACAAAGAGACGCCGAGACGCCGGGAAGATCGTCCTTCTCGGCGTCTCGGTGCCGCTTTGTGAAGATTCTTTCTTGCAGGGAAGAGTTCAAGCCATGACCAAGCAAATGCAGGATGCGTACATCGTCGCCGCCACGCGCACCGCGGTCGGCAAGGCGCCGCGGGGCGCGTACCGCTCGACGCGGCCGGACACGCTGCTCGCGCACGTGCTGAAAAGCGTGCTGGCGCAGGCGCCGGCGATCGACGCGAAGCGCATCGAAGACGTGATCGTCGGCTGCGCGATGCCCGAGTTCGAGCAGGGCATGAACGTCGCGCGCATCGGCGTGCTGTTGGCGGGGCTGCCGAACAGCGTCGCCGGCATGACGATCAACCGGTTCTGCTCCTCCGGACTGAACGCGGTGTCGATCGCGGCCGACCGGATCCGCACCGGCGAGGCGGACATCATGATCGCCGCGGGCACCGAGAGCATGAGCATGATCCCGATGCTCGGGCGGCTCGCGATCAACGAGGCGGTGTTCGCGCGCGACGAGAACATCGGCATCGCGTACGGCATGGGCCTCACGGCCGAGAAGGTCGCGGCGCAGTGGAAGGTCTCGCGCGAGGACCAGGACGCGTTCGCGCTGGCGTCGCACCAGAAAGCGCTCGCCGCGCAGACGGCGGGCGAATTCGGCGCGGAGATCAGCGCGTTCACGGTGCACGAGGACGCGCCGGACCTGGCCACGGACACGATCGTCACGCGCACGAAGACCGTCGAGCGTGACGAAGGGCCGCGCGCGGACACGAGCGCCGAGGGCCTGGCGAAGCTGCGTCCCGTGTTCGCGGCGAAGGGCTCGGTGACCGCGGGCAACAGCTCGCAGATGTCCGACGGCGCGGGCGCGTCGATCCTCGTCTCGGAGCGCGTGCTGCGTGAATTGAACCTCGCGCCGCTCGCGCGCTGGGTCGGCTACGCGGTCGGCGGCGTGCCGCCCGAGATCATGGGCGTGGGGCCGATCGCCGCGATCCCGAAGGTGCTGAAGTCGAGCGGACTCGCTCTCTCGGCGATCGACTGGATCGAGCTGAACGAGGCGTTCGCGGCGCAGTCGCTCGCGGTGATGGACGAGCTTCACCTCGACCCGGCGAAGGTGAATCCGCTGGGCGGCGCCATCGCCCTCGGGCATCCGCTCGGGGCGACCGGCGCCATCCGCACGGCGACGATCGTCCACGGGATGAAGCGCCGGAAGCAGAAGTACGGCATGGTGTCGATGTGCATCGGCACGGGCATGGGCGCGGCCGGCATCTTCGAGGCGGTGTAGTCTCTGCCTGGCGACGACGTAAACAACCACGACGGAGGAATCATGCGCAGACTGACGGCACTGCTGTTCGCGCTGCTGTTCGCGGCGGGCGTGCAGGCGGCGGAGGTGGGGGGCGTCAAGCTCGACGACAAGGTTTCGCTCGGCGGGCAGGAGCTCGTCCTGAACGGCGCGGGCATCCGCACGCGCGCGATCTTCAAGGTCTACGTCGGCAGCCTGTACGTGCCGGCCAAGGCCGCGACGGCCGCGGCCGTGCTTGCCAAGGGGCCGCGCCGCGTGCAGCTCAACATGCTGCGCGACGTCGGCGCCGACCAGATGACCGAGGCGCTGACCGACGGCATCGCGCAGTCCAACCCGGCGGCGGACGTCGCCGCGGTGAAGGGGCCGTCGGCGGAGCTCGCGGCCATCCTGAAGGGCATTGGCCAGCTGAAGGAGGGCAACGTCCTGACGTTCGACTTCGTCGACGGCGGGACGCGCGTGGGCTTGAACGGCGCGGCGAAGGGGACGATCGCCGGGGACGCGTTCAACAAGGCGCTGACCAACGTCTGGGTCGGCGACAAGCCGGTCCAGGACGACCTGAAGAAGGCCATGCTCGGCGGCTGATGCCGGACTTCTGGCCTTCCTGCGGTTACCGGCTGCTGGCCGCCGGGGCGGACGGCCGGCTCGCGCTGACCGACGATTTCCTGCGCAGCTACCTCGCGCGCCCGGAGCTGGCACCGGTCCGCGAGTCGTGCGCCGCCGAGTTGGCACTGCACGACGCGCTCACCGCCGACCCGCGGAGCCGCGTGCCGCCGGACGCGCTCGCCGCGCTCGCCGATCCGGACGCGCGCGACAACTACGCGATCTGGCTGCGCTTCCGCGACCGGCTGACGGCCGCGCCGTCGCTGGAGGCGGCGTACACGGGGCTGTTCGCCGGCGACGGCGTGGACGTGCCGCCGGCGTTCGTGCACCAGCTGACGCAGGTGCTCTTGCGCCACGCGCTCGGGGCCGACGCCGAGCCGATGGCGGCGCGCGCGGCGGAGATGCTGTTCCGCCCGCAGCGGATCGCGGTGCTGGAAGACGGCGCCGTCATGGCGGCCGACGAGGCCACCGTGGACCTCTACGCGACAACCGGCGGCTTCGGGTCGCTGGGCGAGCTCCTCGCGCAGAACCGCACGCCGATGCGCGAGATCGACCTCGACGTGCTCGACGGGCAGAACGCGCACCTGTACTGGGAGCGCGACGAGCGCCACGACTTCTCGGTGAGCCTGAACCGCGGCCGGCCGGCCCTCGACGCGCTCGCGCGTGTGCTCGAGCGATGGGTCCGGCACTTCCTCGGCGTCGAGGTCGCCATCCGGCACGAGCGGGCGATCGACGATCCGCAGTGGGTGTGGCACGTCGGGCTGGACGCCGAGGCGAGCGGGCTGCTCAACGACCTCTACAACGACGTCGACGTCGACGAGCGGCGGCTGGCGCGGCTCCTGTGCCTGTTCCGGCTCGACTTCGCCGATCCCGCCGACATGCGGGCGGCGATCGCCGGGCGGCCGGTCTACCTCGCGATGGCGATGAACGAAAGCAGCGTGCTGAAGCTCAAACCGCAGAATCTCCTGCTCAACCTGCCGCTCGCGCGGCCGCAGTGACGAGGATCCACCGATGGCATCGAACTCCCTGACGGGCGCGCTGCGCGCCACCGGCGTGGCGGGCGCGTTCGCCGCGCTGCTGGCGGTCCCCGCGGCTGCGCAAACGTCGCCGGCGCCGCCGGCCCCGGCCGACAACGACGTGAACAGCGCCGCGTCGCTGGCGTGGCTCGACGGGTGCTGGGCCGGCACCGTCAACCAGCGCGATTTCCGCGAGCAGTGGTCGCCGCTGCGCGGCGGGATGATGCTGGGCTTCGGGTCGACGGTCTTCCAGGGCAAGCCGCAGAGCTACGAGTACCTGCGGATCGAGCCGCGCGCCGACGGCGTCTACTACGTCGCCCTGCCGTCCGGACAGAAGGAAACGGCGTTCAGGCTCGTCACGATCGAGAAGGACGTGCAGGGGGATTCGCTGTACACGTTCAGCAATCCCGCGAACGACTTCCCGCAGCGGATCGTCTACCGGCGAGGCACCGAGGGCTGGCTGTACGCGACCATCGACGGCAAGCTCAAGGGCGAGGACCGGCAGGTGATCTACCCGATGCGGCGCATCGATTGCGAAACGGGCGAGTTCATCCGCAAGTAGCCGCCCGCGCCCGAAGGCACACCGGTGACCGGCCCGTCGCCCGCGCTCGCGAGCTTCGAGCGGATGCTCGCGGCCGGCCGCGACGGCGCGCTGCTGCGCTTCTCGCTGGGCAACGAATACTTGAAGGCGGGCGACGCCGCCCGCGCGGCCGGGCACCTCGAGCGCGCCGTCGCGCTCGACCCGGAGTACACGGCGGCGTGGAAGCTCCTGGGCAAGGCGCTCGACGCGGCGGGCCGGCCGGCCGACGCGCTGGCCGCGTACCGCAGCGGCGTCGCCGTCGCGCACCGCAAGGGCGACAAGCAGGCCGGCCGCGAGATGGAGGTGTTCGCGCGGCGCATCGCGCGGGCGCTCGGCGCGGACGGCGGCTGACGCCGTCAGGCCGCGCCGCGCCCGGACTCCGCGCGGGCGACGTCCACGCCCCGGTTGGCGAGCGCGTCGGCGCGCAGGTTGCCGGGATTGTCGGCGTGGCCGCGCACCCAGTGCCAGGTGACGGCGTGACCGGCGGCCAGCGCGGCCAGCTCGCGCCAGAGATCGGCGTTCTTCACGGGCTTCCGGTCCGCCGTCTTCCAGCCGTTGCGGCGCCAGCCGTGGATCCACGTCTCGATGCCGTTCTTCACGTACTGGGAGTCGGTGTGGATCGCCACCGGGCACGACGCCGTGAGCGCCTGCAGCGCGCGGATGACGGCGGTGAGCTCCATCCGGTTGTTGGTCGTGTGCGGTTCGCCGCCGAAGATCTCGCGCTCGTGGCCGCCCGACTGCAGCAGCGCGCCCCAGCCACCGGGGCCGGGATTGCCCTTGCAGGCCCCGTCCGTATAGATCACGACCTCTTTCATCGGGACAGCTGGTCGGAGGTCGTGAGGCCCTCGCGGGCGCGCGCGGGGGCGAGCGCCTTGTCGCGCCGCTCGCGCCGCTGCCACGCCGGCGTCAGCATGCGCATGCCCAGCACCCGCTTGGTCGCGCGCAGGAAGTACACGCCGCCGGCGATCGGCCACCAGCGGTCGCCGATCGACTCGAAGAACGCGCACCGCTGCAGCCACTTCTCGTTCGCGAACGGGGGGGCGTAGCCGTCGAGCCGGCCGCCGACGACGTCGAAGCCGAGCAGCGTGAGCCAGTCCTTGAGCCGGTAGAGCGCGATGAAGTTGCCGTTCCACGGCGGCGTCTGGCCGCGGCCGAAGTACCGCTTGGCGCCGTACAGCGAGAACGGATTGAACCCGGAGATCACGATCTGGCCCTCCGGCCGGACGATCCGGTGGGCTTCGCGCAGCATCAGGTGCGGGTCGTCGGTGAATTCGAGCGCGTGCGGCATCACGATGAGGTCGATCGCGTTCTCCGCGAACGGCAGCGTGTGCGGGTCGGCGATGATCCCGGCCGGCGGGTCGTAGTCGAGCGTCCAGCGGGACGCGATCCGGCTCTGCGCGAGGAACGGGCATCCGGGCAGGCCGACCTGCAGCGCATGGAACCCGAAGATGTCCGCGACTGTCTGGTCGAAGTACGCCTGCTCGCGCGCGAGCAGGTATTGCCCCAGCCGGGTCGCGAACCAGTCGGCGAGCGTCGTTGACAGCCCCGCGCCGGGTCCCGAAGATGCGTCCATGCCGAAGATTATCCCCATCCCCGCATTCACGGACAACTACATCTGGCTGCTCGCCGACGGCGCCGCCGCGGCCGTCGTCGACCCCGGCGACGAGGACCCGGTGCTCGCGTACCTCGACGCGCACGGGCTCGCCCTCACGGCGATCCTGACGACGCACCACCACCCCGACCACGTGGGGGGCGTCGCGGCGCTGCTCGAGCGGTTCCCGGTTCCGGTGTTCGGGCCCGGGGGCGAGAAGATCCCGGGCCGCACGCACGTCGTCGGCGACGGCACCGCGGTGCAGGTGCCGGGACTCGCGCTGTCGCTGACCGGCCTGGACGTGCCGGGGCACACCGCGGGCCACATCGCCTACGTCGGCGCGGCGCCGGACGCCGCCGGCGTGCTGTTCTGCGGCGACACGCTGTTCGCCGGCGGCTGCGGGCGCCTGTTCGAGGGCACGCCAGGCCAGATGTGGGCGTCGCTGTCGAAGCTGGCGGCGTTGCCCGCGGCCACGCACGTCTACTGCGCGCACGAGTACACGCTCGCCAACCTCGCGTTCGCGCTGGCGGTGGAGCCCGGCAACGCCGAGCTGCGCACGCGGCACGCGGCCGAGGCCGCGAAGCGCGCCCGCGGCGAGCCGACCGTGCCCTCGACGCTCGGCGCCGAGCGCGCGACCAACCCGTTCCTGCGCGCCGCGGTTCCCGCCGTGCGCGCCGCGGCCGAGCGGCATGCGGGGCGTGCGCTGCCCACGGACGTCGAGGCGTTCGCCGAGCTGCGCGCGTGGAAGAACGTGTTCTAGGGCGCGCCCGAAGGTCGGGATCGGAGCCGACGGCTGGTGCCGGGAGAATGTTGCATCCCGCGGGGAAACGAGGGGGAAACGAGGGTCAGACTCGAATTTCGCGGCCCGACGGCGTCGACTCGCAGCGTTCGCCAACGAAATTCGAATCCGAGCCGCATTTCCCCGCGCAGCGCTCGCCCACGAAATTCGGGCCTGACCCTCACTTTCCCGCGCGGTTGACGCTGTCGCGGCCCCGGCCTACCATCGCCGGCAATTTTGACCGCACGGCGACGGCCACGGATCGCGCGCCGTCCCGCCTCACCGGAACCCCGATTTGCGAGCACGCACCAGCCTGACGATCGCCGCCGCCGCATTGCTCGCCGCGTGTGCGGCGCCTGCGCCCGTGCCGGTCGAATCCGCACCGCCGGTCGTCGCCGCGGCGCCCGAGCCGCCACCCGCGCCGTCCGTCGCGACGGCGCCGCCGAAGCCGGCGCCCGCCGAGGTGTTCACACCCGCCGCCCGCGCCGAGCTCGAAATGCTGCCGCCGCCGGTAGGCGACCTGTGGGAGCGGATCGTCGCCGGCTATGCGATGCCCGACCTCGAAGGTCCGCTCGTCGAGAAGTGGGAGCAGTGGTACGCGGCGCGGCCCGACTACGTCGCGCGGATGGTCGAGCGCAGCCGCCGCTACCTCTATCACATCGTGACGGAAGTCAGCGACCGCCGCATGCCCACGGAGATCGCGCTGCTGCCGATGATCGAGAGCGCGTACAACCCGGTGGCGCTGTCGACGGCCCGCGCCGCGGGCATCTGGCAGTTCATCCCGTCGACCGGCAAGCACTACGGCCTCAAGCAGGACTTCTGGGTCGACTCGCGCCGCGACGTGCTCGCGGCGACCGACAAGGCGCTCGAGTACCTGTCGAAGCTGCACGACGACTTCGGCGACTGGCAGCTGGCGCTCGCCGGATACAACTGGGGCGAGGGCAACGTCGCGCGGGCCGTCGCGCGCAACAAGGCGAAGGGGCTGCCCACCGGCTACGAGAACCTCGCGATGCCGGCGGAAACCCGCAACTACCTGCCCAAGCTGCAGGCGGTGAAGAACATCGTGCGCGATCCGGAGAAGTACGGCCTCGTGCTGGCGGACATCCCGGACGCGCCGTTCTTCGCGGTCGTGAAGACCAGCCGCAAGATCGACACCAAGCGCGCGGCGGAGTTCGCCGAACTGTCCGTCGAGGACTTCCTCGCCCTCAATCCGCAGCACAACCGGCCGGTGATCGCGGGCGCGGACGAGCACTCGATCCTCCTGCCGATCGACAACGCGGAGATCTTCGCCGCCAAGCTCGAGCTGACCGCGCAGCCGCTGGTCTCGTGGCAGGCGTACCGGATGAAGCCGAACGAGACGCTGCCGCAGGTGGCCGCCAAGTTCGGGATGGAGGTCGAGACGCTGCGCGCCGTCAACGGCATCGGGCCCAAGTCGCGCGTGCCGGCCGGCCACGCGCTGCTGGTCCCGGCGCAGCGGCCGTCGGACGAGGCGGAAAACACGCTCGAGCGGACGGTGTTCACGTCGGTTCCGGCCGGCCGCACCTTCTACTACACGGCCAGGCGCGGCGACACGCTGCAGGGCGTCGCCGTCCGCTACGGGGTCAGCGCCGCCGAGCTCAAGAGCTGGAACGGCCTCGCGCGCGACACGCTCGCCGCCGGCCAGAAGCTGCGGGTGACGAGCGACGTCGTGCCGGTCGCGCGGGCCAGCGGCACGACCAAGAGCGTCGCGGCGACGCGCGGGGCGAGCAAGCAGGTCACCGCCAAACCCGCGGCGACCAAGCCCGCCGCCGCGGCGCGCAAGACGCCCGCCAAGCCGGCCTCGACCGCCCGCGTGAACGGCCAGTTCGGAGGGTAGCGGGCGCGCGGGTCTCCGCGCGGTCAGCGCCAGGAGGTGGCCGGCGTGCCCGGCTTCGGGCGACCCTCGACGCCTCGCGCCGAGGTGCCCGGAACGATCGCCGATCGTGCGGCCGGCGGCGCCCGCCCCGCCACGCGCCCCGCCGAAATGAAAACGGGCGGCTTTGAGCCGCCCGTTTTTCGTCCATCGCAGACCTGCGACGGAACCTGTGGCCGCCTGGTTACAGCTTCTTCGCGGCCTTCTTCTTCGTGGTCTTCTTGGCGGCCTTCTTCTTCGGGGCAGCCTTCTTCTTCGTCGTCTTCTTGGCGGCCTTCTTCTTCGGGGCAGCCTTCTTCTTCGTGGTCTTCTTGGCGGCCTTCTTCTTCGGGGCGGCCTTCTTCTTCGTGGTCTTCTTGGCGGCCTTCTTCTTCGGGGCAGCCTTCTTCTTCGTCGTCTTCTTGGCGGCCTTCTTCTTCTTCGGGGCGGCCTTCTTCTTCGTGGTCTTCTTGGCGGCCTTCTTCTTCGGGGCAGCCTTCTTCTTCGCCGGCTTGCGCTTGGCGGCCTTCTTCTTGGGCGCCGACGCGGCCGGGGCCGCGGGCGTCATCATGGACATCATGTCTGCCATCATCTTCGCTTCTCCTGTCTGAGTTGCCGTAACTGTTATGTTGCTTCTCTTCGTGGCAGGTGGTGCCGGATCGCCAATTTTCTCGTGCAACCACTTGACAAATCCGATCCGCCTGCTGCCTGCATTGTAGCCACGTTTGCCGGTTTTGCAAGATTTCGTCGCCGATTCCGACGCTTAGGAATGCGATTGTTGCGCTTCGCACACAGCGTGCAGCGCCGGTTCCGGACGCGATTTTTCGCGCGGCGAACGCGCGCGCGCGACGCGTCGCGCACCGCTCAGGGCAACCTGTTCTCGAGTGCGAACAGCTCGTCGCTGCGCTCGCGACGGCGCACGAGATGCGCCCGGCTGTCGTCGACAAGCACCTCGCAGGCGCGAGGCCGCGTGTTGTAGTTGGAGCTCATCGCCATCGCGTAGGCGCCTGCCGCGCCGACGGCCAGCAGGTCGCCCGGCGCGAGCGAAAGCCGGCGATCGCGCGCGAGGAAATCGCCGCTCTCGCAGACGGGCCCGACGATTTCCCAGAGGCGCTCGCCGCCGGCGCGCGGGCGCACGGGGTCGACCGGATGCCACGCGTCGTACAGCGCCGGGCGCATGAGGTCGTTCATCGCGGCGTCCACGATCGCGAAGCTCTTCGCGGCGCCCGGCTTCACGAACTGCACCCGCGTGAGCAGCACGCCGGCGCCGCCGACGAGCCGGCGGCCGGGCTCGAACAGCAGGCGCTCGGGGCGCCCGGCGAAGAGCTCGCGCAGCATCCCGGCGTACGCGGACAGTGGCACCGGCTCCTCGTCTCGGTAGCGGATGCCGAGCCCGCCGCCCAGGTCGACGTGGGCGAGCTCGATGCCGTCGGCGCGCAGCCGGTCGACGAGGTCGAGGACCTTGGCCGCCGCCTCGCGGTACGGCGCGAGGTCGGTGATCTGCGAGCCGATGTGGATGTCGAGGCCGCGGACGGCGACGTGCGGCGAGCGCGCCGCCTTGCGGTAGAGCCGCAGCGCGTCGTCGAAGGCGACGCCGAACTTGCTCTCCTTCAGCCCGGTCGCAATGTAGGGGTGCGTCTTCGGGTCGACGTCCGGGTTGACGCGGAAGCTTACCGGCGCGCGCCGCCCGAGCTGGGCGGCGACCGCGGCGAGCCGGTCGAGCTCGCCTTCCGACTCGACGTTGAAGCAGAGGATCCCGGCCGTGAGCGCCTGCGCCATCTCGGCGTCCGACTTGCCGACACCGGAAAACACGACCTTCGCCGGGTCGCCGCCGGCCGCGACGACGCGCGCCAGCTCGCCGCCGGACACGATGTCGAAGCCGCTGCCCAGCCGCGCGTAGAGGTCGAGGATCGCGAGGTTCGAGTTCGCCTTCATCGCGTAGCAGACGAGGTGCGGCAGCCCGGCGAACGCCGCGTCGAACGCCCGCCACGCACCTTCGAGCGCGGCGCGCGAGTACACGTAGCACGGGGTGCCGAAGCGCTCGGCGATCGAGGCCAGCGCTACGCCCTCGACGTGCAGCTCGCCGTCGCGGTACGCGAAGGCGCTCACGGAATCACCGGCGTGCTGCGCGCTTCCGCTCACTGCTTGCGGGTGGCGGGCGGGGCCTCGGCCGCACCGGGCGTCGCGGGTGGCGGGAGGGGCCTCGCTCGCACCCGGCGTCGCGGCGGACGGTGGCGCGGCGGGAGTGGACGCGGGGTTGGCAGCGGCCGGCGGCGGCAGCACCAGCGGCCCCTTGATGCCGCAGCCCGCGCACGCGAGCGTCGCGGCGAGCACGGCGGCCAGGCGGAATTGACGTAACATCGGCGGCCATCCTATCACGCACGCCCATGGCCTCCGACACCGACTTCGCCGCCTCCGCCGACGCCACGCTCGCCGCGATCGGTTCGGCGCTCGACGCCGCGCTCGCGACCAGCGACGCCGACGCCGACTGGAGCCTGAACGACGGCATCCTCACGATCGACTGCGAAGAGCGCGGCAAGCTGATCGTCAACCGGCACGTCGTCAATCGCGAGATCTGGGTCGCCGCACGGGCGGGCGGGTACCACTACCGGGCCGAAGCCGGCGTCTGGCGCGACACCCGTTCCGGCGAGACGCTCGCCGCCGCGCTCAGCCGCCTGCTGCGCGAGCAGGCCGGCCTCGAAGTCGACCTCTCCGCACTCCCCGCGCCGGACGCCGCCTGAAGCCGGATCCGCCGCACCCCGGTTTGGCAGAAAGCGGTAGCGCCGACCGGTATCGTGTGGGGTCGGCGTGTGCCGGAATTGAGAATCGAGGGCGCTCGCCGAAGGCTGTCAGCCCGCATGCGCGCGCTACCGAACGGGGAGCGAAGCGCGCAGTGTTTTCGTCACGCGGCCAGTAACGCCGTCCAGTCCTCGAGCTCCCGTCGCAGCGCCGCGTGGCCGGGGATCAGCGTCTCGACGAGCGCCCAGAACCGCGGCGAGTGATTGAGCTCGACCAGGTGGGCGACCTCGTGGGCGACGACGTACTCGGCGAGCGTCGGCGGCAGCTGGACCAGCCGCCAGTTGAGGCGGATCTCGCCGCGGGCGTTGCAGCTGCCCCACTCGCTGCGCGCGTTCGACAGCCGCAGCGTCGGCGCGGCGGCCGTGATGCGGCGGGCGTAGTGCTCGACCTGCGGCGCGACGAAGGTCCAGGCCTCGTCGCGCAGCCACTTGCCGACCAGCTCCGCGACGAGCGTCTCGTCCCGCGCGTGGGGGTGCAGCACCGTCAGGTTGAAGAGGTCCGGCGCGATGCGGACCCGGCGCGCCGGGAACACCTCGAGCGCGAGCTCCCGGCCGCGGTAGAGGATCGGCGCCCCCGTCTTCCACTCGCGTGGCATCACGTCGCGCCGGCGGCCGCGCCACTCGGCCAGCGCCTTGCCGATCCACCCGGCCCGCTCCTGCAGCGCGGCCTCGATCTCGGACAGCGTCACCCACCGCGGCGCGCGCACGGTGAGCCCGGTCAGGTCCACCTCCATGCCGATCGTCCGCCGCCGCGCGCGGATCAGCCGGTAGTCGACGGCCTCCGCGCCGAGCGTGATGCGCTTCATCTGGCCGTCGCGGCCGCGGCGCGCGCCGTCGCCGCCGCGGACCTCGTCGAGGCGCAGGCGGGCCACGGCGGGCGCCGCGCGCGTCACGCCGGCACCCCGAGCCGCGCCACCTCGCCCTCGATCCAGCTCTCGACTTCCTGCGTGAGCTGCGCCGGGTCCTTGCCCGCCGGCGAGATCGGTGCGCCGATCGTCATCGTCACGGTTCCGGGCCGCTTGCCGAAGACCCCCTTGGGCCAGATGTAGCCGGCGTTGTGCGCGACCGGAATGATCGGGACGTTCATCGCGATCGCGAGCCGTGCGCCGCCGGTCTTGTACTTGGCCCGCCGGCCGGCGCGGATGCGCGTGCCCTCGGGGTAGACGACGATCCAGAAGCCCTGCCCGAAGCGCTCCCGGCCCTGCGCGACGATCTGGTCCATCGCGTCGGTCCCCGCCTTGCGGTCGATCGTGATCGGCGAGGCGAGCCGGAAGCCCCAGCCGAAGAACGGGATCGACAGCAGCTCCTTCTTGGCGACGAACGCGAGCGGCGGGAAATAGAGGTTGAGCGCCAGCGTCTCCCACGTCGAGCTGTGCTTCGACATCACGATGTGCGGCGCCGCCATCGTGTCGGCGGGGATGTTCGCGAGGCCGTCCACGCGCCAGCGAATGCCGCAGAGCGCGCGCACGCCCACGAGGTTGAGCCAGCACCAGTGGGCGGCGATCCGGTAGCGGGGGACGGGGGGCAGCCAGAACGTGGCGACCATCGCTAACGCGTAGAGCGGCGTCACGACGAGCTGGAACAGCAGGAAGGCGATGGAGCGCAGGGCCGAGAACACCGGCGCGGGCCCCTCGGTCATCGGGCGGTCCCGGCGGCGGCGTGCATTCGCGTGGTCCTTCCGCGCGAGCCGCTAGTCGCCGGCGAGCAGCGCCGACACGGCGAAGGCCAGGTCGGGAAAGATCACGGTGTTCTTCGGGAAGTTGCCTTCACGCAACGTCTTCTCGCCCTTTCCCGTCAGGACCAGCATGGGCACCCCGCCCACGGCCTCCGCCGACACGAGGTCGCGCAAAGAGTCGCCGATGCAGGGCACTCCCGTCAACTCCGCGTTGAAGCGCTTGCCGATCTCGACCAGCATGCCCGGCCTGGGCTTGCGGCACTCGCACTTGGCGTCCGCCGTGTGCGGGCAGAAGAAGATCGCGTCCACGCGGGCCCCGGCGTGCGCGAGCGCCCGGTGCATCTTCTCGTGGATGGCGTTCAGCATCGCCATGTCGAACAGGCCGCGGCCGATGCCCGACTGGTTGGTCGCGACGACGACGCGGTAGCCGGCGTGGTTCAGGCGGGCGATGGCCTCCAGGCTGCCGGGGACCGCGCGCCACTCGTCCGGCGACTTGATGAAGTGCTCGCTGTCCTGGTTGATGACGCCGTCGCGGTCGAGGATGATGAGCTTGACCGCGCGGGTCGGCGAGACGGCCTCGGAGGCGAGCTGGACCATCGCGTCAGGCGAGCTTGGAGATGTCGGCGACGCGGTTCATCGTCGCCGCCACGCCGCGCAGCAGCGCGAGGCGGTTGGCGCGGATCGCCGGGTCGTCCGCCATCACCATCACGTCGTCGAAGTAGCGATCGACCGCCGGCTTGGCGGTGGCGAGCGCCTTCAGCGCGCCGGTGAAGTCGCCGCTGCCGTAGTCGGCCTCGACCTGCGGCGCCAGCCGCTGGAACGCGTGATAGAGGTCCTGCTCGGCGCCGTCGGCGAGCCGCGCACGGTCGACGGCAGCCGCGGCCTCCCCGCCGCTCTTCTTCAGGATGTTGACGATGCGCTTGTTCGCGGCGGACAGCGCGGCGGCCTCGGGCAGCGCGGCGAACGCCTGCACGGCGGAAAGGCGCGCCGGCAGGTCGGCGATCGCATCCGGCCGCGCGTCGAGGACGGCGGCGACCTGGTTCGCGGTGTAGCCCTGCTCGCGCAGGTAGCCGCGCAGGCGGTCGTAGACGAAGTCGAGGACGGCGGCCGGTTCCGGCTTCACCGCGGGCACGCCGGCGAACGCGGCGAACGCCTGGTCCACGAGGCTGGCGAGCGGCACCGGCTGGTTGCGCTCGACGAGGATGCGGATGACGCCGAGCGCCGCGCGGCGCAGGCCGAACGGGTCCTTGTCGCCGGTGGGCGCCTGCCCGATGCCGAACATGCCGGCCAGCGCCTCGAGCTTGTCGGCGAGTGCCACCGCCTGCGCGACGGGCGCCTCGGGCAGCCGGTCGCCCGCGCCCTTCGGCCAGTAGTGCTGCTCGATCGCGGCGGCGACTTCCGGCACCTCGCCGTCGTGCGTGGCGTAGTAGCGGCCCATCAGGCCCTGCAGCTCCGGGAACTCGCCGACCATGTCGGTCACGAGATCGGCCTTGGCGAGCAGTGCGGCCCGGTCGGCCTGCGCCGCGTCGGCGCCGACCAGCGGCGCGATGCGCGCGGCGAGCGCGCGCAGGCGGTCGACGCGCTGCCCCTGCGAGCCCAGCTTGTTGTGATGGACCACGTTCGCCAGCCGGCCGACGCGCGCGTCGAGCCGCTGCCGGCGGTCCTGGTCGAAGAAGAACCGGGCGTCGGCGAGCCGCGCGCGCAGCACGCGCTCGTTGCCGGCGACGATGGCCGCCGGGTCGCGCGTCGCGAGGTTGCTGACGAGCAGGAAGCGGTTGGTGAGCCTGCCCGCGTCGTCCGCCAGCGCGAAGTAGCGCTGGTTGAGCTGCATCGTGAGGATCAGGCACTCCTGCGGCACGGCGAGGAACGCGGCGTCGAACGCGCCGGCGTAGACGACCGGCCACTCGACCAGCGCCGTGACCTCGTCGAGCAGCGCGTCGGGCATGATCGGCGTCGCGTCGCCGGCGGCGCCCTCGAGCTGCACGACGATGTTCGCGCGGCGGGCGGCGAACGACGGGATCACCTTGCCTTCCGCTTCCAGCGTCGGTGCGTAGGCATCGGCCGTGGCGAGCTCGATCGGCCGGTGCGACAGGAAGCGGTGGCCGAGCGTTTCGCGCCCGGCGGCGAGGCCGAGTGCTGCGACCGGCACGACGTCCGATCCGTGCAGCGCGACCAGCCGGTGCGCGGGCCGGACGAACTTCTCGTCGTTGTAATAGCCGCCCGGGCCGGCGTAGCTCATCACCTTCGGGATGGGCAGCCGGGCGATCGTGTCGGCCAGCGCCTCGGTGAGGGCGCGCGCGAGCGGCGCGCCCTTGGCGAGACTGCGCAGCCACACGTAGTCGGCCTTGCCGTCGGACGCCGTGTACCGCCGGTCCGGGCCGTCCACGGCTTCCGGCGCGCGCGTCGCCAGGTGCGCGCGCCCGAGCGTTGCGAGCTTCTTGCGCAGCGCCTCCGTGGGTTCGCCATCGGGCCCGAACGCGACCTTGGCCGGCATCAGCTTGTCGACGACCTCGGCGTCCGGCGCCACCGGAAGCACGTCCGTCACCGTTACGGCGAGGCGCCGCGGCGTCGCGTACGGCGTCGCAACCGAGCCCGCCGTCAGCATCCCGCGCGCGCGCAGGCCCTCGACGAGCGTGCCGGCGAACGCCTCGCCCAGCCCCTTCAGCGCCTTCGGCGGGAGCTCCTCGGTGAGGAGCTCGACCAGCAGCGTCGCCGTGCTCATGCGACGGCCTTTCGCTGCTCCGCGGGCAGCATCGGGTAGCCCAGCGCCTCGCGCGACTCGACGTACGCGGTGGCCACCGCGCGCGACAGGTTGCGGATGCGGCCGATGTAGGCGGCGCGCTCGGTGACGGAGATCGCGCCGCGCGCGTCGAGCAGGTTGAACGTGTGGCCGGCCTTGAGGATCATCTCGTAGCCGGGCAGCGGCAGCTTCGCTTCCAGCAGGCGCTTCGCCTCGCCCTCGAAGTACGCGAACTGCACGAAGAGCTTGTCGGCGTCGGACGTGTCGAACGCGTACTTCGACTGCTCGACCTCGTTCTGGAAGAACACGTCGCCGTAGGACATCGTGTCGGTGTAGGCGAGGTCGAACACCGACTCGACGTCCTGCAGGTACATCGACATCCGCTCGAGGCCGTAGGTGATCTCGCCGGTCAGCGGGTTGCAGTCGAGGCCGCCGACCTGCTGGAAGTACGTGAACTGCGTGATCTCCATCCCGTTGAGCCAGACCTCCCAGCCCAGCCCCCACGCGCCCAGCGTCGGGTTCTCCCAGTCGTCCTCGACGAAGCGCACGTCGTTCTTCGCGAGGTCGAAGCCGAGCGCGGTCAGCGAGCCCAGGTACAGGTCGAGGATGTCGGCGGGCGAGGGCTTCAGCACGACCTGGAACTGGTGGTGCTGGTGGAGGCGGTTGGGGTTCTCGCCGTAGCGGCCGTCCTTCGGCCGCCGCGACGGCTGCACGTACGCGGCGCGCCACGGCTCGGGCCCCAGCGCGCGCAGGAAGGTGGCCGTGTGCGACGTGCCGGCGCCGACCTCCATGTCGTAGGGCTGCAGCAGCGCGCAGCCCTGGCGGCCCCAATAGTCCTGCAGGCGCAGGATGACTTGCTGGAACGTGAGCATCGAATCGGTCCGGCGCGCGCGGCGCCTGCGATAACTGCTTGAAAGATGCGGATTTTACCGTGATCCGCGCGGGTTTTCGCGGCGGGCGCCGCGCGGCACCGCCGATTTCGCGCCAGCGCCGCAGGGTCGCCCCGGGGCGCTCGCCCCGTCGGGGGACACGCTAACGTCGGCGGCCGAGGGCGAGCGCGAGCAGGAAGAGTGCGAAGGCGAGCAGCGCGGCCGGCGCGTCGCCGAAGCGCAGGTACGGCGTGTCGCCGGTCCTGCCGGCGATGTCGACCTCGAGGATGCCGGCCTTGAACCACGGCAGCTGCGCCAGCACGCGGCCGTCGTGACCGATGGCCGACGTGATGCCGGTGTTGGTCGCCCGCAGCATCGGCCGCCCGCTCTCGAGCGCGCGCATCGCGGCGATCTGGTTGTGCTGGCGCGCCGCGATCGAGCGGCCGTACCACGCGTCGTTGGTGACGTTGACGAGGATCGTCGCCGCGCGCGCGCTGCCGGCGAGCTCGGCGCCGAACACGTCCTCGTAGCAGATGTTCACGGCGAGCCGCTGCCCGGCGATCTCGAACGGCGGCTGGTCGGCGGGGCCGGGCGTCTGGTCGGCGAGCGGGATCGCCAGCACGCGGTTGATGAACCAGCCGGTGACCGGCTTCGCCGGGATCGTCTCCCCGAACGGCACCAGGTGGCGCTTGCGGTACAGCTGCGGCGGTGCGGCGCCCACGCTGATCACGCTGTTGTGGATGCGCTCGCCCTCGCCGGGCACGCGCGGCGGGTCGGCGGTGAACAGCCCCACGAGCACGCCGCCGCCGCGGGCGCGGCCGACGTCCGCGAGCCGCGTGAACACGTCGCCGGGAATCTCGTCCGCATACTGGGGGAACGCGGACTCGGGCAGCACCACGATGCGCCCGCGGCTCAGGCCGACGAGCCGCTCGTAGAGCTCGAAGTTCTTCGGCCGGAACGCCGGGTCGAACTTCTGCGCCTGCGACACGTTGCCCTGCACCAGCGAGACGGCGACGGGATCGCCGGCGGCGCGCGTCCACTCGATGCGCGCGAGCGCCGCGCCGGCGGCGGCGACGACGGCGATGCCGGCGAGCATCGCCACCGCCTGCCGCGGCCGCGCGTCGGCGAGCGCCGCGGCGAGCGCGGCGAGCGCGGCGGCGGTGAGCGCCACCGCGAGCGACACGAGGAACACGCCGCCGACCGGCGCGAAGCCCGCGAGCGGCAGCGCGCCGTCCGGCAGCAACACCGCGTTGCCGACGGCGAGCCACGGAAACCCCGACAGCACCCACCCGCGCAGCCACTCGGCGAGCGTCCACGCCGCGGCGGCCGCGAGCAGCCGGGCGCCGGTGCCTGCCGGCGTGAAGCGGGCCACCGCCCAGCCGGCGAGTGCGGGCCACAGCGCGAGATAGGCGACGAAGCCGGCAGTGGCGACCGCGGCGAGCGGCGCCGGCATGCCGCCGAAGGTCTCCAGCGCGACGTAGACCCACGACACGCCGGCGCCGAAGAGCCCCAGGCCGAACGCGAAGCCCTGCCACGCGCCCGCGCGGGCGGTCGGCGCGGACTGCCACAGGAAGAACAGCGTCGCCAGCGCCGCGGCGGCCACCGGCGGCGCGCCGAACGGCGCGAACGCGAACACCGCGCAGGCGCCCGCGGCCAGCGCGAGCAGCCGCGCCCGCCAGCCGCCCGGGTGCGTCACGCGGCGCCGTCCGCCGGCGTCGCCGGCGCGATCCGCTCGACCTGCAGCGTGTGCAGGCGCCGGCTGTCGGCGCGCAGCACGCGGAAGCGCAGCCCTTCCATCGTCGTCGCGTCGCCGCGCTTCGGCAGGCGGCCGAACGCGCGCAGCACGAGGCCGCCGACGGTGTCGAACTCGTCGTCGGCGAACGCGGTGCCGAACTGCTCGTTGAAGTCGGCGATCTCGGTCTGCGCCTTCACGCGGAAGCGGCCGTTCGCCTCGGGGATGACGTTGTCCTCGCTCTCGTCGAAGTCGTACTCGTCCTCGATGTCGCCGACGATCTGCTCCAGCACGTCCTCGATGGTCACGAGGCCGGAGACGCCGCCGTACTCGTCGACGACGATCGCGATGTGGTTGCGGTTGGCGCGGAACTCGCGCAGCAGCACGTTGAGGCGCTTCGACTCGGGGACGAACACCGCCGGGCGCAGCGTCTCGCGCAGGTCGAACGCCTCCGGGTTGGCGTAGTAGTTGAGCAGCTCCTTGGCGAGCAGGATGCCGATGACGTCGTCCTTGCTCTCGCCGATGACCGGGAAGCGCGAGTGGCGCGTCTCGACGACGACGGGGATGAAGTCGGGCACGTCGTCGTCGACCGACACGCAGTCCATCTGCGAGCGCGGGATCATGATGTCGCGCACCGTCGCCTCGGACACCGCCAGCACGCCCTCGATCATCGACAGCGCGTCGGCGTCGATCAGGTGCCGGTCGAACGCGCCGCGCAGCACGTCCAGCAGTTCCTCGCGGTCGTCGGGCTCCCGCAGGAGCATCGCCGTCAGCCGCTCCATCAGCGTCGGCTTGTCGGCTTCCTTGTCGTCGTCAACGGACATCGGCGTACGGATCGGGCAGGCCCAGCCGGGAGAGGATCGCGACCTCGCGCGCTTCCATCGCGGCCGCGTCGGCCGCGCGCTCGTGGTCGTGGCCCTGCAGGTGCAGCATGCCGTGCACGACGAGGTGCGCGTAGTGGTCGGCCAGCGCCTTGCGCTGCGCGTCGGCCTCCCTGCGCACGACGGGCGCGCACAGCACGATGTCGCCGGCCCGCGGGTGCTCGTCATCGTACACGAACGTGAGGACGTTGGTCGCGTAGTCCTTGCCGCGGAACTCGGCGTTCAGCGCCCGGCCCTCGATCGCGTCGACGAAGCGCACGGTGACCGCCGCGGCGCCCTCCAGCGCCGCGCGCGCCCACCGGCGCACCTGCGCGCGGGTCGGCAGCTCCTGCGCGTTGCTCGCGTACTGGACCGACAGCGACAGCGCCGGCGTCGCGGGCCGGCGCGGGCGCGCGCCCGCCGGGTTGCCCTCGCGCCGCGCGTTCCGGCTCATGTCCTGGCCAGCGCGACGAGCCGGCCGAAACACGCGCCGACGTCGGCGACGTCGGCGTCGGCGAGCGCCAGCAGGTTGTCGCCCGCGTAGATCTCGGTGACCGACCAGCCCGGCGTGGGCGCGTCCGCGAAGCGGCCGGCGAGCCACACGCCGTCCTCGGCCGCACTCCGGTCGCGTGCGGCCGCGAGCGCCGCCGCCGGCGCGTCGAAGTGCACGTGGAACAGGTTCACCTGGGGCGGCGCCGGCAGCACGCGCAGGCCGGGAACGGCGGCCAGGCGCTCCGCCAGCGCGCGCGCCCGCGCGCGGTACGCCGGCATCTTCGCGAGCTGCGCGTCGAAGCGCATCGCGGCGGACGCGACGTACGGGTGCAGCTGCGCGAGCGTGCCGCCGTAGCGCCGCCGCCAGACGCGCGCCTCGGCGACGAACGCGGCGTCGCCGGCGAGCAGCGCGCCGGAGAGCGCGCCGATGCCCTTGTAGAACGACACGTAGACGGAATCGAACGGCGCGCAGACGTCCGCGTACGACCGCGGCGCGTACGCCTCGCGCGCCTCCCAGAGCCGGGCGCCGTCCATGTGCAGGCGCACGCCCTTCGCCCGCGCCACGGCGGCGAGCTCGACGAGCTCGTCCCAGGCCGGCAGCTGGCCGCCGATCTCGCGCGCCGGCAACTCCACCAGCAGCGCCGCGAGCCGCTCCGGGCACGCGGCCAGGTCCGCGGGCAGCGTCGGCCGCTCGCGCGGCCCCAGCAGCAGCGCCGACAGGCGCGACAGCCGCGCGTACGCGCGGAACTCGTGCAGCTCGAGGTGCGCGGTCGCGTGCATGGCGAACAGCGGCACGCCGGCGCGCTCGCACCAGATCGCGAGCGCCGCCTGCTGCGCCATCGTGCCGCTCGGCATGAACACGCCGGCTTCCTTGCCGAGCAGCGCCGCGACCTTCGCCTCGAACGCGCCGATGAGCGCGCCGTCGCCGTAGCGGTCGGCGTGCCAGCCGTGTTCGCGGCACCACGCGCCGATCGCCGCCAGCTCCTCGCCGGGGCCGGCTTCGCCGTGGCCGCCGACGAAGACGCGGCAGCCGCGGCGCAGCGCCTCGCGCTGCTCCGGCGTGGCTTCGGCGGCCACGGCGGTCAACGCGGCGCCTTGCCGCCGGCGTCGCGCGCGGCCGCGCGGTCGTAGGCGTCGATGATCTTCTGCACCAGCGGGTGGCGGACGACGTCGGCGCTCGTGAAGTGGCGGAACGCGATGCCGCGCACGCCTTCGAGGATGCGCGCCGCCTCGACGAGACCGCTCCGCTGCCCGCGCGCGAGGTCGATCTGCGTGACGTCGCCGGTGACGACCGCCTTGGTGCCGAAGCCGATCCGCGTCAGGAACATCTTCATCTGCTCGGGCGTGGTGTTCTGCGCCTCGTCGAGGATGATGAACGAGTGGTTGAGCGTGCGCCCGCGCATGTACGCGAGCGGGGCCAGCTCGATCGTCGTCCGCTCGAACAGCTTCGCGGCCTTGTCGAAGCCCATGAGGTCGTACAGCGCGTCGTAGAGCGGCCGCAGGTACGGGTCGACCTTCTGCGCGAGGTCGCCGGGCAGGAAGCCCAGCCGCTCGCCCGCCTCCACGGCCGGGCGCACGAGCACGATGCGCTTGACCGCGTCGCGCTCCAGCGCGTCGACCGCGCAGGCGACGGCGAGGTACGTCTTGCCGGTGCCCGCGGGCCCGATGCCGAAGGTGATGTCGTGGCCGGTGATGTCCTTCAGGTACGCGACCTGGTTGGGCGTGCGGCCGTGCAGGTCGGTGCGCCGCGTCCGCAGGTG
>JBGAMF010000140.1:0-8117 GCA_044223185.1 Casimicrobiaceae bacterium | reverse complement strand
CAGACAGGTCGGCGACCGCGACCTTGGCGCGCAGCACGAACATCGCCAGCCGGCGCCGCAGCGGCTCCGCCAGGTCGGCGGCGACGAACGCGCGGAACGCGTCGGGCGCCAGCCGGCACAGCAGCAGCGTCCCCAGCATGCGTCCCTTCGGCGAGTTGTAGCTCGACCACGCGGCATCGCCCACGGCCATCGCGGCCACGTCGGTGGACAGCTGGCCGTGGAGGAACGCGGCAGCGTCGGCGCCGTCGAACGCGAGCAGCCCCTGCGCGCAGTCGGCGGTGAAGACCGGTCCGGCCGGGGGAACGGGGATCGCGGGGGAGGTGGTCATGGCGGGGTCGGACGGGCCCGGGTTCGCCCCGGGCGGCGCTTTCGGGGAGGGTCGAAAACGTGCTAGAATAACAAGTTATCTCGACCGCGTCGGGCGCTCACCGCAATCGTGCGGGCCCATGGCGGCAAACCCCGGTCCGGCCCCCACGGGACGCCGGTCCGGCGGGTCGGGAAATCCGCACACCCGCGGGCTTTGGGGTGTTCCGCGCGGTAGCGCGGGATCACATCCGCGGGTGGAGGCACGAACCCTGAAGGGAGTTCTCGCATGTCGGTCACGATGCGTCAAATGCTGGAGGCGGGCGTCCACTTCGGACACCAGACCCGCTACTGGAACCCGAAGATGGCCGATTACATCTTCGGCCAGCGCAACAAGATCCACATCGTCAACCTCGAGAAGACGATGCAGATGTACCAGGATGCCATGAAGTACGTGCGGCAACTGGCGAGCAACCGTGGCACCATCCTCTTCGTCGGCACCAAGCGCCAGGCGCGCGAGATCGTCGCGGAGGAGGCGCAGCGCGCCGGCATGCCGTTCGTCGACCACCGCTGGCTCGGCGGCATGCTGACCAACTTCAAGACCGTCAAGGCGTCGATCAAGCGCCTGAAGGACCTGGAGCAGATGGCCACCGACGGCACGTTCGACCGGATGAGCAAGCGCGAGGCCCTGTCGCACCAGCGCGAGCTCGACAAGCTGGTCAAGAGCCTGGGCGGCATCAAGGACATGAACGCGCTGCCCGACGCGATGTTCGTCGTCGACGTCGGCTACCACAAGATCGCGGTCACCGAGGCGAAGAAGCTCGGCATCCCGATCATCGGCGTGGTCGACACCAACCACTCGCCGGACGGCATCGCGTACGTGATCCCGGGCAACGACGACTCGAGCCGCGCGATCCGCCTGTACGCGCGCGGCGTCGCCGACGCGGTGCTCGAGGGCAAGAGCACGGTGATCCAGGAGATCGTGCAGACCGGCGACGAGTTCGTCGAGGTGCAGGAAGAAGCGTCGGCCTGACGGCGCGCGACCGGCGTCGCGGCGGGCCCGGGGAGGCCCGCGGACGCCGGGCCGGGCGCGGCCGCCACGCGGCGGCCGCGCGCGAACGGACAACGGATACGGAGCGGCAACATGGCGGATATCTCCGCAAGCATGGTGATGGACCTGCGCCAGCGCACGGGGCTGGGGATGATGGAGTGCAAGAAGGCGCTGGCCGAGACCGGCGGCGACATGGCGAAGGCCGAGGACCTGCTGCGCATCAAGTCGGGCGCCAAGGCGTCCAAGGCGGCCGGGCGCGTCGCCGCGGAAGGGGTGATCGGCCTGTGGGTCGCGCCGGACGCGAAGTCGGGCGCGATGGTCGAGGTCAACTGCGAGACGGACTTCGTCGCGCGCAACGACGACTTCAAGGCGTTCGCCGCGGAGGTCGCGCAGGTGGTCGGGCGCGACAATCCGGCGGACGTGGCGGCGCTCTCCGAGCGCAAGCTCGCCTCCGGCGAGACGATCGAGGCGCGGCGCGTGGCGCTCGTGCAGAAGATCGGCGAGAACATGTCGATCCGGCGCTTCGTGCGCCGGGACGCCGCGGGCGCGCTCGCCGCGTACGTGCACGGCGTGAAGATCGGCGTGCTGGTCGACTACAGCGGCGACGCCGCGGTCGGCAAGGACGTCGCGATGCACGTCGCGGCCGGCGCCGCGCCGGGCGCGATCCGGCCGATCGCCGTCGGCCGCGCGGACGTGCCGGCGGAGCTGATCGAGCGGGAGCGCGCGATCTACACGGCGCAGGCGGCGGACAGCGGCAAGCCGGCGGACATCGTGGCGAAGATGGTCGAGGGCCGCGTCAACAAGTTCCTGGGCGAGATCACGCTGCTCGGCCAGCCGTTCGTGAAGAACCCGGACGAGACGGTCGAGAAGCACCTGAAGGCCAAGGGCGCCGCCGTGACCGGCTTCACGCTGTTCGTCGTCGGCGAGGGCATCGAGAAGAAGAAGGACGACTTCGCCGCCGAGGTCGCCGCGATGGCGAAGGCCTGACGCGGCCGGCAGGACCCGCGCGGGGGCGACGCAACCGCACCCGCGCGGCGCAGTCGAAGCTGGAACGAGTGCCCGCATCGCCACGGAACCTGGCCGGGTTGCCGGCCGTCCCAACCCGCAGGGAGCCCGCATGAACCCGCCCACCGCCGCCGCCGCCACGCCGCTGACTTCCGCTGCGCAGGCGGCCGGGCCGGCGTACCGGCGGATCCTGCTCAAGCTGTCGGGCGAGGCGCTGATGGGCGACGACGCCTACGGGATCGAGCGCGAGACGATCGACCGGATCGTCGCCGAGATCGCCGACGTGCGGCGGGCCGGCGTGCAGATCGCCATCGTCATCGGCGGCGGCAACATCTTCCGCGGCGTCGCGCCGGGCGCGGCCGGCATGGACCGGGCGACCGCCGACTACATGGGCATGCTCGCCACGCTGATGAACGCGCTGGCACTGCAGGACGCGCTGCGCCGCGCGGGCGTCGAGTCGCGCGTGCAGTCGGCGCTGCGGATCGACCAGGTCGCCGAGCCCTACATCCGCGGCCGGGCGCTGCGCCACCTCGAGGAAGGCAAGGTCGTCATCTTCGCCGCCGGCACCGGCAACCCGTTCTTCACGACCGACACCGCGGCCGCGCTGCGCGGGCGCGAGATGGGCGTGGACATCGTGCTCAAGGCCACCAAGGTCGACGGCGTCTACACGGCCGACCCGATGAAGGACGCGGCGGCGCGCCGCTACCTGTCGCTGACGTTCGACGAGGCGATCGTCAAGAACCTGAAGGTGATGGACGCGACGGCGCTCGCGCTGTGCCGCGACCAGAACATGCTGCTAAAGGTGTTCTCGATCTTCGTGCCCGGCGCGCTGTTCCGCGTCGTCACGGGCGGCGACGAGGGAACGCTGGTCCATTGCTGATGCTGCCGGAGGACGCATGATCAACGACGTCAAGAGCACCGCCGAACAGAAGATGGCGAAGTCCGTGGAATCCCTGAAGCACGACCTGCAGAAGATCCGCACCGGCCGCGCGCACACCGGCCTGCTCGACCACATCCACGTCGACTACTACGGTTCGCCGACGCCGCTGTCGCAGGTGGCCGGCGTCACGCTCGCCGACGCGCGGACGATCGCCGTGCAGCCGTGGGAGAAGAAGATGATCCAGGTCGTCGAGCGCGCGATCCGCGACTCCGACCTCGGCGTCAACCCCGCCACCAGCGGCGACGTGATCCGCATCCCGATGCCGGCGATGACCGAGGAGCGCCGCCGCGAGCTCACCAAGGTCGTGCACAAGGAGGCCGAGGCCGCGCGCATCGCCGTGCGCAACATCCGGCGCGACGCCAACGAGCACCTGAAGAAGCTCCTCAAGGACAAGCAGTGCTCGGAGGACGACGAGCGGCACGCGCTCGTCGACCTGCAGAAGCTCACCGACCGCTTCATCGCCGACATCGACCACGTCATGCAGGCGAAGGAAGCGGACCTGATGGCGATCTAGCGCGCCGCGTTCCCGGTGTTCACGAGCTCGACCGCCACCGTTCCTGCCGTGCGCGACGTGCCGCGGCACGTCGCGATCATCATGGACGGCAACGGCCGCTGGGCCAAGCAGCGGCTGCTGCCGCGCGTGGCCGGCCACCGCAGGGGCGTCGAGGCCGTGCGCGCGACCGTGCGCGCGGCCATGGCGCGCGGCATCGAGTACCTGACGCTGTTCGCGTTCTCGAGCGAGAACTGGCGGCGGCCCGCCGACGAAGTGTCGATCCTGATGGACCTGTTCATGCGCGCGCTGGAGCAGGAGGTCGCCAAGCTCCACGACAACGGCATCCGCTTCCGCGTCGTCGGCGACACCGCGCGGTTTCCGGCGCGCATCCGCGAGCTGATCGCCGCCGGCGAGGCGCTGACGGCGGGCAACGCCGGGCTCACGCTGACCGTCGCGGCCAACTACGGCGGCCGGCGCGACATCGCGCAGGCCGCGCAGCGGTACTTCGCCGCGCACCCGGAGGCCGCGCTGGGGCCCCCGCTGGCGCCGGAGGCGCTCGACCCGTACCTCGCGATGAGCTACGCCCCGGAGCCGGACCTCTTCATCCGCACCGGCGGCGAGCAGCGGATCTCCAACTTCCTGCTGTGGCAGCTCGCCTACACCGAGCTCCACTTCACCGACCTCCTGTGGCCCGACTTCGACGCGGCGGCGCTCGACGCGGCGATCGCGTCGTATCGCGGCCGCGAGCGGAGGTTCGGCCGCACCAGCGAGCAAGTGCAGGCGGCGCAGGGCGCGTGACGCGCCGCGCCCGCGCTCATGCTCAGGACGCGCATCCTCACGGCGCTCGTGCTGGTCCCGCTGGTGCTGGCGGCGCTGTTCCTGCTGCCCCCGCGCGCGTGGGGGGCGGCGACGCTCGCGGTGATCGGCGTGGCCGCGTACGAGTGGGCGCGCCTCACCGGATTCGCTTCGTCCCGGTGGGCGGCGGTCGTCGGCGGCGCGCTGGTCGCGGGCGCGGTGCTGCTGTTCTCGCCGCTGGCCGGCTTCGCGCGCGGCTGGCCCGCCCCGTGGGTCGGCGCCGTCTGCGGCGTCGCGGCGCTGTTCTGGCTGCTCGTGGCGCCGGCGTGGGTGCTGCGCCGGTGGCCGACGCAGCGGCGGCTGCCGATGCTCGTCGTCGGGTGGCTCGTCCTGCTCGGCGCGTGGGTGGCGCTGGTCGAGCTGCAGGCGCGCTCGCCGTGGCTCGTGCTCGCGGCGATGGCGATCGTCTGGATCGCCGACACCGCGGCGTACTTCGCCGGGCGCGCGTTCGGGCGCCGCAAGCTCGCGCCGCTCGTGAGCCCCGGCAAGACGTGGGAGGGCGTCTACGGCGCCTGGGCCGCGGTCGCGCTGTACGCGCTGGCGCTGGTGCCGTACGCGGGCGCCGCGGGATTCCGGCCGCCGGTCACCGCGGCGGCGATCGCCGCGTGGGTCGCGTTCGCGCTGCTCGTCGCGTCGGTGTCGGTGGTCGGCGACCTCTTCGAGTCGCTGCTGAAGCGCCACGCCGGCGTCAAGGACAGCGGCGCGCTGCTGCCGGGGCACGGCGGCGTCCTCGACCGCACCGACGCGCTGCTCGCCGCGATGCCGGTGGTCGCGCTCGCCGCGCTCGCCTTCCTCGAGCGCGCGCCGTGATCGCGGCGCGCCGCCCCGCGGGCCGGGGTGACCGGTGAGCCTCGTCGCGCAGCGCGACGGCGGTCCCGTGCGGCGGATCACGCTGCTCGGCGCGACCGGCTCGATCGGCGACTCGACGCTCGACGTGATCGCCCGCCATCCGCAGCGGTTCGCCGTCGAGGCGCTGGCGGCGCACTCCAACGCCGCCAAGCTGGCCGACCTGTGCCGCCGCTTCCGGCCGCCGTACGCGGCGCTCTCCGACGCCGCGGCCGCGCAGGCGCTGCAGCGCGAGCTCGCGCGCGATGGCGTGCCCACGCGCGTGCTCGCCGGTCCCGAGGGGCTCAGCGCGGTCGCGGCGCTGCCCGCGGCCGACACCGTGCTCGCCGCGATCGTCGGCGCGGCGGGCCTGCCGCCCACGCTCGCGGCCGCGCGTGCCGGCAAGCGCATCCTGCTCGCCAACAAGGAGGCGCTGGTGCTGGGCGGCGCGCTGTTCATGGCGGCCGCCGACGCGGGCGGCGCGACGCTGCTGCCGATCGACAGCGAGCACAACGCGATCTTCCAGTGCCTGCCCGCGCACTACGCGCGCGACCCGCGCGCGGCCGGCGTGCGGCGGATCCTCCTCACCGCGTCCGGCGGGCCGTTTCGCGCGCGCGCGGTGGCCGACCTCGCGCAGGTGACGCCCGACGAGGCGTGCGCGCACCCGAACTGGACGATGGGCCGCAAGATCTCCGTCGACTCGGCGACGATGATGAACAAGGGGCTCGAGGTGATCGAGGCGCACTGGCTGTTCGGCGCGCCGCGCGAGGCGATCGACGTCGTCGTCCACCCGCAGAGCGTCGTGCATTCGCTGGTCGAGTACGCCGACGGCTCGGTGCTCGCGCAGCTGGGGCACCCCGACATGCGCACGCCGATCGCGCAGGCGCTGGCGTACCCGGACCGCATCGACGCGGGCGTGGCGCGGCTCGACCTGGCGGGGCTCGCGGCGCTCGCGTTCGAGGCGCCGGACACGGCGCGGTTCCCGTGCCTCGCCCTCGCGTACGACGCGCTCGCCGCCGGCGGCACGGCGCCGGCCGCGCTGAACGCCGCCAACGAGGTCGCGGTCGCCGCGTTCCTCGCCGGGCGGATCCGCTTCACGGACATCGCGGCGGCTTGCGCCGAGACGCTCGAGCGGAGCCCCGCGCGGCCGGTGGCGACGATCGACGACGCGCTGGCGGCCGACGCCGACGCGCGCCGGCTGACGCACGGCTGGGTCGACGGCCGCGCGATTGCAGGTAGAGTAACGGCATGATCGAGCTCGCGTACAAGGTGCTGGGGTTCCTCGTCACGCTCGGCGTGCTGGTCGTGTTCCACGAGCTCGGCCACTACGTCGTCGCGCGCTGGTGCGGCGTCCGTGTGCTGCGCTTCTCGGTCGGGTTCGGTCGCATCGTCGCTGCCCGCCGCTTCGGCCGCGACGGCACCGAGTGGGCGCTGTCGGCGATTCCCCTGGGCGGCTACGTGAAGATGGCCGACGAGCGGGAGGGCGACGTCCCCCCGGCGGACCTGGCCCGCGCGTTCAACCGCCAGAGCGTGTGGAAGCGCATCGCCATCGTCGCCGCCGGGCCTGCCGCCAACCTGCTGCTCGCGGTGGTGCTGTTCGCCGGCACGTACATGGCGGGCATTCCGGGCCAGCGCGCGCTGCTCGCCGACCCCGCGTCCGGCACGGCCGCCGCCGCGGCCGGCCTGCGCGCGGGCGACCTCGTCGTCGCGCTCGACGGCGAGCCCGTGCGCAGCTGGCAGGACCTGCGCTGGCGGCTCACCAAGGCCCAGGGGCGCGAGGCAGTCGCGCTGGCGGTCGAGCCGGCGGGTCCGCGCGCCGGCGATCCGCCGGTGACGCGCGTGCTCGCGATCGGCCGGCTGCAGCCGGCCGACTGGGAGGGCAACGCGCTCGCCACGCTCGGCCTGCGCGCCGACCTGGGCACGCCGCGGATTGCCGAGCTCGTCGCCGGCAAGCCCGGCGAGCGCGCGGGGCTCGCCGCCGGCGACCGCATCGCCGCCGTGGACGGCAAGCCGGTGCGCTCGCCGGCCGACGTCGCGGCCATCACCAACGCCAGGGCCGGCGTGCCGATCGTGTTCGCCGTCGAGCGCGGCGGCGCGGCCGTCGACGTGACGGTCACGCCGGAGGCGGTCGAGCAGGGCGGGCGCATCGTCGGCATCGCCGGGCTGAAGCTCGCCGTGGACCCGGAGGCCGCCGCGCGGCTCGCGGTGACCGTGCGCTACGGGCCGCTCGACGCGCTGGGGCAGGGCGCGCGCAAGACGTGGGAGCTGTCCGTGTTCACGCTGAAGATGCTGGGCCGCATCTTCGTCGGCGAGGCGTCGCTCAAGAACATCAGCGGCCCGCTGACGATGGCCGACTTCGCCGGCCAGTCGGCGCAGGCGGGAGCGCTCGTCTTCGTCGGCTACCTCGCGCTGATCAGCATCAGCCTGGGCGTGCTCAACCTGCTGCCGGTGCCGCTACTGGACGGGGGGCATTTGCTGTATTATTTCGCCGAAATCTTCAAGGGCAGCCCCGTATCCGACCGCGCGTTCGAGGTCGGCCAGCGCATCGGCATGGCGATGCTCGCCGTGCTGATGGCACTAGCTCTCTTCAATGACGTTTCCCGCCTGTTCTGACCGCCGCGCGCAGCCTGCCTCGCCGCGGCCCC
>JBGAMF010000139.1:0-8606 GCA_044223185.1 Casimicrobiaceae bacterium | reverse complement strand
CGATCGCCGCGTCGCTGGCCAACGTGACGGAGATCGCCGGGATTGCCCACGGCCGCACGCCGCTGCGCGGCGCGGTCGCCTGCGCGTTCGGCTGCCCGTTCGAGGGCGAGGTGCCGGTGTCCGCCGTGCTGCGCATCGTCGACGCCTACGCGCGCCTCGGCGTCGACCGGCTGACGCTGGGCGACACCACCGGCATGGCCACGCCACCGACCGTCGCGCGCCTCGTGACGGCGATCGGCGAGCGCTTCCCCGCCCTGCGGATCGCGCTGCATTTCCACAACACGCGCGGCGTCGGCCTCGCCAACGTGATGGTCGGCCTCGACCTCGGCATCCGCGAGTTCGAGTCGGCGATCGCCGGACTCGGCGGCTGCCCGTTCGCGCCGGGGGCCACCGGCAACATCTGCACCGAGGACCTCGTCTACCTGCTCGAGGAGTCGGGCTTCGCGACCGGTGTCGATCTCGAAGCGCTGATCGCGGTCGCCCGCCGCGTCGAGGCAGTCATCGGACGCCCGCTGCCGGGGCAGGTGATGAAGGCCGGGCCGCGCCTTCGCAAGTACTCGCAGGACGACGCGCGCCGCGCCGTCGGCTGACCGCACGAACGCACTGCCTTTCCACGGAGGAGTCCCATGATCCGCACGCTGCTCGCCCTCGTCGCCGCGATCGCGTTCGCCGTTCCGGCGCACGCGCAGACCTACCCGTCCAAGCCGGTCCGGCTGATCGTGCCGTTCCCGCCGGGCGGCGGCACCGACTTCGTCGCGCGCACGCTGGCGACCGAGCTTGCCAAGTCCACCGGCTGGACGGTCGTCGTCGAGAACAAGGCCGGCGCCGCCGGCACGATCGGGCTGGCCGAGGTGGCGCGCGCGCCGAACGACGGCCACGAACTCGTGATCGGGCAGGCCGACAACATGATCATCGCGCCGGCGACGCTGAAGAACCCCGGCCTCGACCCCGCGAAGGACCTGACGGCGGTCATCCAGGTCGCGATCTCGCCCAACCTCATCATGACCCAGGCGGACTCGAAGTTCCGCACGCTCTCCGACGCGATCACCGCCGCGAAGACCGCTCCGGGGTCGGTGAACTACGGCACCGCCGGGCACGGCACGTTCGCGAACCTCGCCATCGAGCTCCTGATGCAGACGGCCGGCTTCAAGTGGGTGGAGGTGCCGTACAAGGGCGCCGCGCCTGCGATCACCGACCTGCTCGGCGGGCACGTGCAGCTGGCCGCGCTGTCGGTCGCGTCCGGCATGCCCAACATCAAGGCCGGCAAGCTGCGCGGGCTCGTCGTGACGTCGACCAAGCGCAGCCCGGCGCTGCCCGACGTGCCGACGATCGCCGAGTCCGGCTTCCCGGGTTTCGAGGCGGTCGGCTGGCTCGGGATCCTCGTGCCCAACGGCACGCCGCCCGCGGTCATCGCGCGCCTCAACGTGGAGTTCGGCAAGGTGATGGGCAACGCGGACGTGCAGAAGGCGCTGATCGCGCAGGGCGTGGAGCCCACGACGAGCACGCCCGAGGCGTTCGGCGCGATGGTCAGGAGCGAAACGGCGAAGTGGCAGAAGGTCGTCCGCGACGCCGGCATCAAGCCGGAGTGACCGTACCGCGTCGCGTGACGAGCGGCCGATGCGCTACGCGGTCGATCCGGACATCACGCGCGCCGCGACGCTGGATCGCGCGTTCTACGCGGACGCCGGCGCGTACGCGGCCACGCGCGAGCGCATCTTCGCGCGGGCGTGGCACTGGCTGGGCGATCTCCGCGACGTCGCGCTGCCGGGATCGCTGTCGCCGCGCGACGTGCTGCCCGGCCTCCTCGACGAGCCGCTGCTGCTCGCGCGCGACGCCGGCGGCACGCTGCGCTGCCTGTCGAACGTGTGCACGCACCGCGCGAACCTCCTGGTCCAGGCGCCGTGCCGCGCCGACCAGATCCGCTGCGGGTACCACTCGCGGCGCTTCGACCTCGCCGGGCGCATGACTTTCATGCCGGAGTTCGAAGATGCATGCGACTTTCCGTCGGCCGCCGACGACCTGCCGCAGGTGCCCTTCGCGGAGTGGAACGGGCACGGCTTCGCGGCGCTCGAACCCCTCGCGCCGTTCGCCGCCTGCGCTGGCGGCCTCCTCGACCGGGTCGCGTGGCTGCCCGTCGGGCAGTTCCGCCACGACCCCGCGCGCGACCGCGACTTCACGATCGACGCGCACTGGGCGCTCTACGTCGAGAACTACCTCGAGGGCTTCCACATCCCGTTCGTGCACGCCGGCCTCAACGCGCTGGTGGACTGCGCGAGCTACACGACGGAGCTCTATCCGTACGCGAGCCTGCAGGTCGCGCTGGCCGCCGCCGGCGAGCCGGCGTTCGCGCCGCCGCCCGACTCGCCCGACCACGGGCACCGCGTGGCGGCGTACTACGGGTGGCTGTTTCCGAACCTGATGCTCAACTTCTATCCGTGGGGGCTGTCCGTCAACCTGGTCGAGCCCGCCGGGCCGGAGCGCACGCGCGTCGCGTTCCGCGCGTACGTCGGCGACGCGTCGCTCCTCCACGCCGGCGCCGGCGGCGCGCTCGACCGCGTGGAAGCCGAGGACGAAGCGATCGTCGCGGCGGTCCAGCGCGGCGTGCGCGCGCGCTGTTACCGCGGCGGGCGCTATTCGCCCGGTCGCGAGCGCGGCGTGCATCACTTCCACCGGCTGCTCGGCGCGCTGCTCGCGTCCTGAAGCGGGCGCCCGGCCGCACGGCCCGGGCGCGGCCGTTGCGCGGCCTCCACTTGGCACCTCCGGAACTTTGGTGCACACTCCGCGCGCCGGCTGCGCACCGCGGGCACCGCAGTCGCGATGCGCTTCGACCGGGCATCGGCGGCACGGACACCTACGCTGGCCCATTGGAGAGCGGCATGAATCGCCCGACCCACCGCGCCGTGCTCGCAGCTGCGCTCGCCTTCGGGCCAGGTCCGGCCGCGCTGGCGTGCTCGCCGAATCCCTACGTCGGGCAGCTGTGTACGGTCGCGCAGGACTGGTGCCCGGCCGGTACGTTGCCCGCCGACGGCCGTCTGCTGGCGATCGCCGACCACGTCTTCCTCTACTCGCTCATCGGGACGATCTACGGCGGCGACGGCGCGACGAAATTCGCGCTGCCGGACCTGCGCGGCCGCATCGTCGCGCACCGCGGCCAGGGCACGGGCCTTCCGCCGGTCGACCTGGGCACCGCGTTCGGCGGCGACAGCGTCCCGCTCGGCGTCGCCAATCTGCCGCCGCACACGCACAGTGCGAACTCCGAGGCGAGCGTGACGGCCACGCTGCGCGGCCAGAGGGCCAAGGGAACGCGGCAGGACCCCGGCGGCAACGTGCTGGCGGTCCTCCAGACCACGCCCGGCCCGCCGAAAGGGTCCGACGAGCCGACGACCAGAACCGACGCGTATTCCAATCAGGCTGCCAACGTGAACATGCGGCGAAGCTCCGTTCCCGGAGAGGCCAAGGTCACCACGACGATCGGCGCGACCGGCGGCGGCAAGCCGCTGGACAATGCCCAGCCCACGCTCGTGCTGCTCCAGTGCATCGCGGTCACCGGCCAGCTGCCGCAGTATCCGCCGGCAAGCGCGGTGCCGACCCCGCCCATCGCGGCCGCTGCCGCTGCGGGTTCGCCGTGAGCCGGCCCGTCCTCCGCATCGCGTTCGCCGCGAGCCTGGCTTGGGTGACGGTTCCCGGCGCCTCGGCGTGCCCGATCGATGCCTACCTGGGAAGCGTGTGCACGTTCGCGTTCGCGCGATCGGTCGGTGGCGCGCCCGGGTGCCCGGCGTCGGGGGGGTGGGTGCCCGCGGACGGCGCGTTGCTCCCGATCAACGGCAACGAGGGCCTGTTCGAACTGTTGCAAACGACCTACGGCGGCGACGGCACGACGACCTTCGCGCTGCCCGACCTCCGCGGCCGTGTGGCCGCGAGCGCCGGCAAGGGCCCCGGGCTGGCGGACGTCGGGATCGGGGAGACGTTCGGGACCGAAGCGTTGAGCCTCGCCGTCGAGAACCTGCCGCCGCACGAACATCCCGCGACGTCGGAGGCGAGCGTCGGGGGCACGCTGCGCGCGCAAAGCGCGGGGGGCAACCAATCGGGCCCCACGAGCAACGTTGCGGCCGCGCTCTCGACCACCACCTCGCGCATGGCGGCGGCGGCCCCGCAAGCCGGGATCTACGGCTACGCGGAAAGAATCCTGAACGCATGCCCCGAGCGAGGACCCATGTGGTTCTGCGAGCGCTTTCCCGACGACGTGAGCATGCACCCGTCGTCCATCGCTGCCACCGCAACGGTGACGACCACGACCGGGAACACCGGCGGCGGGCAGCCATTCGTCAACATGCAGCCGAGCCTCGTGATGTCCCAGTGCATCCGGGTCCGCGGCGCGATGCCGCCGCGTCCGTGAGCGGCGGCCCAGGGAGGTGGACGTGCATGGCCTGACCCGCCGCATTGCGTACGCCGCAGCGCTCGCGCTCGCGCCCGTTGCCAGCGCGATGGCGTGCACGCCGGACGCGTTCCTGGGGTCGGTCTGCGTGACGGCCGGCAACCGATGTCCCAAGGACACGCTGCCGGCGGACGGACAGCTCATGCCGGTCGCCGGCAACGCGGCGCTGTTCAACCTGCTCGGCAACACCTACGGCGGTGACGGCAGCACCACGTTTGCATTGCCGGACCTGCGCGGGCGCGTCGTCGTGAATCGCGGCCAGGGTCGCGACCTGGCGGACCGGGAAGTGGGGCAGCAGTTCGGGACGCTTGCGCTCCAGCTCACGGAAGCCAACCTCCCGTCGCACAATCATGCGGCGAGTTCCGAGGCGCAGGTCACGCTGACGCTGCGCGCCGTCCAGGCTCCCGGCGAGTCCGCCGATCCCGCCGGAAGGGCCTTCGCCTCGCTGAAGAACGTGTCCCCCGCCACGCCCACCACCACGTACGGGTACTCGGAGCTGCCCGCCGACGTGGACATGGACGTCTCGGCGATCAGGGCGAGCGCCAGCGTGACCACCACGCTCGGCCCGGCGGGAGGCGGCCAGCCGCTCCCGTACGGCAATGCCCAGCCCACGCTGGCGATGACCTATTGCATCGTCGTCAACGGGATATTCCCCAACTACAGCGAAGGCCGCGCCGCCCCGTAGCCCTGGCGGGACGCCGCGGGCCTGTCGGCCCCCGGAGCCCCTCCCGCGGCAATGGCGCGCCGTCCGCTCCCGGGTCGAATCCCGGGGGAGCGTGCGTGGTGGAATCGCTGCAGTCGCTGCCGGCTTCGAATCAGCTCGCGTCGCGGGTGGCGTGGCGCTCGCCGCCCTCGGCATCGTCGTGCTGTGCCTGCGCGAGCCGCCCGGCAACCGCGCGCCGGGGAGAGCACGTCGTCGTGACCACCCACGCCTGGCCCGGAACGGGCGCATCGAAGCCGTGAGTGAAGGCCGCGGGTGACGGGGTCCGACCCTCAGTGGAAAACCCACGCGTCCATCGCCAGCGCGCCCGCCTCGACGCCGTGGACGATGCGCTCGGCGCGCGCGCCCTCGGGAGCCGCTCCCCACGCGACGTGCAGCGGCAGGAAGTGCTCCTCGGTCGGATGCGCGCGCACGGCCTCCGGCGCGCGCTCGCGGTAGTCGATCAGGGCCGCCGTGTCGCCGTCGGTCAGGCGCTCGCCCACCCACTGCGCGAACGCCTGCACGTAGGGCAACGGCTCGCGCCGGCCACGGTGCGTCGCCCAGTCGCGCAGGTTGTGCGTCGCGTGCCCGGACCCGACGATCAGCACGCCGTCGGCGGCGAGCGGTGCCAACGCCCGACCCAGCGCGACGTGGTGCGCCGGTCCCATCTCGGTCTGCACCGAGACCTGCACGACGGGCACGTCGTGCGCCGGGTACATGTGCAGCAGCGGCACCCACGCGCCGTGGTCGAGGCCGCGGCAGCCGTCGACACCCGCGGTGATGCCGGCGTCCTTCAGCAGCGCGACCGCCCGGGTCGCGAGCTCCGGCGCGCCCGGCGCCGGGTACTGCAGCGCGTACAGCTCGCGCGGAAAGCCGCCGAAGTCGTGGATGGTCTGCGGCTTGGGGTTGCCCGTCAGCAGCGGCAGCGCGGTCTCCCAGTGGGCGGACGCCATCAGGATCGCACGTGGCCGCGGCAGCGCGCGGCCCAGCGCTTCCCACGCGCGGCCGGCCGCGCCGGGCTCCGTCGCGTGGGTCGGTGCCCCATGGGAAAGGAAGACGGTCGGAAGTCGTTTCATCGGTGTCGGCCCTGCATCGTACGCCACGGCCGGCGCAAGTCCGGCCGTGGCGTGCCCGGGATCACGCGGCGGCCGCCGCGGCGTTCTCCTCGACGAGCTCTTCGGCGACCAGCGCGCGCCGCACGGCGGGCCGCGCCGCGACGCGTGCCTGGAACGCGGCGAGCGCCGGATACGGCGACAGGTCGACCGCCAGCATCGGTGCCCAGTTGAGGATCGTGAACAGGTACGCGTCGGCGACGCCGAACGCCTGGCCCGTCAGGAACGGCTGCGCGGCCAGCGACCCGGCAACGTGGGCGAGACGGCGGCCGAGCTGCGCGCGCACCGCGTCCTTCGTCGCGTCCGGCGTGGCCGGGTTCCACAGCGGGCCGCACTGCTTGTGCAGCTCGGTCGCGATGAAACCGAGCCACTCCATCACGCGATAGCGGTCGACGCTGCCGTAAGCCGGCGCCAGCGTGCCCGGAACGCGGTCGGCCACGTATTGCAGCAGCACCGTGACCTCCGTGAGGCGCGTGCCGTCGGCCAGCTCGAGCATGGGCACGTAGCCCTTCGGGTTGATCGCGTAGTAGTCGGTGCCGTCGGCGAGCCGGTGCGTCCGCAGGTCGACCTTGTCGGCGGCGAACGGCAGGCCCGCCTCGGTCAGCGCGATGCGCACGGCCAGCGAGCACGCGCCGGGACTGAAATAGAGCTTCATGGCAACTCCTCGATCGAAGTGGTGGGAGGAAACGGGCCGCGCGTCACGCGCGGTGCAGGGCAGGCGCCGGCAGCACCGGATTGGCCGCGAACGCGCCCGCGCCGAGCAGCGCCTGCACGACCAGCGTCACGGTCCAGAACGCCGGGTACTCCCAGCCGCCGTTCGGTGCGGAGAAGACCCAGCCGTTGCCGGCGTGCGCCCACGTCGCGCCGAGCAGCACCGGCACCAGCGCGAGCGACACCGCGCGGACCTTCACGCCGGCGATCAGCATGAGGCCGCCGACCAGCTCGGCGGCAAACGTGACGTAGCCGAGCGCGCCGGGCAAGCCGAGCGAAGCGAAGAACTGCGCGGTTCCGGGCAGCGTGAACACGAAGTACTTGAGCAGCGCGTGGGCGACGAACAGCGTGCCCAGCGTCACGCGCAGCAGCAGCGCGGCGTAACCGGTCAGACGTGCATCGTTCATGGAAGGCTCCTGGAGAGTGTTCGGTTGCGCGCCGGGTGTGGCGCAGCGGGAGCCATCTTCATGGTTTCCCCATTCGAGATAAATATGCGAAATTGCGAAATATTGTTGCGCTTTCTGCAATAATAATCGGCTGACAGGCACCGGCCCCGAGGACCGCCATGGACCGCTTCCACGCCATCACCGCCTTCGTGAAGGTGGTCGAGACCGGCAGCTTCGCCCGTGCCGCGGACCGGCTCGACGTTTCGGTGTCGTCGGTGTCGCGGCAAGTCACCGAGCTCGAGGCGCACCTCGACGCCCGGCTCCTCAACCGCACGACGCGGCGGCTGTCGCTGACCGAGGCTGGACGCGCGTTCCACGAGCGGTGCGTGCAGCTGCTGGCGGACCTGGAGGAGGCGGAGGCCACCGCGGGCGCCGGCACGGCGGCACCCCGCGGCACGCTGCGGATCTCCGCGGGCGTCACGTTCGGCACCGCCCATCTCGCCCCGGCAGCGGCGGCGTTCATGGCGCGGCATCCGCAGATGCGCCTCGACGTCGAGCTGTCCGACCGCGTCGTCGACCTGGTCGACGAGGGTTTCGACGCCGCCGTGCGGATCGGCGCGGTCGGCGGGCAGAACCTCGTCGGGCGCCGCGTGGGCACGTCGCAGCTCGTCTGCTGTGCCGCGCCCGAATACGTCGCGCGCCACGGCGAGCCGCGTTCCCCGGACGACCTCGCCCGCCACGCCTGCCTGCTGTACGAGTACGCGCCGCAGCGCGACCAGTGGTCGTTCGGCGACCGCGCGGGTGGCGAGCGCCGCGTGCGCGTGGCGGGCCCCGTGCACGCGAACAACGGCGCGTTCCTCGCCGCGCTGGCCGTCGCCGGCGTGGGCATCGCGTACGAGCCGGACTTCATCGTCGGCGCCGATCTGGCCGCCGGCCGGCTCGTGCCGCTGCTGCGCGGCTTCCCGCCCGCCGCCACGCCGATCCACGTGGTCTACCCCAGCCGGCGGCACCTGTCCGCAAAGGTCCGCGCGTTCGCGGAATTCCTGCAGGAACGATTCGCGCGGCCGGCGTGGACGCTCGACGCCGGACGGGCGCCGGCGCGACGCAAGGGAAAGGGCAAGTAGCGGCCCCGTTGGGGTTTCGCCTCCGGCCACCCGCCCCTCACCCCGACCCTCTCCCCGCACAGCGGGGAGAGGGAGCTGCCAAGGCCCCCCGACCGTGCCATGGGTACTCCCTCTCCCCGCGGCAGCGGGGAGAGGGCT